>JBKQWH010000346.1:0-6282 GCA_052139635.1 Capsulimonadaceae bacterium
GGGGCGGACATTACGCCCTCCGCCAGGAGTCCGGATCGGGATTTGTCCGGTTCGTCGAAGACCGGACACTCGGCGACACGCAGCACAGTACTACGCAGTACCTCACCCGACGACGCCTTCTCAAGAAATCCGACTCGAGCGGACTCCCCACTGTGTGCGGGAGTACGCGGCATAGTGCGTGACGCTGGTGTGAAATCGGCGCCACTGGTACTACGATCCGATGGCAATACGTCAGGAGGTAGAAACAATTTGGACAGTCACATTCGGCCACCGAGCGCATCCGGCCGCCTGCGCAAGAACTGCTTAAACTTCTGGGAAGTCCTCGCCCAGTCGATCGCCCTGATCTCGCCCACAATGACGGCGTCGCTGATCGTGCCGGCGATGTTCGCCACCGCTGGAAACGGCAGTTGGCTGGCATATGCCTTTGCCATGGTCATGCTGCTCTTTGTGGCTCTTTGTCTGAATGAGTTTGCCCGGCGGTCCACAACCTCCGGCTCGATGTACGCCTACGTCACTCGGGGCATGGGCCCGGTCTCCGGCGGGCTGGCGGGTTGGAGCCTGATTTGGGCCTATCTGTTTATCGGCATGGCCGGGATGACCGGCTTCACGAACTTCGGTCAGGTGCTGCTTGGCATGATGGGCGTCACCGCGGGCCACGTCAACGACATCGGAACCGTCATCGCACTTTGCGGAATCTGCATGTTCGCCTCCTGGTATTGTGCCTACAAGGATGTGCGGTTATCGGCAATCCTGATGCTTCTACTCGAAGTCGTGTCCGTGGCGCTGATCCTTGTGCTTACGGCGGTCGTTCTGTTTCATAAGGGCCTGCCGGTCGACCACGGCCAGATGTCCTTAAACAAGGTGACATTCTCAATGATCGGCTTTGGCGTGGTCATTGCGATCTTCAGCCAGGTTGGGTTCGAAGCTGCGAGCGCCTTTGGAGAGGAAGCCAAACAGCCGCTGATCAATATCCCGAAGGCAGTCATCTGGAGCCTGATCACCACCGGACTCTTCTTTGTAGTCGTCACGTACATGGAGGTTTACGGGACCCATGGCTACAAGACCACCCTGGACCAGTTGACGGCGCCGCTCAACACGCTGTCCGAGATCGTGCACATGAAATGGATGGCCGTGCCGCTTTCGATCGGGGCGATGGTGAGCTTCTTCTCGCTCAATCTTTCGTGCCTGAATTCCGGCGCCCGTATCCTCTTCAAAATGGGGCATCATAAGATGTTCCACGAATCTGTCGGACAGAGTCATTCGAAGAACGAGACACCGCACGTTGCCATCAACATCGTCTCCGTTATCATGATGGCGGTCGTCACGGGAATCTCGATCTGGCACAATACACCGCATTCTCTGAAGGCGTATTCGCTCACGTCGGCCGGATGCGATACCGACGTCTTCGGATGGGTTGGCACGTTCGGCGCGTTCGGCTTCCTCGGCGGTTACTTCCTGGTCACAATTGCCGCGCCGATGTACCTTAAGCAGATTGGCGAGCTCAAGGCCAAGAACATCGCCATCAGCGTTATCGGCGTGCTGCTCTTGATGGTCCCGGCGGTCGGGAGCGTCTACACGAATCCGCCGCTGACACCGCCGGTGAAGTACTTCCCCTACATCTTCCTCGCGTATTTCGCGATTGGATGGATCAGTTGTCTGAGGTTGCGCGGGCGTGGAACGGAGGTCATCGAAGGCGTCAAGCAAGACCTCGATGTTCCGGCGCCCACGGCACTCCAGATGGAACCATCTTAGGAATCCGTGGCGAGACGCGCGGCTGTTTCCATGGGCGGGAGCGTACTATCGCTCCCGCCACTTTCCTCCGGCTGTGGTGAATGTTCGGCGCGGCAGGTACAATTCTCCTGGCGCGGAATAAAGGCGGAATTCCGAAGAGGTCCCGGGTCCTAACTCCAATTTCCTGAGATGAGAGGTGACGATCAGTGGCCCATCTGGCAGCGATTTACGTTTACCCGGTCAAGTCCCTGAATCCGGTTTCAGTGCCGAGCGCAGCGTTCGCCACGGGCGGAGGGCTGGTGAACGATCGGCGCTGGGCGGTGATCGACGAGAACGGGAAGTTTGTCAACGGCAAGCGAAATCCCCGCGTGCATGGGCTCACCGCATCCGTGAGTGAGGCCAGCCGGGAGATCTGCCTGTACGGCGGCGGTGACCCGTGTCCGCAAGTTTTCTCCCTCGACGACGGCGGTCCGGTCGACTCGTGGCTGAGCGCTTACTTCGATCAACCCGTTTCACTGCGGGAGAACGACGTAAACGGATTTCCCGACGATCTCAAGTCGCCGGGGCCGACCCTCATCTCGACTGCAACAATCGAGGCCGTTACCGCATGGTATCCCGGGCTGACCCCGGGCGAAGTCCGCCTGCGCTTTCGGGCCAACCTCGAGTTCGGGGCCACTGCCCCTTTCTGGGAGGACCGCCTCTACTCCGGCGAAGGCAGGGTTGTGCGATTTCGAATCGGGGATGTGGAGCTGCTCGGAAACAATCCGTGCCAGCGCTGCATCGTACCGACTCGCGATACGCGAACCGGCGTCCAGACGGCGGACTTCTCCAGGGTGTTCGCCGATCATCGCCAGGAGACGCTACCGGAGTGGGCTGAAGTTACCCGGTTCAACCATTACTATCGCCTGTCCGTAAACACCCGCATCCCCCCGGAGACGATCGGTCGACGCATCTTTGTCGGGGACCCTGTTGAGGTCATCGGCGTCGAGGCGGCGGATGAGGCTCCCGTCTGTCTTACGCCGTGATCCGCGTATTTCACGTCCCCAAAAGCCAAACGTGGCGTCGAACCGCAGCCGGCGGGCGTTCGCTCGGCAGCGAAGCGGAACCGGTGACGAGCGGACTCGGTTATCGAGGTACACTGGATGGACGAACGAGAAGGACGGCACGCTGCCCGGAGATGGGCGGCCAACCATAAAGGAGCGTTTTTGTGAGCGACAACGGTGTGCGCGATGTGGTGATTGTGGGGTCCGGGCCGGCAGGGCTGACGGCGGCGATCTATGCGGCGAGGGCGAATTTGCGCCCGCTTGTCATCGAGGGGGGAGCGCCGAACCTGCCGGGCGGCCAGCTCATGATCACGAGCGATGTCGAGAACTTTCCCGGCTTCGCCGAAGGGATCATGGGACCGGACCTGATGCTGCAAATGCGTGCCCAGGCGGCCCGTGTCGGCGCCGAGTTCGTGACCGAGAACGCTGACCGAGTAGACCTTTCCCGGTCACCGTTTTTTGTCCACACCGACGGCGGACAGGAATTCCTCGGCCGCACCTTAATCATTACGACGGGCGCGTCGGCCCGCTGGCTCGGGCTGCCGTCCGAGACCGCGCTTTACGGGCGAGGGGTCTCCGCCTGCGCGACTTGCGACGGGTTCTTCTTTCGAAACCGCCCGGTGGCGGTGGTGGGCGGCGGGGACACTGCCCTTGAGGAGGCGAACTACCTGGCCCGCATGGTGTCGAAGGTCACCCTGGTCCACCGGCGCGACACGCTTCGTGCCTCGCACATCATGCAAGAGCGCGCCCGGAACAACCCGAAGATCGAGTTCGCCTGGAACAGCGTGGTCGAGGAGATCCTCGATCCCGCCGAGGAGCGTGTGACCGGACTGACCCTGCGAGATGTCGTGAGCGGCGAGACCCGATTTCTGCCGGCGGACGGCATCTTCATTGCCATTGGTCATTCTCCGAACACGTCGCTCTTCGCAGGCCAGCTCGAGATGGACCCTCAGGGATATATCGTCACGCAGAACGGCCGCCCGCTCACCAGCGTCCCCGGCGTCTTTGCTGCGGGCGACGTGCAGGATACCCTCTACAAACAGGCCGTCACGGCAGCCGGGAGCGGCTGTATGGCCGCGATGGAGGCCGCTCGCTACCTCGAAGAGATCGGTGACCATGGCTAGGTTCCCTGAGTATTCGATACTTGTTGTCCGTGAGTCAAGTTTGCGACACGTGGATAGTTCCTATCGTGGGACAGGCCTCCGTGCCTGTCTTCCCCCTTGTTGTTGTCCATGCCTGCGGACTGAGTCCATGGCGGGATAATAATATTCCCCCGTCGCGCTAACGCTTCGTGCGAGGTCCATCGCGTCCATCGCGTCCATATGTCCATCGCGTCCATATGTCCATACCTGGCAGGAATGCTGGTAAAATGGTGTGCGGGAGCATTCCATGCCTACTCTCTTCATCTCCTACAAACGTGGCAGCGCCGCCGTCAATCCCCTGCGGGAGCGGCTGCGAGCGGCTGGTTACCGGACCTGGTACGACAACGACGACATCCACGCCGGCGACAACTGGCGCGCGGCGATCGACCAGGGCGTGGACTGCTCCGACGCGGTGGTCGTCGGGCTGACCCCGGCCGCCTGCGTGTCCGAGTACGTGCAGTACGAGGTCAAGCGGGCACGGGACCGGGGCAAGCCGATCTTTCCGGTCAAGTTGGAGCAGACCGCCGCGGCGGACATCGCGAAACTGGGCTTGGGCGACACGCAGTTCCTCGATTTCACCGATTCACTCCCGGACACGTGGACCCGCGTCTTTCAACAACTGCTCCATGACCTCCGCCGGCGCGGGCTTGCCGTCTCGCGGCACGGTCCTCGCCGCACCCTTGACCCCGACGCACCGGCCTGCGCCGCTCGCCGTCGATACCTCCATGCGCTTGTCGAGCGCGTCGGCCTGCTCGACCTGACCTGCATCGACCCGAGCGGCCGGCGCGTCGAACTGGAGCGTGTCTACGTCGATGCGTCCGTTCCGCTGCGGATCGGGGTTACCGTGCACGATTGGCGCGTCGTGAACTGGTGGATTGGAGCGGTGCAGTGGCAGCCGGAGGGCTGGGACGAGGTGCGCCGCACGGCCGAGGATATGGGATTTGAAAGGGCTTCGCTCCTGCCGCTGATCGGCCGGCTGGAAGACGAGATCGCGCAATATCGTGCCGAGAACCCGAACCTCGAGCCGGACAAAGAGTACGACGCGAACTACACCTGGCATAACAGGTGGAGCAACGGCGACCATGTCGGCGTGATCCAGTTGACTGCCGGTAATGTGGCGGCGGCGTGCGAGCGCCTGGTTGTGCTCGGCGGCCCGGGCAGCGGAAAGAGCACCTTTGTCCGGCATTTGGCGCTTTGTCTGGCCGCCGCATCCCTGGACGGCTGGACTCGACCGGCCGGGCTCCGGGAACTCGGACTGTGGCCGCACGACGCGCTGACTCCCGTCTACGTCGAGCTGCGCCGATTTGTGGCCAGCGCCTTTTACCCGAAGGACTATCGCCAGGACCCCACGGCGGATCATCTGTGGAACTACGTGCAGACAGAGTTGCTGGGCGACGACGGGCGGGACTACGCGGCGGAACTTCGCCTCGATCTCGAATCCGGCGCGGCTGTCCTGATCCTCGATGGTCTGGACGAGGTCGGCTTCGACGAAAACCGGCTCCCGGATCGCCAGCGGCAGATGCGCGAGCTTGCCCGCTCGCTTCAGACGGCCTATCCCGGGATTCGCATGCTCGTCGCCAGCCGGCCCTACGCCTACGAGGGCTGGACGCTGCCCGGATTTCAGTCGGTCACGCTCGCCGGCTTTGAGGACCAGCACCGGATCGCACTGGCGAAGCGGCTGTATCGAGTGGCCGACGTATCCGAGAACGAAGCGGCCGTCAAAGCCGAAGCGCTAAACGAACAACTGGCTGAAATCGACTCCGAGCTTAAGGACCGTCCGCTGTTCCTGACCCTGATGGCGACGATCTTCCTGCGTGGAAGCGAAGACGGCCTGCCGGCGCGCAAGGACACGCTCTACCGGCGCAGCATTGAGCTCCTGCTCGACCGCTGGACCGTGACCAAGCCGGGGGCGCCCTCCCTTCTGGACTTGCTGGGAGGCGCGTCGACGGAAGCTCTGTTTGCGCGGCTCGCGGCGCTGGCGTACGACGTTCACGAACGGGATGGCGACCGTCCGGGCGCCCCGGAAATCGCGGAGACGATTATCTACGGGCATCTGTTGCCCCTCGGGCGGCGCGTAGCTGCCGGCATAATTCCGTATCTGAGTGAAAATGCGGCGGTCCTGGTCTCTCCGGGCCAAAATGACGGCCGCGACACGTTCCACTTCGCCCACCGGAGCTTCCAGGAGTATCTCGCCGCCTTCGAAGTTGTCCGCCGGTGCCATGCGGCGCATTCGTTCGGCCCGTTACGCGAGTTGATGCTGCAGAAACCGCAAACCTGGCGCGAGCCGGGCCGTCTGGTGGGGGACGTGCTTGCGGATGCCGGTCACGCCGGCGATCTGTGGGACCTTGTCGGCGACCTGCTCGCGT
>JBKQWH010000347.1:0-10335 GCA_052139635.1 Capsulimonadaceae bacterium
CTGGATCGACGTCGTTGAACTTCTTATCGACGCCGGCGCAAACATTCACGCCCGCGACGACCGGGGCGACACCCCCTTATCACTGGCCGCCCGCCGCGGCTACCGGGAAATCGTCGACCTTCTCCAGTCCGCCGGAGCCCCGTAACGGCCCCCTTCGCGCGCCCGCGCGTAGGGGTTCCAAAAATTGCCACAAAATCAGGCACTGAGTCTATAGCCCCTTACGGAGTCACAAACTACAACATGTTGTCGATGTTGAAGATACCAACGACAAGAAGCGTAGGGACGAGACAACGGGCACGGAACGCAGCCCCCCGCCACAAGTAAGTCAACCGCCGTGCCCGGCGCCTCGTCCGCCGATACGGACAACCCGCGAATGAATTCGTGGGCTGCCAGTCGACCCGCGAATGAGTTCGCGGGCGGCCGTGGTGAACGTCCACGTACGAAAGAGGGATCGCGTCTTATCCGCAGTTTGGTAGCGGATATGCCGCGCTATGATGTAGATGATGAAATGATGATGATTAAGAAACAGCCTCATCACCGAGTGTTGGTCATCTGAGTGCCCAGCGATGGCCATCGGAATTCGACGTAATGCCTGCGGCACCGGGCTGCGCCGAATTCGAGCCGAGGCCGGTTTTGACGCGGTTTCGCGTATAATCTGTGACACAATGTCCAATCGAATCCGTGTCGTCCTTGCCGCCGCTATCCTGCTCCTCGCCGGCGGCGTTTACTATATACAGCGGTATCACACCGTACCGATCGAGCGGGAACTGAACCCCGTGGACTGGGTCAAGCACTGGCGCGGGGAGGATCGTTATGATGCGTCCAGGGCGCTGCTGGAACACGGGGACCCGAACGTGCACGCGGTGGCGATCACCATCGACGATGGGCCCGACCCGCGGTACGGGCCGGCCATCGCCGCGTACCTGCACAGCCAGGACGTCCCGGCGACCTTCTTCATGGTCGGCATCCGGGTCAACCAGTATCCGGAGGTCGTCAGAACAATCGCGAAAGACGGTTTCGAGATCGGGAACCACACCTATGATCACCAGCGCCTGCCGGCCCTCAAGCCACATGAGATCGCCAATGAGCTGATCCTCTGCTCGAAGCACATCAAAGCCGTAACCGGCCGCGCCACGACACTGATGCGGCCACCAGGCGTGCAATATGATGATAAAGTGCTTCGTGTCGCCCGTAGTCTCGGGTATGTCACGATATCGTGGACCTGCGGGGCGCAGGACTACGACAACCAGCCGGCTTCGTTTATCGCACAGCGTGTGCTGGACCGGACGGAAAACGGCTCGATCATCCTTCTCCACCAGGACCACGAAAGCACCGTCGGGGCGCTTCCGATCATTGTCGCCGGCCTCAAGGCCCGCGGATATAAATTCGTCACGATCTCACAAATGCTGCACCAGCTCAACGCCAGGCTGCCCTCGCCGACTCCGGCAATGCCCATAGAACCTCCCAAAACGGGAGACTAAGGCTGCCGGCCAAGTGCGGCATCGCAGGGACACCTCGATGGACCCGGCTCCCGGAGAGGCCATAAAAAGATTTTTTGATGAAAGAAGCGGCCTGCCTCTCGTTTACGTTGACAACGCCAATATGGTTCAGGTAAGATTAGTTATATAAAACTTTATATAAAAGTTTATGCCGGCGAAGGAGTTGGCTCAGATCTTATGTCTTCACAGAAAACGGTGACGCTAAAAGATGTCGCCGAGCTAGCAAAGGTCTCGCAGTCCGTTGTTTCCACTGTCCTGAACGGGCGCCAGAACGGGATCTTCGTTTCGGAGAGCACGCGACGCAACGTGCAGGCGGCCGCCGAGGAGCTCGGGTACCTGCCCAAGCACCGAATCGCGCCGCCCACCCATAAGCCGATCGCAAACGTGACCGACAGTGTCGAGCGGTCTGATTCGAAGTTGATCGGCCTCCTTCTGGGCCGGCGCTTCGGGGGAAGCCTGTTTACCGACATCTTTTACGGCGTAAACTCCGTGCTTGCCACGGAAGGCTACCACCCGATCGTCCTCGACACCTACGCCGATACGTTCCAGAAGGCCGCCGAGAAGGAGGCCGAGTGCCTGAGATACGCACTTCGTTCCGGATTCTCCGGAATCGTCCTCTGGCATGAGGGTGGCAGCGCGAATATCAATCTGATCCAGGACATTCGCCGCGAGATGCCGGTCGTCGCCATCGACCGCCGAGTACACGGGGTCGAGCTGGACTATGTTGGAACCGATAACTACCACGGCGGCTATGCAGCAACACGCCACCTCATCGATCTCGGGCACACCAGGATTGCCCACCTGACCCGCCTTGAGACAACCGACGCGGCTGTTGGGCGCCTGCGAGGTTATCAGCAGGCACTCACCGACGCCGGCATCGACGTCAATCCGCGCCATATCCTGCTGGCTCTCGACGGCGGCCGGCGACTCGACAGCGAATCGCTGCGCCACTGCTTTACCGGCCCCAACGCTCCAACCGCCGTCTTCCTTCTTGCCGACTTCTGGGCGCCCGCCGTCTATTCCGAGTTGTGTACGCTCGGCCTGCGAGTTCCACGCGATGTCTCGCTCGTCGGCTTCGACGATGTTGTGCAGCCGGGCCTCGACGGTCTCGAATTGACGACAATGGCTCAGAACTTCGAAGCCATCGGAACGACCGCCGGGCAGCTTGTCCTGCGCCGCTTCCGGCAACCCGACGCGCCGATCGTGACGACTGTCTATCCGGCATCTCTTGTGGTACGCCGCTCCACACAGGCGGCACATCGATTCTCCCCCATTGTGCGCGCCTCGCACGGAACCACGGTCGCTGCGCGCTAGCAGGGGTAAAGCAGCCGTGAACGGGGTATAATCCGTCTAATTTTCAGCCCTGTCAGCGAATTCGCCCCTTCCGTTGCGATCCGTCCTTTCCTGACTGGGTTTGATGCAATTTTACGTACGTTTCATGTTTGAAGCATGGTGCAATCTGCTGATCGGTTGCATCACGATTCATCCAGAAATCCGCAGTCGGGCGTTCGCACCCTTCTGCCCCACAAATGGTTTAGGAATTACGCCTATGTCCTCTGAGGGTTGGTTTCGGAGGCGCTCGACATTGTCGAGCGCCGTAGCAGGCCGCGCCGCGAGCAGCGTGCCGGATGGAGTCGCCACAAAGTGTGCCGGCTGCGGACAGATCCTGTTCACGCGAGACCTGGCCAAGAACCTGAAGGTATGTCCCCACTGTGGACACCACCACCGCCTGACTGCCGCCGAGCGCATCGCTTTCACGGCCGACGACGGCTCCTTTCACGCACTCGGCGAAGGCCTGACGTCCGTGGATGCCCTGGGATTCCCGGACTATCCCGCAAAACTGAAAAAGGGCCAGGATGTGACCGGGATGCCCGATGCCATGCAGTTCGGTACGGCGCGCATTCAAGGCAGCCCCTGCATCCTGGGTGTCACCGACTTCTTCTTCATGGGCGGCTCCATGGGATCTGTTTTCGGCGAGAAGATTGTCCGGGCCATGGAGACCGGCATCGAGCGCCGGCTTCCGGTCATCCTTTACACTTCGTCCGGCGGAGCCCGCATGCAGGAAGGACTGATTTCTCTGATGCAGATGGCGAAGACTTCGGCGGCGGCGGCTCTTCTCGCGACACACAAAGTTCCATACCTCGTTGTGCTAACCGATCCGACGACCGGAGGTGTGCTGGCGTCGTACGCGTCACTCGGCGATATTATCCTGGCCGAGCCGGCCGCAACCATCGGATTTGCCGGCGCTCGAGTAGCCGCGCAGGGATCGGTGCAAAAGCCGCCACCGGATTATCAACTCTCGGAATGGCAGCTCACCCGCGGGCAGGTCGACCAGGTCGTGCATAGACGCGACCTACCGGCGGTCCTCGGATCGCTCCTGCGCATGCTCGGCTACTTGCCGGAGGAGCAAATGTCCACACCGTCCCCTAACTTGCCGGCCGAGGACGCGATCCCCTCCCGTTACGGGCCGGGTACCCATGAAATGGGAGGCAGCGCGCAACGAGCCGAGACGGGTTCCGGAGTGCTGGGCGTCAATGCGGAATGGGAGGCGTCCGTTGGCTGATCGAAACGTCCTGGACTTCTTGCGATCGATTGCCGGCCTCGAGGAGGACCTCGCGAAGCTGCGCGTGATCGCGGCCGACCCCGCGCACCCCGAGAACAAGCCCGACCTCGTCGGCAAGATCGCGCTTTACGAGCGGCAGGTTCACTCTTTCCTCCTGGAGCTCTTCGGGCAGCTCACTCCGTGGGACAAGGTCCTGCTGGCAAGGCACGAGAAGCGTCCGTACACACTCGATTACGTCGCCGGCATGATATCCGAGTTCCGAGAGCTGCACGGGGACCGAACCTTCGCGGACGATGGCGCGATTGTCGCCGGCATGGGCCGGCTGGGGGGAATCCCGATCGTCCTGGTCGGCCACCAAAAGGGGCGTGACCTGCGGCAGCGACAGCATCGAAACTTTGGCTATGCCCGCCCGGAGGGCTACCGAAAGGCCGTGCGCGTGATGAAGCTCGGCGCAAAGTTCGGCCTGCCGATTGTCACGCTCGTCGATACGCCCGGCGCCTGGGCCGATGTCGCCTCGGACGAGCGCGGCATCTCCGAGGCGATCGCGCGCTCCATGTACGAGATGTCGCAACTGCCCACACCGATTGTAACCGCAGTCATCGGCGAGGGAGGCAGTGGCGGCGCACTCGGAATCGCCGTCGCCGACCGTGTCGTCATGCTGGAGCACTCTGTGTACTCGGTGATCGCCCCGGAGGGATGCGCCGCCATTCTCTGGCGCGATCCGGAGCGCAAGGCGGAAGCAGCGTCCGCTCTGAAGCTGACCGCCCAGCACGCCCTTGAGTTCGGCATTATCGAGGAAGTGGTCCCGGAGCCGCTCGGCGGCGCGCATCGGAATTGGGACGAGGCTGCGGAAACGCTGCAAGCCGTCCTGATCCGCCACGTGAACGAGTTGATCGGCACGCCGGGCGATCAGTTGGTCCGATCGCGGTACGACCGCTTTCGTCGCATTGGCCAATTCCAGGAGATAGTGCAATCCGGCCTCAACGGTCACAAACCGGCGCTCGCTACTTCAGAGACAGCCGGCACGCCTTAAGATTCAGGAGTTTTAACAACGGAGAGCACGGAAGGCACGGACGTTTCTCACGAACATTCGCCGATCGATCGGATTACGATTTCCCTTACCTGAATTTCCGTGCTTTCTGTGCTTTCCGTTGATAAATCTCTTTTCTTCGTTCTGGCTTTTGTTATTTTGTTACGATAGGACTAAAATGGGAAAGTACGCACGGCCGCGCGGCACACACGACGTCTATCCGGGGGCGACGTCGTGGGAAGAAGACAGCATTCGCACGAACGCCCTCGAGAGCCTCTTCCGTAAGGTTTGCCAAACTTACGGGTACGACGAGGTCCGCACGCCGATCTTCGAATCCACCGACCTGTTCACGCGCTCGATCGGCGCCGGAACCGACATCGTCAACAAGGAGATGTACACGTTCCTCGACGCCGGCGGACGGTCGATGACCCTCCGGCCGGAGGGGACGGCGGGGGTCCTGCGGGCCTACCTCGACACGCCCCTTCACGCGCGCGGCGGTGTCACCAAGCTTTTCTACATCGGTCCGAACTTCCGCTACGAGCGTCCCGCCTCCGGCCGGTACCGCCAGTTCGCCCAATTCGGGGTCGAGGCCCTCGGATCCGACGATCCCGCGCTCGATGCCGAGGTGATACGGATGTCCCTGGACTTCTTCAAGCGAATCGGGATATCGAGTCTGGTCACGAAAGTGAACTCGGTGGGATCGATCGCGTCGCGCACCGGATATCTGGCTGCGCTGAAGGAGTACGTTGCACCGTATCTGGAAGAGTTCAGCGAGGAGGGCCGCGCGCGCTTCAACGGCAACCCCTTACGCATGCTGGACACGAAGCACGAGCGAGAGCTTGAGATCCTGGTCGATGCGCCCCGGTTAACGGCCTTCCTCTCTGACGAAGAGCGCGCACACCTCGACTCGGTCTGCGAGTACCTGGCCGATGGCGATGTCGCGTTCGATCTCGATGCCCACCTGGTGCGCGGGTTCGACTACTACACGAAGACGGCCTTCGAGATCCAGTCGCCTGACCTCGACGCCCAGAATGCGATTGGAGGCGGCGGCCGCTACGACAAGCTGGTCGAGGAACTCGGCGGCCCGCCCACCCCCGGCATCGGCTTCGGCATCGGCTGCGAGCGCACCCTGATCGCCCTCCAGCGCCTCGGTCTCGAGCTTCCCGTCGCGCCCCCTCTCTCGGCCTTTGTCGTTACCCTCGGCGATGCCGCCCGTAAAGCCGGTGTCAAACTTCTCGGTTCGCTCCGCTCCGCCGGCATTTCCGCCGACATCGCGTACGGCGGCCGCAGCATGAAAGCCCAGATGCGCGCTGCCAACGACTCCCACGCCCGCTACGCCCTCATCCTCGGCGACGACGAGGTCGCCGCCGGTGTCGTGACGTGCAAGCATCTGGCGTCCGGGGAGCAGGAGAGCGTTGCGGCGGAGGCAGTCGCGCGGTTGTTAGCGCTGGCGCAGCAGTTGAATTGACACATTGCGTCAAATCCAACCGTTGTATGGGCGCCTGGCCCGTCCCTGGTTCCGCGCACGGAGAGGCGGGCGCCACAATCGGGCCATAATTGATGAATCCGTGCGAGCCAAAGTTAAGCAGAAAACGCGAAAGAGCGGTATAATAGGATCATCCGTTCGTATTCGGCGAGCGAAACCGACAACCTTGACCAGGGCCAGGCAATGACGCCCCCTGTGCCGCACCCCCAGTGCACTTCGGCACGCCTGCCGTAGTGCTCCAATAGACAATCACGAGAGCCCGGGATCTGGACGGGCGAGCCCACACACGCGCCCGCGCGTAAGCGAGGCACTATTGCCACACGTCCACCGCTTCCATATGTCCATAGTCGCTGACTGATCCACAGTGGAAGGCGCACGGACGCTGAGTGCGCTCCGGCGGCCACATCGACTCCCGCATAAGAGCCATGCGGCACGAATTACCGGAATCGGCCGATTAACCCCAATCAATTCGGCAATTGATGGGAGAACAAGCGCAACCCGTTTAGAGTTTTCAAGATTCCCGTACCCGATTCGTGCCACAATTGCCACACTTGACACCAATCACATCACGGCCGGCAACCTACGAGCCATCCGCTCACCCCGTCGAAGCGGGTGGCGGGCTCTGGGCCGGTTCCATCCGCTTACCGTAGCGCGGCAAAGCCACAACCAAAGTGCACAGGAGTGTTCCTCTTTTGTCCCGGACGTTCAACATGGCAGCCCACGAATTCATTCGTGGGTCGATTTCGTGGCCGCTCACGAAGCTTCTCACGTGTCGGTACGAGGCGGCAACGATGCCATTCTACCGCGATGTGCGACGGGGCGCTATATCTGGTGGCGCGGTCGCCTGCATATCGGCAACGCCGAGCGCCAATTATTGTGATGGATTTCTCGTCTTTCCGGTGTCGGCGATTTGCCTCGCGGCAGCGCTGTTCCGCCCGGAATTGAGATCCGTCGGCGCCCCGTGTCTTTACGGCTGGACGTCGACTTCGTTCTCGCAGGCATGTTCCGGATTTGTCGTGGAGCATGCAGTCACACAGTCTGAGCCAGTGCTCGTCTGGCTATGCCGCGAGGGCAAGGTCACTGTGCGTAGACGCCCACCTGGGCCAACCGCGCCGCCGGGATCGTGGCCACCGCCACCGCAAGTACCTCCGTCGTGAGTATAGCGAGCGCGCAAGCTAGCGATGTGACTGGGGTTTTCCTCGACGCTGCCGCTGAAGACGCTGATAGCGCCCTGGCGTGAAACAACTCGCATGCGACACCACGATGAGAGTACCTGCATTTTTGATGCAACAACACATCATAGGTTGCTATTGACACACCTAACGCCACAGGTGTATAATACATCTGCCTACGCACAGACTGCTTGATTACGTATTATATATGTTCTAGATATTCGAATATCACAGTAAATACTACCCGATCGAAAGGTGCTACGCATGAAAGGAAACGTAACGCGAGCTAGAACAGTTGAGGAGATGCGAACTGGTATCTTTCAGGGCGGGACGGATCTCGTCGATATGGCGGTGGGAACCGCTGAGGATTTAAGCACTGCCATAAGTCGGGCCGGTGACTATCTTATCGACGTTACTCGTGAGAAGGGGGTCCCCGCACGATATGGCTCACCCATGGTTGTACGGGTGGAGACCCTTGAGGACATGAGATTAGGGGTTTACACAGCCGGCAATTACCTTAATCAAAAAGCGCGCGTCATGGAACTTCACGACGGCGTTGGCTCGCCAACGATCTGGTATCGAGGCTGTGCACGGGAATCCTACCAGCTCGTTCCCTCGTTATTCCGATATGTTAACGGGCCTAAAGTCGAGACGCTCTTATACGAGCAATACATGGCCTTCACTGGCAGACGACGGCGAAAAAGGGAGTACTGGGATGCGCTATATAACATGCAGCACTACTTCGTGCCAACTCGCCTATTGGACTGGACAACCGATCTGGAGGTAGCGTTCTTTTTTGCTCTTTCAGACGATGACTGTCAATGCCCGAGCGTGTTCGTCCTGCAGCCTAATATGCTTAACAATCTCTCTCCAGGCGTTCCGAGGCCGCTCCGTTTAGGATCTTCTAAATATATATATCCCAACGACTATAAGTTTCCGGGAACGATCCAGCACTTCCTACCACTTGCGGCGGAACCTGACGTTATTAACGCACGAATTGATCGCCAGAGCAGCACATTCACCGTCCATGGCAAGACGATCTTACCGCTTGATGACCTTTGCCCCCAAGTTCTCGTAAAAGTTGTACTTGACAACGCGAACTTTCCAAGTTACAAACAGACGTTGATTCCAAAGCTACGTACCGCGTGGCATATCTTTCCTGACAAAACGGGTCTGGCAAAGACTCTCCTTCAAGAATACGGTCTCAAGCCGTTTCCCGCAAATCGAATTCAACAGATTCTATCCGAAATATGGAAGCATGATTCCGAGTGGTTAAGAAACGGCGGAGAAGAAGGTCCATACCAGCCCGGCATCGCGGGTGCCGCAGTTGGTCATGAATACGTTAAGAGACCATATGAAGAGGATGAGTTGGAAAAGTGGCTCGGGCCGCTAAGTGACACACACCTTGCGATCATTTGCGGCGGCGCAGGTTGCGGCAAGACCAATCTACTAGTTGATCTCGCTGACAAGTTTTCGGTTGCAGAGGGTGGCAGGCGTAGTGTTCTATTCTTCTCCTTAGGCGGGTTTTCGCCGCGTGAAGGATCCCTATTGCACTCCATGGCAGATTTTTTACGTTCCGTAGCCGCCAAAATGCCCCACATAGGAGAAGATATTAGTGCCGCCGCACTCGCGGAGATGATCCGTAATGGCAAGATACTATTGATCTTGGACGGAGTTGACGAGCTTGTCCGAACCAAGGGAGAGCAATCCTTAGATACTCTGAAGGACGAAATAAGTCGACTTACTATCGATAATGGCCCAAAAACGAGGCACGGGGCCGTGCCTAAGGTTATAATTGCTTGCCGCGATCATATTCTCAATCGGCTTAAGCGAAAGAGGATTAGCGCCGCAGATATTGAAGATAATTCACGAGACGGAATTGACGACAAGGACAAAGACGCCCTGTTCGAGTCAGTTAAAGAGATTCTACTCAAGCCACTCGATATGGTGCAACTCAAGAAAACTGCAACTCTATGCGCTGTAGCTAGAATAATAGAAAACGCTCCTGACGTGTTTCAAATTGTGTCAACAGTACCGCTGTTTTTGAGCGTTCTGTCCAGAGCGTCAAAAACGACTGGAACTGCGGCTACTACGGTTGATGGTATTACGACGAAGTTGACTCTCTGGGATACGTGGATGCAAATCGCAAACGGTATTGCGGGCCTAAACGATAAAGATAGTCTGGTTCGGAGGCTGGGCACCGTAGCGGTCAAGATGCTTATCCAGCGCGACGATTACGTGGGCGAGAAGGACCTCGAAACCGAAGAGGCAAATCTTGTCCATCGCCTTTCTCTCTCCTCTGTTACAGACACTGCGTGTCCTATATTCGTCCGAGAACTCGATAATAAATTTCGCTTTTTACATCAGAACATTCGAGAATATGTATTGGCCTGGAGCATGTACGACGCACTTAGGAGCCGGCGAGAAGATAGCCTTCTCATTAAAACGTCATCGCTTGACTACGAGAGTGCAGAAACGTTCATGTACTTGAGGGACATACTCAATAATAATAGGGACGACTCCACCTTCGTGCTCGAACCAATTGTGAGGGGATTTAGCCTTGATATTGCGCGCGAGTGGACTAG
>JBKQWH010000348.1:0-11327 GCA_052139635.1 Capsulimonadaceae bacterium
ATACATACACTCTCAATCTACGGTTTGTTACAATCCTCCCCCGGTCCGAGGACCGGGTGCAACTCTCAATAAACAAAAGCTACTATTTCCCCAGAGCGCTAGTGCATTACGCGATTCGCCGGGAGCCTGATCGCTTCGTCTAACCCGGTTCACGGTGTCGTCTCTCGCGTCCCAACAGCTCCTGGTCATAATTGACGTGCCGGTTGCCCCGTCCCCAGTTCGGCGCGGAGCATCATTGCCGGCTGTGTCGGGCAAGTCACATCAATATACGCCACCTTGCGTGCGATATCCGAGCCGGTATTCTGCAAGGCCGCATCCGCAATGGCTAGCTTGGCCGGCAAATCATCGGGCGAACCGAGATTAATGGCCAGATTATCCTGTCTATTTAAGCATAAATTCGCATTTTGGTCAACGGTAATCCACCGGGCTCGAAGCGTATTGTTTGTGGCCACGAGGCCAAGCAGGTGATAGCTTTGCATCATCCAGTCGGCGTTGATTGGCCGCCCGGCGATCACGACCGCCATGGCGGCCTGATCGATCGGTTTGATCGTCGGGAGACCCGGAAGAGGGTGTGGGACGGTCCGGTATGGCACGCGGTTCGTGTCGAGCAGCCAGTATTGCCCGGCTGCGGCCAGAACGGCATACGGCGTGCGTTCGACGACCCTCAAAACGATCGTATTGGGCAGCATCAGGAGCCGCTTGACGTGATCGACCTCCGGAATCGCGGAGACGCGCCGGGTGAGCGGCACCCGCGCGGCCATATAAAAGATGTTGGTACGGAGTGGGACGCGCGCCGTCGCGAAGACCTGTTCGGCGGTCAGGCTGTGGAGTCCGTCGACACGGACGTGCCTCACCCAAAACCCCGGGTAGGCCAGCAAAAACACGGCCAGCTCGACGATCAAGGCAAACGCGCAGCAACGCCGGACGATTCCGTGGCCATCACGGTGTTTTTGGTTACGGCGAGGGTGACGGCCCGGCGGCCGCGGCGGCTGATACCCAAGACCCAGATCCGGTGGACGATCCATGGTTAACCCTCCCTTGCCAGGGTGATCAATCGGTCAAGAAGTCGCGAGAATCCGATACCGGCGGCCTCCGCCGAGCGCGGAAGCAGGCTGGTCGGCGTCATTCCCGGAATGGTGTTCACTTCCAGCGTGAAGATATCGCCGGCGGCAGTCACGATCATGTCGGTTCGTGACATCCCGCGACAGCCGAGCGTTCCGTGGCACTTCAGCGCAATCTCTCTGGCGCCTGCCGCAACATGGTCCGCCAGGCGGGCCGGCACAATCTCATCGGTGGCGCCAGCGGTGTACTTGGCCTCGTAGTCGTAGAACCCGCTTGCCGGGACGATCTCGACAATTGGCAGCACCTCGAGGTCGCGGTTGCCGATAATCGGCACGGTGATCTCGACACCGGTGATATACTGCTCGATCAGCGCGGTATTGTCGTAGCGGAAGGCTGTCTCAATCGCGTCGGCAAGATCGCAGGCCGAATCTACCACCGTAACACCGAAGGTAGACCCCTGCCGGCTCGGCTTCACAATCACGGGGAAAGAATGTCCCCGGTCTCGGGCAACGGAACCTACCGGCTCACCCCGGCGGACAACGAAGTCTCGGGGCATCAACACACCGGCTGCGGTCAGCAAACGCTTCGACATCGCCTTGTCCATCGCGAGGGCGCTCGCGAGAACACCACTGCCGGTGTACGGAACTCCCAGTACCTCCAGCATTCCCTGCACGGTTCCGTCCTCACCGCCAGGACCATGCAAGGCGATAAAGACGACATCGGGCCTCATCTCGAACCGCACGCGATTCAGGTCGATCAGCGCCGTGACCGGCTCACCGCTGTCGGTTTCAAGAACCCGGGCGTTCGGGGCGGCTTCGGTGACTGTCAGCGAACCCGCTGGAGGCGCCGCGGCCGAATCGAGAACAGCGACGTCGTAGCGCGACGGATCGAGGGCGCAGACGATCTGTCGGCCCGTCGACAGCGAAACGGGCCGCTCCGCGCTCGTTCCCCCCATCAACACCGCCACCTTCAATTTCTCGGACATCTCGATACAACCCCTCAGATTCCTACGCCATATCGAAGAGTTCGCTTCGATATGATGGCCGCTGGCCGCAACCCACGGACGGTCCGGGCGATCGGCGGACGAGGCGCCGGGCACGGCGGTTTCATTGCTTGTGGCAGGTGGCTGCGCTCCGTGGCCTCTGTCTCGTCCCTACGATTCCTGTCGGCGGCGTGCACCAGTGTAGCAAAAACATTTTCTATCCATGGCCCGTTAGGGCCTAATTCCGGACGTCCGACAGGCTCACCGCACTTAAGAACTCCTCGGCAATCATTCGCACATCGTGTCCGGCTCCCAGAGTGAGGACCACATCGCCGGGATGGGCGATTGTTGCAAGTCGCGACACCACGCCGCACTTGTCCGCAACGAACTCGACCATTCCAGCGCCCCGGCGGCGCGCCGTGAGACCGGCCAGCAGCGCCCCGTCGACATCCTCACGCGGGGACTCGCGGGCAAGATAAATCTCGGTCAGCACCACTTGATCGGCATCGCCGAAGCTGTCCGCAAACTCGTCCAGAAAGTCGGCCGTGCGGCTAGGTAGATGCGGCTGGAACACGGCAACAATGCGGCGGCGTCCAAACGCACGCCGGGCCGCGGCGAGGGTCGCGCGAATCTCGGTTGGGTGGTGAGCATAATCATCGACGACAAGGACGCCATTGGGAGTCTCACCCAGCCGCTCGAACCGTCGCCCCGTCCCCGTGAAGCTCGCCAGGCCGGCGGCGATCCGGTCGAAGGGGACACCCATTTCCAGGCCCACGGCCACGGCGGCGAGCGAATTGTTCACATTGTGTGCGCCCGGTACGGATAGGCAAATCCGCCCCAGGCGCTCGCCGTGGTGGATAGCGGTATAGGAGGGATGGAGCCCATCGAGGTCAATCTCGGCCGACTGCAGCGCCAGAGGCCCGGAGCCGTAGTCCACGACCGGAAGAAATCTCTCCGGATCGGCCAGAAGAGCGTCGATGCCCGCGTCTGGCCGTCCGACAATTGCCTTTCCTCGAGTTTGGCTGAGAAACTGGCGGAAGGAGCGCAGGATATGCTCGAAATCTCCGTAATAATCGAGATGATCGGCCTCGATATTGGTAATTACGGACATCCAGGGCCGAAGTGACAGGAACGAGTTGTAGGCTTCGCAGGCCTCGGCCACAAAGACGTCGCTCGCGCCAAGGTGCGCGTTCCCTCCGAAGGCCGGTACGTCGCCGCCCACCAGAACTGTCGGGTCGAGGCCGCCTGCGTCGAGAACAGCGGCGATCATCGCGGTTGTGGTGGTCTTGCCATGAGTGCCGGAAACGGCGATGCTTCGCTCGTATCCCTCCATAAGCTTACCGAGCATTGCGGCTCGGGATATGACCGGGATGCCACGATCGTGGGCGGCGACGATCTCCGGGTTATCCTCCTTGACGGCAGCAGAGTATACGACGGTAGTAGCGCCGGCGATGTTCTCGGCGGCGTGGCCGACAGCGGCGTCAATGCCGTGCTCCTGCCGCAGGGCTTCGAGGGTCTCTGAATCCCGCTGATCGGAGCCGGTGACATGCACACCCTGCCGCGCCAGGATACGTGCGAGGCCGCTCATCCCCGCCCCGCCAATGCCGATAAAGTGAATGCGCTCGCTCGATCCCACTGCCACGCCCAGTTCCGGCTCCATCGCCGCACTTATTCCTGATATTGTACCCTTCGAGCGGCACCCATCTTGTCTGAACCGTGGTACCGGGGATGAATTGATTCGGAATTATTTCCCGGTTTCGTCCATGACGCGGCAAAGCCGCAACCAAACCGTACTGGGGCGTTCGTTTTTCGTCCGGGAGACGTTCTCATTAGCAGCCGACGAATTCATTCGTGGGTCGATTTCTCCGCCGCCCGCGAAGATTCTCACGATTGGCATCGCGTCATCCGCAATTGACATCAGATATCCCGACCGGAGGGGCTAACGTCCTGCCCTTCCGCTGAAGCTACAGGCGAAAGAATAAGACCGGTCGCGTTTCGTACAGAAGAATCGGCCAATCGAGGGATGGCAAGCCGCACGAACTAGCCTATAATAGTCTGCAGGAATGATCCTGAATACTCGCACGCTCTACAACCACCAGTACACCATATTTGCAATATAGCTTGCGATAACGACAACGTTCAATGGCGCGTCAAACGTTCGCGCCCAGCTACGGCGCAAATAGGGCTAATTCATCCGGATCGGCCCATGGAGGTTCAAGCGCATGGAGTCCGTGTTCGAAAGAATTCGCTCCGAGTACATTACAGATGTCGTTACAATGGCTCCGGTCGCCCCGGGGGTATACTTTGTAACGTTCGCCCCATGCAGACCCCTTGTTCAACAATTACCGGAACTACCGCTCAAGCTTCCCGCACCAACGACTAAAATTGTCGTTCGCGTCGCCGGCAGTGATGTGACCGCGGTTCGGCGAAACTCCGTTATCACCGAGTCTACGATCAGCGAGACCGACCTCGAAGCGTTCGCCCTGAACGCAGTGAAGAGACACTTACGCATAACGTAACTGAGTGTCACACGACACGGCACGGATAATGCAGGCGTGAAAATTTCTAATTGCGAGTCAGTGCGTTTCAGGCTGCGGTTGGAGGAAGTTTCATGCCGTCTCCCGGCACAAGTGTACCGTCCGCGGAGCTTACAGCACAAGGCGCCGACACGACTGAGACTCTTCCATGCAATGCCCCGACTGAGGACAAGCAGCGGGATTCCGATACCACTGACTCCGACTATCTTTACGCTTCCATGATTCAGAACGTGGAAGATTACGCGATTTTCATGCTGGACACGACCGGGCATGTTACTACATGGAACCACGGCGCCGTCCGCATGAAGGGATACACGGCCGATGAGATTATCGGACAACATTTCTCGCGCTTCTACACCAGGGAAGATATTGCGGGAGGTAAGCCCGACACGGCGCTGAGAGTTGCCGCAGCCGAGGGCCGTTTTGCCGACGAGGGCTGGCGCGTGCGAAAGGACGCCTCCCGGTTTATGGCGAACGTTGTCATCACGGCCATCCGAGACAATGATGGCCGCCTGCGCGGGTTCACCAAGATCACGCGCGACGTGACCGAACGTGCGCGAGCGGATACGAAGTTTCGCGGATTGCTCGAGGCCGCCCCGGACGCCATGGTTGTTGTCGACGGTAAGGGCGAGATGGTGTATGTCAACGCTCAAGCCGAGAAGCTGTTCGGCTATCCGCGTGTAGAACTCCTTTACCACGAGATCGAGATGCTTATCCCGGAGCGGTTTCGGTCGGGACACCGTAACCAGCGGGATGCCTTCTTACTTCATCCATCCGTGCGTCCGATGGGCGCCGGACAGGAGTTGTTCGGCCTCACACGGGACGGCAGGGAGTTCCCGGTGGAGATTAGCCTGAGCCCGCTTGAAACCGAGGAGGGAACTCTGGTATCCGGGGCCATTCGGGACATCACCGAGCGGAAGAACGCCCAACGCGAGATCATGCGACTCAATGACGATCTCGAGCAGAGAAATCGCGCGATGGCGGACGCGAACAAGGAAATGGAGGCGTTCACGTACTCGGTCGCACACGACCTCCGCGCACCGTTGCGGCACATCTCCGCGTTCTCAAAGATTCTCATGGAAGATTTCGGGCCGGAACTCACGCCCGAGGCGCGAGAATACTTGAGCGACATCGTTGACGATACGGCCAGCATGGGTAACCTTATCGATGACTTGCTCGCTCTGGCACAAATCGCGCGCCGGGAGATCCGCATGGAGGTCGCCGAAATGCGGTCGATTGTCGACGAAGCGTTGCGCGAACTCGGAGAGGAGATCAAAGAACGCAACATCGACTGGCGGATCGGCGTTTTACCCCGCGTCACATGCGACCCGGGTTTGGTGAAGCAGGTCTACGCAAACCTGTTGTCGAATGCCCTGAAATACAGCCGTCCGCGAAATCCCGCCGTCATCGAGGCGGGGTTTCGCGAACAAAGCGGAGAGCGCATATTCTCGGTGGGCGACAATGGCGTGGGATTCGACATGAAGTACGTCGACAAAATTTTCGGCGTATTCCAGCGTCTTCACAGGAGCGAAGAATTCGAGGGAACCGGTGTCGGTCTCGCGACGGTTCAACGGATCATTCACAAACACGGAGGGCGCATTTGGGCTGAAGCCGAGATCGGTGCAGGCGCCACGTTCTACTTTACGCTCGGTACGCAAACAGCGACTGACGACAGGATATAGGGAACAGCACAACGGGGGAATGAGATATGCAGGATGATGATGCGCTTGAGATTCTCCTGGTCGAGGACGATCCAAAGGACGTTCGCCTGACGCTGCATGCGCTCAAGGCGGAGAACCTGGTCAACCGGATCGAGGTGGTGCGTGACGGCGAGGAGGCGCTCGACTTCCTCTTTAAGCGCGGTGCGTATGCCAATCGCCTCACCGTCGCAGCGCCCAAACTCATCCTGCTCGACCTCAAGCTTCCCAAGGTGGACGGACTACAAGTGCTTCGCGAACTCAAGAGCAGCCCGAATACACGCTCAATACCGGTCACGATCCTGACATCGTCCGGCGAGGAACGCGATATGGTTGAGAGTTACCGACTTGGGGTAAATAGTTACATCCAAAAGCCGGTTGATTTTGACCAGTTTCGGGAGACGATTAAGGCGCTCGGGATGTACTGGATGGTGGTCAATCAGCCACCACCGCAGACAGCCTTCCTTTCACCGAAGGTAGACATCGTGGAGTGAGTGCAATGATGATAAGGGAAAGCGTCACATGCGTCGACCGTTACGGGTTCTTCTCGTCGAGGACTCACCCGCAGATGCCAAACTTATCCTGCGTGAGCTGGATAGAGCCGGCTTTGAAGTCGATTCCGAACGGGTCGAAACACGCGATGCCATGATCTCGGCACTCGACGCACGTGTGTGGGATGTCATTCTCTCCGACTTTCGTCTCCCGTTGTTCAGTGGATCGGACGCCCTGACGCTCGTTCGCGAGATGGGGCTCGACGTGCCGTTTATAATCGTTTCCGGTACGGTTGGGGAGACGAACGCTGTCGCGGCTATGAAAGCCGGGGCAAATGACTACGTCATGAAGGACAACCCGGCTCGCCTGGCGTCGGCGATCACGCGCGAGCTCCAGGACGCAGTTGTTCGACAAAAGCATCGAGAGGCGGAGGCCGAGCAAGTCCGCGTCCGCGAAGAAAACGAGCGTCTCCTGCGTGAAATGGCCGCGGTCGCCATTCAGCAGCGGTCGTTTTTGCGGGACATTCTCTATGCGGTCACTGAGGGAAAGCTCATTCTGTGTGGCGCGGCATACGAGCTCCCTGACCCCGCCGCCAACCAAATCGGGCCGTTCGAGTTGGCACGCGACACGATACGGCTGGTCCGGGTGACGGCGAGGGAGGCCGCCGCGGCACTGGGATTCCCCGACGATCGCTGCACCGATATCGAGACCGCGGTTGGAGAAGCCGCGATGAACGCGATCGTTCACGGCGGGGGCGGACGCGCGACGATTTGCGCAGACGACGGGTGGGTGAGGGTTTATATCGAGGATAACGGCCAGGGCATTGACCTTACGACCCTGCCTCGCGCCACCCTCGAGCGCGGATTCACCACGAAGGGATCGCTGGGTCATGGGTTCTTTATGATGATCTGTTTTGTGGACTGCGTTTACCTCTTGACCGGGCCAACCGGAACAACCGTCGTCCTGGAGCAAAATCGCGTCGAACGCGAGCCTGTCTGGCTCCAGCGTGCCGGCGAATTCGCCGCATCGGCATACGAGCATAAGCAGCCCGCGTTACTATAATTCAGACACTCACCACGAAAAGGACGGACAACGCCGAAATCGGAGATTTCTGTTCCGTCCTTTCCCGATTAACGCGTCGGTCTTTGTTCCAAGATTCCCGCATCCCCGAATTGTCGTCGACCTTCGTCCCGGCGCCTCCCGCGCCGGGTTGTTATTGAAAAGATGGCTCGGGAGCTCGGTCCGTGCTGAAAGCGGCGCCGAAGGTTAGCAGCAACCGATGGGTTAGCGAGCCGTCGGCGCCCGTGGTCAGGGAGAGAATTATCCCGCAGTAGGCAACGAACGTATCGGCGCCCCACATTGGTGGATATGCGGGGTGCCACGCTATTGACACGGCCCACATCCCCTCGAAGCAGCCGACGTGGCACCCAGTCATGATGTCCGGCGTAACTTGCCCCACGGATTCTAGCGGGCGAACGTGGTACGCGAGAATCACGGAACGACTGATGCTCGTAAACAGAGCGGAATGCATCCTCACAAATTCCAAAGGCAGGAGCATTTCTCTGCCTGTGTTTCTTGATAAACAGTGCGAACATGCACGGCCCGCGGCTAAAGAATTCGTAACTGATGATATAATGACCATACCGCCGAAAAGTTCTTGTATCGCCGGTTCAAAACAACCCGCGTTCGCCCGCCAGTGCGCTTTGCCCGAACCACGGAGTGACGGCGCACTGCGACGTGATTCGGAATGCTTGCCCGTGTGCGCCAGGAGGGTGAGTACGCCCAACTGTGTTATAGTGTTGCCTGTAGCCAGTGGGCAAACATTTCACTGCCTCGGCAATAAGGAGAGTTCATGATCAACCGACCCAGCGTCCCGTCATTCGCCAAGCGGAGTTCTACCGGCCGACGGTGTTTCCGCGACGGTATTCTGACCAGCCGGCAACTGCTGCCGGCGCTAGCCGCGACATTGCTCGTTTCACAACCCGGTGCGCGCGCCGCCGACGCGGCGCCAGTACCCACTACCAAGATAACAACAGTATCGATCGTGCTTGCGCCGCGTAACACCAACCAGTTGACCGACCTGGTCAAACGGCTCTACGACCCGTCAGATCCACTGTATGGAAAGTATCTGACGCCCGCGGAGTATGCCGCCCAGTTTGGACCTACCACCGATCAGGTAGCCGCGGTGAGCAGTTTTGCCCAGACAACCGGCCTCAGTGTAGTGTCCGTATCGGACAACAACGCGATTGTGAAGCTTCAGGGTTCGGTCGCGCAGGTGGAGGCCGCTTTCCACGTCGCCCTGCATGAGGCGTCGACGCCGGACGGCCAGGAAGCCATGGCGCCGGATACAGCCCCCACGCTTCCCGCCTCCCTCGCGGGCCAGGTGACAGCGGTCGTCGGCCTCGATACGACGGGACGGGCCCGTCGTGATGCGCACGCCACTCCCGTTGACCCCGACATTGACATCCCGAATGTCCAGCACGGTACCGGCGTGGGCGGTGCACTCGCACCAAAGGACTTCAAGTCGATCTATGCGATGACCAACGCGGCGGGAACAGGCTCGGGCGAAACGGCCGCCATTATCGCGTTCGATGGATGGACACCTGCGGATATCACCAAGGAGGAGTCAGAGTACTCTCTTCCGTCGGTCGTGCCGCAGCTCGTGTCCGTTGACGGAGGTACAGGCGTTCCGACCACGAATCCCGACGAGACCGATTCGATCGAAACGACTCTCGATATCGACATGATGCTCTTCGCCGCCCCGAATATCGCGAGCATACTGATGTATCAGGTGCCCCCTGGCGGCAATTACTACACGCAGATACTCGACTTGCTCAACAAAATTGCGTCAGACGATAAAGCTCATATCATCAGCATCTCGTACGGCAGCCCTGAAGAGGACCTCATAAAGAGTGGAGGCTTCAGCGAACTCATCGCCGAAAACCAGGCACTGGTGCAAATGGCAGTCCAGGGGCAGACGGTTTGCGCTGCCGCCGGTGACGAAGGCGCCTATGCCGATGAGACAATCACGACGCCGAATGTGAACGACCTGGCGGCCCAGCCCAATGTACTCACCGTTGGCGGTACCGACCTTACCGACAGCTCGAGCGAAGACTATGTCAGCGAGACATCCTGGGCGGACACGAGCGATAAGTCTTACGGCCAGATCGGAACCGGCGGTGGAGGAGGGATCAGCCAGTACTGGGCTCAGCCCGCCTGGCAGCTCGGCGCGGTGAATACCGCTGTCGATACCCAGGGGTCGACAACGATGCGAAACCTTCCGGACGTATCCTTGTATGCCGACTTCGACGACCCCGGATACTCGATCTCGTACACTAATCCGACGACAACCGACACTCAGGCGTGGTATTCCGTAAATGGCACGAGCGCCGCCGCGCCACTCTGGGCCGGCTTCCTTGCGGATGTCGACCAGCTTCGCCAGTCGACCGGACGCCCCCCCATCGGATTGGCCGATCCGGCGATTTATACCCTGGCAAACAACGCGACGTCGTATGCCAAGGACTTTCACGACATCGCGGACGGCTCGAACAACCTGTACTACAAGGCGGTCAAGGGTTACGACAATTCAACCGGCTGGGGGAGCTTCCAGGGTAACAACCTCATGAGCGACCTTGCGGGGCTCGGTGCTCCCGTCGTGGACGTGCACGTGTTATGGGACAACCTGAGCGGCGCGGCTTCGATCTGGAATTACAATCCGACCAACGGCCAGTTTACGTCCATGAACTACGGCGCATTTAACGGATGGACAGCGGCCGACATCGCGGACGGCCCCGACGGGCTGACGCACGTGCTCTGGCGGACGACAACGGGATCGGCCTCAATCTGGGCCCTGAACAACTCGGCGGGAACATATACCCAATCCACATTCGGTCCGTATGCCGGATTTACCGCGTCATCCATCAGCGTCGGCCCGGATGACACCGTGCACGTGTTGTGGAACGAGACCAGCGGCGCGGCATCGATTTGGAACTACTCGACCCCAACCGGCCAGTTCACCCAGCATACGTACGGTGCGTTCCCGGGGTGGACCGCCCAGGCGATTGCCGACGGCCCGGACGGCGTGACACGTGTTCTCTGGGTGAACGCGAGCGAAACGCTGTCGCTTTGGTTCCTCAACTCGACAGAGGGCACGTACACGGAGTTTACCTACGGCCCCTTCCCCGAATGGACGCCCACGGCGGTCTCGGTCGGGGCAGACAATACAACCCACGTGCTCTGGACGGACGGCAGCCAGTACTCGGTCTGGAGCGTGAACTCCACGACGGGTGCGTGGACACAGGCCTCCGGCGGGCCGTTCCCCGGTTGGGCCGCAACGGCTATTGCCAATGGTCCGACGGGAAGCACGCCGGTGATCTTTGACAATACTTCCGGTGCGACGGCGATCTGGGATCTCAACGATTTGACCGGCACGTTCAGCCAGTTCTCGTTCGGCCCATTCGCCGGATGGACGGCAACCGCGCTGACGTCCGCTGAGTAGCTCTCTCTAACGGCCTCCGCAGCCCGTCGACCAACCCCCGCCGCCGGGGGGTCGACGCC
>JBKQWH010000349.1:0-9868 GCA_052139635.1 Capsulimonadaceae bacterium
TTCGTAGGGGCTCGCGTAGGGCGCATTGCAGTTGGTTTATATTCTAGCAAGCCAATTGTGCGCCCGGAGCGAGCCCGCGCCAAAGGGAAAGCGTTCGTGAAAACGGCAACGGTCAAAGAAAATGACCCACTAGTTCGAATAATTGTGAGGCAATGCGCCCATAATAGGACATGAATCATCCGGGCTAAACGCCGCGCCGGACGGCCCCGGCCACATCGCGTGAAGGCGATCTGGCCAGGGCCGTGTTACGTCCGGTATTTAGTTGTTTACTCGCTATTCGATTGCCGTTATTCGGTTGTGTGGCCGCCGGCATGGTCCACGATTTGGAGCCGGCAGTGGTCGACGAAAGGTCGACACTTCGATTCGGTGCACGATTGCGCCTAATGCGCCATGCGCCGGCCGACGGTGAGGTTGAACAGCGCCAGAACGACGGCGGCGGCGAGCAGATAATGGATCGACGGGCCGCCGAAGCTCATCGCGAAACTGATCATCCACACTACGAACAGCACCGAGATAACTGTCCAGAGCATTCCTGACATTTTCGTTTCCCCCCGCTCGGAAGGTCACATGCAGCAAAGTCCTCCCCCGGAACTTTGCGCCAGGCCCAATGTCATCGTATCTATTAATGCATCCGTAATCCTGTCAGCATGCGCGGAGGCGGATGTCTTCCCGCTGTGACTTACATGTTAGTATTACCCAGAGTCAGCGATCCGTTAACCATCAATCTGCCGTTGACCGCGTTCGCGCTAATCAGAGATACGGGGATACGGGAATCGTGGATGTCTATGACCGGATTGACACGGCGCAGCGCCATCTCGACGAGGTGCCCGGGTACGTGGATAATGCCGACCTGACCGCCACTCGGGACGAAGTCGAGCGTGGCCGGCCCGCCTCCGCCCCGACGGAGGACGCCGTCGACGCGGACGGTGGTTTCCATGTGGCGCCAGCCCACCGGGAGGCTTGCCTCGATGTCATTCCAGCGGATCTGCACACGCAGTCCGCGGACGCCGCCTTTCTGGTGCGCGATATAGTCATCCAGGTGCAGTTGGCCAATCGCCAGTGTGAACGTGGTTTGACCGGCGTGATCGAGCTGGTGCGTCCGTGTATTGAGGGCGAGGTCATGGGCCTCGACGTGCAACTGGTCGACGGTCAGTCCCGACGGAAGCTGCACATCCTGCCCGTCGACCACCACCTTGTGCGCGTGGCCACGGAGCATGACGAGGGGGGGAGCGTCGACCTGTACGTTGTAGGACTTCGCCGGCCCGAGGGTTTGCGGGAGGATATCGGCGATCTTGTGCGCGGCCATGCCATCCGGTCCGACACATCCTGACAGCGTCGCCGCCAGGACACTGGCGGCAGCCAGAGCAAAGACTCGCGGCCAGGGCAGGCCGGATCTCCTGCGAACCGGATCATTCATGATTCTCAAGGCCTGAGCGCTCCTTCTGTTGTGAGAGGCTTTCGCAAGCGGTGTGGGCGGTTACGTTGTCGGTCCGGGTTTTCCGGCTTGTTGCAAATCCCTCTTGATATTACCGCATTATTCCGCCGTCATGCGTAGAACCGACAAACATCGTCTACTGCCGGACCGTACGTCTCGCCGAAATGGTTCAGGTGATTGAGAAGCGGATAGAGCTGCAGAAGGAGGCGGCGGTCACCGTATCCGAAATCGAGCGGGTAGTCGTCGTTATAGGCGTCGACGAATCCGGACGGAAACCCACCGAACAACTCGACATAGGCGATCTCGACCTCGCGGTCGCCGTAGTATATCGCCGGGTCCACAACCACCGCGCGGTCCCCTTCGGCCAGGTAGTTTCCGCTCCAGAGGTCTCCGTGGAGCAGCGACGGCTCCGGGGAACGCCCACCGAACAGCTCGTCGATCCGGTCGATCAGTGCCACAAGAGACCGTTCACGCGACCGTGAGAGGCGGCCTTTGCGTCGTGCGAGTTCGAATTGCGGCATCAGCCGCCGGTCGCGGTAGAAGGCGGCCCAGTCTCGATCCGGTCGATTCTCCTGCGGGAGGAGGCCAATGTAATTGTCGTAACCCAGCCCGTGCAGGCCGTTGGGGGAGACCGTGCGGTGGAGGGCCGCCAGCCCGGCGGCGAATGAGCGCGTGAAGCGTTGCGAGTCGCGCGGGCGCCCCTCCTCGACATAGCTCATTACCAGGTACGGCACGGGAAAGGGAGCGTCCCGCACCGCGAGGACCTCCGGGGTCGCCAGCGTGCCGGATTGGCGAATCCGTTCCAGTCCGTCCCGCTCGACCGTGAAGAACCGGTCGGGAGCATCCGGGCGCCATTTTACGAACACGCGCCCGGCGGATGTCTCCACAACCGCCGCCTGATTAATCATCCCTCCCGTCCGGCGAGCGGCCCGGACGATTTTCGACCCGAGTGTCTCGGACAAGTCGGTCGCGAGCGGCTCGGGCAGGGCCTGTTCTGGCACAGTCATTGGTTTCGTACCTCATCGATCATGGCCGTAGCGGCGCCGGCGGCCAGACGTCCTCGCACACCGGTTCGCGCAGCGCCTCCGAGTGATAGCGGTGGATGGTGTCCGCAAACTGATGGAATTCGGCTATGGACTCGAATGCATGCTGCGGGATGGCGCGAACGGAGCCACGGTGGTGCATGTAAATGAACTTGTCGTCAGACGTGATCCTGGTTACGGTTTCCCACGACCGTCGTCGCCGCTGACTCGGAGTGTGGACGATAAAATGGGCCGGAGAGATCCACATCCGGCACGGCAAGTCGACGACGGATCGGACTCGTCTCATAAACCGGATGCGCCGGGTTACCATTGAGTACGCGGAATACGCGCCGCAATAGAGCCATGCAAGCTCCTGGGGCACGAGCGTGTAGTCGAGTGTGCGGAGGCTTTGCCGGAGTCGAAATGCCGCGTAAAGGGCTACGCCGATGGTCATGATCACTACCCACGTAATCCACGCGGGGCTCAAAGCGAGGCGATTCTCCACGACATAGCGCTCGCGAGGCCCTATGTCCGCCTTCGTCAGCATGTAGGCTACGTCCGGTTGGCGTCCCTCGGTCCACGGGTCCTGAGCGGTCTCGTCCGGATTATCGTCGCCGGATGTGTTATGGAGATCCAGCGCTCGCCGGTAAAACGTCTCTTCCGCGCTTGGGGACGGGAAGCACCGCCGTGGCACGGCGCAAGCCGAACCGCCGTGCAGCAAGATGTAGATGTTCGTCTTGTCGCGGCGTACTCCGCTCACGCCACGCCACTGTATGTGAATGGTTTCGGGGGAAGACTCGAATAGAACCCCGCCGGCGCGAATCGTTATGCGGCGTGCGGTTTGGGTGATGTTTGACCGGTTGCGGGCTCTCTTTTGTTGATAGAATAGCGGTAGCCACATGATGAGGTAGAAGAGCCACATCATGCTGATGATGTCCGTGTTCCCACCGGCGACACAAATCACACTGCTGATGCCGCCGACCGCGTAGCCGACGTAACCCAGCGTACGACTCGCCTGCGCGATCGATTGCGCAAAGGGACTGGCCGCATGCACGTCGTACAGGGAAAGCGCGTCCAACTCGGAGCGCCTCAATGCAAAATCGGGAGTAGTCAACTCGTCCATAGGCACACGCAAGAACAACCGCACCCATTTGACCAGTCCACTGTCTGGTTGAAATGGACCCCTCCCTCGTGTGTACGGGGAGGGGTGGGATGGGGACTTATGCGGCCGGGCGGACGAACTGGACGTCGATCGTGATGTTGACGTCATCCCCGATCGCGACGCCGCCGGCTTCGAGCACGGCGTTGTAGGTCAGGCCAAAGTCGCTGCGCTTGATCTTCGTTTGGGCCGTGTAACCGCGACGCAAATTGCCCCACAAATCGTTTATGTCATCCTCTGAGCCCTCGACGTCCAGGGTGACCGATTTCGTGACTCCGTGCATCGTCAGGTCGCCGGTCAGCTTGCCGGTCCCGTCGCCGATGCGCTCGGCGGAGGTTGATGTGAAGCGGATTGTGGGGTACTTCTCCGGCTCGAAGAAGTCGGCCGTACGAAGGTGGTCGTCGCGCTGGGCAACTCCGGTGGAGATGGACTTGACGTCGATCTCGACTTCGACGACGGAGCTTTCCGGAGCGGCCGTGTTGAGTTTCAGGGTGCCGGACAGGGCGGTGAACTCGCCTCGAACGTGGGCAATCATCAAGTGTCGCACCGAGAAGTGCGCCCTCGAATGGGCCGGATCGATCTGGTACGTCAGGACGCCCTCCGGGGACGTCGTAGCGGTATCGGTCATGATTCGCCTCCTTAGCGCGATGTTTAAAAAGTGCCGTCCCGTCATAGACTAGGGGTGAAGTTTGCGCAGCAGGCGCAAGAATTGTTCCCGTTCCTGGTCGTCCAACCCGTGAAGAAGTTGGTCTTGTGCCGATTTCTCCGCGACCAGTGCCGCCGCAAGAGATTCGTGGCCGGTGGCCGTGAGATACAGGGCATAAGCCCGTCGATCCGCCGGGTCTTTCTCTCGAATGACCCGGCCCGCCGTCTCCAGTTCGTCGACCATCTGAACCATCGTGGTCTGGTCGATTCCGAGCGTGGATGCGAGTTCGTGCTGCCGGAGCGGCTCTTGATCCGCGAGCAGCAACAGCACGGCGAGTTGTCGCGGTGACAGTCCCAGGGGCTCGAGGGCCGCGGCGTATATCGACCGGGCCGCGATCGCCGCGTGGTTGAGTAAATATGCCGCGTTTTGGGCAAGCGCCTTGCCGGCCTGTCCCTTCGCGCGGGGACACTCGCCCAAATCCGCGCTCTCTGTTCGTTGCACCTTGAATTATTCCTCGTTCCGATAATCAGTATAATCAACCATAATCGCATTGTCAAGGTTCCCGATTTGTTCGGCCCGTTGGTCTACAATTTGGAAACCTGGTAGAATACGAGTATTGGATATCTTTCGCCAAGGGAGGCGAGCCGGATGTCTCTCAAGAAACGAATAAGCCCTCGGATAGCTCTCACTATTGTAATTGTTATTCCTCTTGTCGCCGGTGGATGGTGGCGGCTGACGCATCGCGCCGAAGATATCGCGATCGTCAAGGCCGATCCGGACGCGCAAAAGGTTGCGGCGGCCAACACCAAGTTCACGTTCCGGCTGCTGAAGGACCTCGACGGGCATCGCGCGCCCGACAAGCCTAATGTCATCATCTCGCCCTTCTGCATCTCGACCAATCTCAGTATGGTGCTCGCCGGCGCCCCCTGAAAACATGCAGCCTCACGCCTCGTCGCAGATTGAGCAGAGCTATTTGCGAGCGTACCAGGCGTCCGAGGCCAGACACCGTCTGCGATTGCGCAAGCGCAGCGATCGATAACTGGTGCCCGCATTCGCCGCGCAGGCCGGGAGGCCAATGTCGAAGTCCTGGAGTGCGCCTGTCAGCGCCTGAACCGCGGACGCGATTTCGGAAGCCGCGGATCGCCCAGTTTCCCACGGTGAACCGGTCCTGCAAGCACAGGGTCGGGAGGAAAGCCGCCCACAATCGCGGTCATCAGGTTCTGCGGATTCATCGCGCCTGCTCCCATGTGAGGCTCATTGATTATCGGCTTATGCCGCGTTCTGAAATGGTTTGATGAAGTCGTATTGTTCACTCTTGGCGCGGTACGCTTCGCGCAGGTCGAAATGCGCCTGGGCATTCAGCCAGAAGTCGGCGGACATATCGAAGAAACGGCCGAGGCGTATCGCGGTGTCTGGCGTAATCGGGCGATTGCCGTGGATGATGTCCGATACGCGTGTTTGCGGGACGCCGATATCCTTCGCCAGCCGGTAAGGCGTGATGCCCATCGGCTTCAAGAAGTCCTCGGAAAGTATCTCGCCGGGATGGATATTGATGATATTGGTTGCGTTTTCAAACATTATCGTTCCCACTTTCTGGCGGTCATCTCGAAGGTAAAGACGGCGTGCGAGATTTCCGGACACCCGGTCCCGGATCATTTTGTTGACGTCAACAGAATGGTCGACCTCGGCTCGGGTAGCCAGCGGGACGTTGAGGACATGATGCTTACGCGGTATGCATGCTACCTGATTGCCCAGAACGGAGACCCTCGAAAGCAGCAAATCGCATTTGCACAGACCTGCTTCGCAATTCAGACGCAGCGTGCAGAGCTGATCGAGCAGCGCCTGCTGGAAACGGAGCGTTTAGCAGTCCGCAGGAAGCTCACCGAGACGGAACGGGAGCTCACTCACGTCATCTACGAGCAAACCGGTACAAAGAAGGGTCAGGCTTGATCTCGTTCGAGTTTGCGTGCGCGTGGCCATTTTACGAGTTCACTCAGATACCAGGCTGCTTTCAAATTACAGATAGGTGCTCAGGAAGTCCAGTGTCAACGTCCAGGAAAGCTTGGCCGACGTTGGCTCGTAATTCGGGCGGACGTCCGAGAAGAAGGCGTGGTCCGCCTGAGTGAAAAGGACGTGCACCGCGGTCTTTCCCGCCTCTTTGGTGGCAACTTCGACGGCATGGCGCTGGTCCGGGCCGATGTGCGCGTCTTTGTCGCCCCAGAATAGCAGCGTGGGACCGCTCAAGGCCGCGACCCGGTCTATCAGTGGGGGGAACAGTTTGTGTTCGCTCGGCGCGATACCGCTCCCGTAGTAACAGACGGCGGCTTGAAGTGGGAGAATGGTATTGGCGAGGAAGGAGGTACGGCCTCCCATACAGTAGCCAACCGAGCCCACCGATGTCGCCTTGCCCTCGCCGGTTAGCCAGTCGTACGCCGCCCGAATGTCCGCGCTCTGACCGTCGTCGGTCAGGGCGCCGATGTGCGCCATGACCACTCCGAAGTCCGAGTAAACCGGATCTCTGGTCGCGTCCGTGCGATGGAAGAGCGCCGGAGCCGCGGAAATGTATCCCTGGCGGGCGAAGCGCTCGGTAATGTCGCGAATATGTTCGCTGACTCCAAAGGCATCCTGAAAGACGAGCATGCCCGGGCCCTCCGACCGCGAGGCCGGGCGCGCAACGTAAATCAGCACGGTCGTGCCGTCCGATGCAGTCCGTTCGATCCATTCCGTAACAATCTCGACTTCCCTCATTTTCGTGAAACGCTCCTTGCTGGCTACTTGCCTCGCTCGATGTAGTCGCCAACCCGGCGCCACGCCGTGGTCACCCAGTCGGCGACCATCTCGTCGCGGTTGCCATTGTGGTAGAACTTGACGCGTTCACCGAGTGTCTCTTCCACATCCCCGATTGCGTACGTCGCAATCTCCTTCGGCAGGGACAGCAGGCGGCCCGTCTGCTTATCGACAGCCTTGAAATCCACCGCGAATATCTTATCGCTGTCACGAAACTTCTCGTTCCAGCTCATGGTAACGTCGTATGCACGGCCGTCGTTGCAGTAGTAACTCGTCTTCTTTTCCATCATTTCCCCACAAGCCATTGGATTCGGTCCATGACGATCCGGCCGCGAAACTTTCGACTCCGGCCGCGAAATCATTGCAATTCCCGGAGGTCCTCATCTCCGTCCATCATCTCGACCATGATACACGGCCCGCCCGCGACAACGTCCATGCCGTTTTCTCTGCAAAAGGCCACCGCCGATTCCGACTCGGACCCTTCCTGCAGCCAGATATTGCGTATGCCGGCGGCCAGGCACTGCGGGAGCATCTTCTCCGTAACCGCGGGCGGCACAACGAACACGGCGACCTCCACGGGCTCGGGCAGATCCGCCACGGATGGATAGCAGGTCGCCTGGCCGATAGACGCCGAGTTCGGGTTGACCGGATAGGTAACTCGGCCTTCGGACTTCAAAAATCGGAAGACGCGGTAGCCATATTTGCTATGATCTCTCGACGCGCCGATCACGCAGTACGATCGAGCATTCAACATTTTCGGTATAACTTGCTGGGATTCCATGTTCAGGTGACCTCAAAATACACCTGCATGGTAACCGTTTTGACGCGACGTTGTCAAGTGGCGCGGTTTGACTCCGGTCCAGGGGGTTAGGTATACTCACTGGGCGGCCGGTGCGAATGCCAGACGGCACGCTGGAACGACGGCAATCCTTCGGTTCGGCCCTGGCCCGGGTGGTGAAATGGCAGACACAGGGGACTTAAAATCCCCCGGGGCAACCCGTGCGGGTTCGAGTCCCGCCCCGGGCACCACGGCGATCAATTCGGGAATTTTAGCCACGGAAAGCACGAACATCAGATTCTAAAAACCGGATAATCTTCCGCGTATATCCATAACGCGGGGTGGAAAACAGTCCACCTACCTGTGATTTCCGACCCCGAACCACCGGGAACGTGCACACGCAATCACCACAAGGACCAAAAATAGATGGCGCAATATGATGTTGACATAATTGTCATCGGCGGCGGACCGGGCGGGTATCCGGCGGCGATTCACGCCGCGAAGCTCGGCGGCAAGGTCGTCTGCATCGACTTTGACAACGCGGGGGGCACCTGCCTGAACTGGGGATGTATCCCCACAAAAACGATGATCGGTTCCGTCGCCGCTCTGGCCCAGGCGCGCCATGCGGCCGACTTCGGCCTGACCGTCGGCGAGGTCGGATTCGACATGAAGGCGGTGATGGCTCGCAAGGACAGTGTCGTCAAGACACTCGTCTCGGGCGTCGAGTTTCTGTTCAAAAAGAACAAAGTTCGCTTTATCAAGGGACGCGGCAAGCTGATCGACCCGCACACGGTCGAGGCCGAGACCGACGACGGCAAGACCGAGCGCCTGACTGCCGCTTCGATCATCCTGGCAACCGGCAGCGTGCCGATGTACATTCCCATCCCGGGCCTGGACCAGGCCGGGGCAGCCGGCGACGTGTGGGTGGACAACCGCGAGGTGCGCAACCGAAAGGCCGCCGGCGTACTGGCGGATACGGTCCTCTGGACCAGCAACGAGGCTGTTTCCGCCAAGGAAGTGCCGGCGCGACTGGCGATTATCGGCGCCGCCGTCGTCGGCACCGAGTTTGCCTATGCCTATCGAGGGCTGGGTTCTGACGTCACGTTAATTGAGATCCTGCCGCAGATCCTGCCGCAGATCGACTCGGAGATCGCCGGCGAACTCAGAAAGCTGCTCGAAAAGTCCGGCATCAAGATCCTTACCGGCACGAAGGTTGTGGCGGTCGACCTGAACGCTCGCAAGCTTAAGTACACCAGCGAGAGCGGCGACGGGGAAGTCGAGTTTGACAAAGTCCTGATGGCCGTTGGCCGCAGGCCGTTCACGGATGGACTGGGTCTCGAGAATGCCGGAGTCGAGCTCAACAAAAAGGCCATATCGGTCGACGACTTCATGCGCACCAATGTGCCGCACATCTACGCGATCGGGGATGCCGCCGGAGGCGGACTGGCGCATGTCGCAACGCGTGAGGGCGAGGTCGCCGCGGAAAACGCCCTTGGCGGCAGCGTAAAAATGGACCGCCGCGCGATCCCGGCGTGCGTCTACACCGAGCCGGAGGTTGCCGTAACAGGGCTGACCGAGCAGGAGGCGCGCGATGCGGGCCATGATGTGAAGGTCGGCCGGTTTACCTTTAAGAGCCTTGGCAAGGCGCTCGCGATCAACGAAAACGTCGGCCTGGTCAAGATTGTCACCGATGCACGCTACGGGGAGATTTTAGGCGCCCACATTGTCGGCCCACACGCCACGGATCTGATCCATGAGATATGCGTCTCTATCAAGCTCGAATCCACCATTGAAGAGTTGATGCACACCATTCACGCCCATCCCACGCTCGCGGAGGCGGTCATGGAGGCGGCCCAGGACGTCAAGGGAGCCAGCGTTCATAAGTAGAGCGATCCAAAGTCGTCCCGGCAGAACCAGGGCCCTCGTGTTCGTATGAGCGCGGGGGCCTCTTTCCGCGCAGGGATGCGCCGAATTCGGCCGTGTCTGTCGGCGGGAGCGCGGGCTCGCTTCGGGCGCGCAATAACAACATCGAAATCGTTAG
>JBKQWH010000350.1:0-9836 GCA_052139635.1 Capsulimonadaceae bacterium
TGTCCGCCCTCGTCGCTTCGCTCCGGAGCGGACTCCCGCAGCGTCGGAGATACTCGTCCACGCCCGCCCGCTTACACGAGGGCCTGCAGTGGCTGGTTGGACATCCGGGTGAGGATTTCGCGCACGACGGCGTCGGTGCCGATACCTTCGGCCTCTCCCTCGAAGTTGAGGATGATCCGGTGCCGCAGCGCGGCCGGGGCTACCGACGCGATGTCCTCGTAGGCAACGTTGTATCGGTTGTCCAGCAGGGCGCGGATCTTGGCGGCGCGCACGAGGGCCTGGGCGCCGCGCGGCGACGCCCCGAACCGCACAAACTGATTGGCCATCGGGGTCGCGGACTCGCTTCGAGGATGCGTGGCGAGGACAATCCGAACCGCGTATTCGCGGACGTGCGATGCAAGCGGCACTTCGCGGGCGATCTGCCGCATCGCCATCACCTGCGGACCGTTGAGGACCTTGTTGACCCTGGGCACGTCGGTTCCCGTCGTGCGGTCGATGATCGTCGAGAGCTCAGCGACCGTCGGCGACGGAACGATCAGCTTGAAGAGGAACCGGTCGAGCTGAGCCTCGGGCAGAGGATAGGTTCCCTCCATCTCGATCGGGTTCTGTGTCGCCAGTACGAAGAACGGCTCGTCCAGCCGGTAAAGCCGTCCGGCGACAGTCACCGAGTGCTCCTGCATCGCCTCGAGCATGGCGGACTGGGTCTTGGGAGTGGCACGGTTGATCTCGTCGGCAAGCACGATGTTCGCGAAAACCGGCCCGGGCTGGAACTGGAAGGCCTTGCGGCCGGCCGAATCCTCCATCAGGATATTGGTGCCGGTGATATCGGCCGGCATCAGGTCGGGAGTAAACTGGACGCGGTTGAACGTGAGGTCCAGAACCTGTGCGAGGGTACGCACAAGGAGGGTCTTGCCGAGTCCGGGCACGCCTTCGAGCAGCGCGTGGCCCTCCGACAGCAGGCAAATCAGCACGCCGTCGACGATGTCGGCATTGCCGACGATGACCTTACCGACCTCGGCGCGCACGCGCGTAAAGTCTTCTTTGAACCGCGAAACCGCCGATTCATCCATTGGATTACGTTTCCTTATTCGTTCGATTTTAGAGTATGGACTAGATCACTTGAGTCTCGGAACTTGTTGTGAGTCAAGTTTGCGACACGTGGATAATTCCTATCGTGGGACAGGCCTCCGTGCCTGTCTTTCTCCGTGTCCATAGCGTCCATTGCGTCCATACATCTCGTCGGTCTGAGGCGAAGCCTCGCTAGAAGTTGGAGACCTGGCAAGATGCAGCGTCCACAGGTCCGGACGCCATCTATTTTGGCGACGGGTTGAGCGAATTGAAGTACTGCGAGATGCCTTTCTTGTAGGCCGGCGGGATGTCCTCGTTGTCGACCGCGTGCTCGGCTTGCTGACGGGCTTGCCCGGCGTACTGGTAGTAGGGAACACTGCTCCCGACCGCCCCGTGCGGGCCGGCCGCCGGTCGCACCTTTCGCAAGTCACCGAGACGCCCGGCGGCCTTCCCGGAACCCGGTTTGCCGAGGTAAATCTTATTGTACTTGGGAAACTGAGACGGGTCGAAGTTCGGGTTCAGCTTCTGGGGAGTCCCCTGGAATTTCGCCCACTTCTTGCTTCCGCCCTTGCTGCCGTGCCCGAATCCGTGCCCGGCCCGATTTGCCGAACCGCCTCCCCCACCCTCGGTTCCGGGCTGGTCGCTCTGGCCGGTCCCGCTACCCTGTCCGGCCCCCTGGCCCTGGCGCTGCATCTCGCGCTCGGCCTGCCGCTCGGCGGAATCCCCGCTTCCATTCCCACTATTGTCCGAGGAATCGCCGCTGCTGTCCCCCTGTCCGCCGCCGCTTCCGCCCTGGGACGATCCGCCCTGACTGCTCGACTGACCCTGGCCCTGCCCCGGCTGTCCCTGGCCCGATCCCTGCTGGCTGCGGCTGCCGGACTGTCCCGGTCGTCCGATATCCGACGGTTTGGACGCGCCGGCCATGTCGTTCCGGCTGTTCTGCAGGGACTGCTGGGCGTCCTGCATGGCGCTCTGGTCCTGCTGGTCGTGCGTCTCGCGCTCAGCGGCGTCGGCGGCCTTGCGCATCTCCGACGCGGCCGTCGACCTGTCGCCCTTCTGCAAGGCGTTCGCGGCGTTCTGGGAGTGCTGCTGCGTTTCCTTGAGCTTGGTGCCCTTGAGGGCATCCGACAGCTTCTGCAAGTCCTCCTGCGCCTGAGCCTGCTCCCCCGCCGGCATGCTGCCGGATTCGACGCGACGGGCAAGCTGGCGAAGCTGCTGGCTCAGGGTGGCGGTGTCGCCGTGCTGGAGGGCCTGCGCGATCTGCCGGGCCTCCGGGGTCGATGACTGGGTCGATTGGGAACCGCCCGGATGGCCGGACGGATTATTGCTGAGATTCGGGATGTTGAATCCGTGCGACGCGTTCTTCGCCTGCGCGTTCTGCCCCGCCCCCTTTCCGGTCCCCTTGCCGCCGGCGCCCTGCGCGGCGCCCGGCTTTGTCTGGGGCTGGCTTGACGGCTGACCGCCCTCCCTGCCGTTTCCGCTGAGGGTATTTGCAAGCTGCGCGCCGGCGTTGGCGAGGCTCTTGCTTCCGTTTCCGGCCTGTGCCTGCAGGCGCTGCTGAATCTGCTGCATCTGCTGGGTCAGGCGGGAGTAACGCACAAACGCCTGCCGCTTGTCCATGCGCCCGTGTGCCATTTGCTGTCCGAGACGCCGCATTTGCTGCGCCGCCCATTGCGTATGCGGAAGCTGCTGCACTTCGGCCTGGTGCTCGATCATGCGGGCGGCCTGCTGGAGCTTTGCTCCCTCTCGCGCGACAATGCCACGCTCGATCTGCTCGGCAAGCGGGGTGAACATCGGCAGGCTCGGCACGAAGAGAGCCAGTACCAGCACGACGAGCGAGATGAGAAAGGCCTTCAGCTCCCATGGCATACGGAACGGCACCGCGTCCCGCGGCCGCACAGCCCCGGCATATTCCACCGCATCGCGCTGCTGCATGCGGACCAGCAGGGAGGGGATGGGATCGCGCGGGTTGCGGCTGTACTGCTCGAATTCTAGGGCCGACGAGAGGCGCTCCTTGAGGCCGAGCCGCGTTTCCGTCAATCGCGCCGCCGCCATGAGCGGCATTGGACGGCGTGAGGCAATGAACGCGCCGACCAGCGCGCCGAGGCCAATCGCCAGCGGAATGAAGACGGGCAGAGTGATCCAGTCGGGCAGGAGACCGCAAAAATCGAGGAGCGCGGCGACAATCGATGCGCACGTGCCGATGAACGCCCCCAGCGACGCCATCCGGATCGACCGCATATACCGCAGGCGGCGAGCAACCGGCTGTAGCGACGCGTGCAGCAGCCCGGGGGTTACGTCATATTGCGACACTACAGCCAATGGAACAGTCCTTTCCTCCGTATTATACGCGAATGGAAGGCCAATCGGTTCGACAGGGGCGCACTCCTGCGGGCAAGCGGCCGGGTTAGTCATCATGAATCTTCGATCCACCCGCGAATTCGTTCGTGGGTTGTCCGAAGGACATTATCCCTGGCAGCCCACGAATTCATTCGTGGGTCGATTCCCTGGCAGCCCGCGAATTCTTTCATTGCAGGCTTGACAGACCCACTCATCTGTGATATGCTGGGATCATCTGTTCGCATACGCCAACAGAAACCGACAACCTAGGCCGGGGCCCGGCAACGACGCCCCCTGAGCCGCAGCGTATAGCGCTTCCGCACGCCTGCCGCATGAAGCCCGGGACCACCGACCCGGGCTTTCGTACGTCAGAGGGGGCGACAGAGTCCGGCCCGAAACGTGGAACCCTGTCCGCCCGGGTGCCACGCCGGTCGCTCTGGACGGGCGTGCTCTGGACACCCTTATCGCTGGCCGCCCGCCGCGGCTACCGGGAAATCGTGGACCTTCTCCAGGCCGCCGGAGCCCGGAAACGCCCTCGCGCGCTTAGGGGTGCCACAATTGCCACACGAACAGCGTCCGAGACCGGCACGTCCACGGCGTCCAAAACACGAGAATTCCGGAATCCGGGATCGTCGATTGACATGAGCGAGCGGGAGAGTGTATACTTTCTCGGTATTTTGCGGGTGGTCTGTCTCCCCATATTCATGAATAAAACGGAGAAACGTTGGTCGGACGTCTTCTCACGCTTTTCGCGAGTATGAGGGACTGTTTCCGTGTCTCCGGACGGCCGCGGTGAGGACTTTGATTTGACAACTAGGGTCGGCCTGGTCCAGCTTGGCTGTGCGAAGAATCAGGTGGACGGCGAAGAGATGCTCGGGGCCCTGGCCGGAGCGGGCGACGTGATATTTGTGGCGGACAAGCGAGATGCCGACGTGCTGGTCGTCAACACGTGCGGGTTTATTCAGTCGGCCAAGGAGGAAAGCATCCGAGCGATCCTGGACGCGGTCGAGCTTAAGAACCGCGGAGGGGTCTCGCGCGTTATTGTGACCGGCTGTCTGTCCCAGCGCTACGGCGAAGAACTGGCCCGCGATATCCCGGAGGTCGACGCCTTTCTGGGAATCGAGAGCGCTCCGCGAGTGGGGAATGTCGTGTTCGGCGCCGCCCCACATCGACGTAACCTGGTCGAGGGCGTCGCCGAGAAGTACCCACTCGTCCCACCAGCCCGCCTGAGGGCGTCCGCCACACCCTGGACCGCTTACCTCAAGGTTTCCGAAGGGTGCGACCACACCTGCACCTTTTGCGCCATTCCCGGAATCCGGGGCAAACACCGCTCCAAGCCGATGGAGCGCCTGGTGCGTGAAGCGACCGAGTTGGCCGCCGGCGGGGCGGTGGAGTTGAACCTCGTGGCCCAGGACACCACCGCGTACGGAATGGACCTCTATGGCCGTCTAGCCCTGCCGGAGTTGCTGGAACGGCTGTCCGTGGTCCCGGGCGTGGCATGGATCAGGCTCCTGTACTGTTATCCGACCATGGTTCGACAGCCATTGATCGATGCGGTTGCGGGTCTGCCGAACGTGATCCCATATATCGATATGCCCCTGCAGCATGGCGATGACGACATGCTGGCCCGCATGAAGCGCGGCGGGAGCGTCGACCAGTACAAGCGGCTTTTCGACAGGATGCGGGCCGCCATCCCCGGAATGGTCCTGCGGACAACCTTCCTGGTTGGCTTTCCGGGTGAGACGGATGCCCAGTTCGAGAACCTGCTTCAATTCGTGCGGGATGTCCGGTTCGACCGGGTTGGCGTGTTCACATATTCGGCGGAAGAGAACACCCCGTCGTTCTCACTGCCCGGTGCCGTTCCGGCCGGCGTTATGCGACGCCGCCGCGACGCGGTGATGGCTCTCCAGCAGGAGATTAGCCGGCAGAGAAACCTCGAGTGGCTGGGACGCAAGATCGATGTTCTCATCGAAGAACGGGCCGGCGGCTGCCTGACGGGGCGGTCCTACCGTGATGCACCCGAAATCGACGGAACCGTGGAGATCGCCTGGGACCCTTCCCTGCCGCCTCCTTCGCTGGGGAGCATGGTTCGCGCCCGCGTGGTCTCGGCACAAGACTATGACCTCGGCGCCGTCGTCGACTCCTTGCCGGCGTAATGTGAGCCGGTGCTGGACAATTTGCAGTCGGGCGTTTGCACCCTTCTGCTGCAATATGACACGAAGAAACTGCGGTTAAGATAGCCTGCCTTCGATGCATTCACAATATTCATGCCTTTCACGCTGAGGAGAAATCATGGCGATTACGAAGTCCACTGACAAGAAGACAACCCCGAAGAAGGGAACGGGCAAGCCCGACGCCTTCGATCCGGCCGAGGCACTCGCCCAGGAGTATCTCGTCATTCGAATACATCGCGCCATGGTGCGCCTCGGCGAAGCCGTCCGTATCAATGAAATCGTCCAGGAACTCAATGACTCGTCCATCTCCCCGCCTCTCGTCCGGCACACGATGGAGACTCATCCCAGGCGGTTCGTGGCGGTGGACCGGCGGTGGGATGTTGCCGGGCGATACCTCGACAAGCAGGCTCCATTGACACGCACCATTCAGGAGTTAGTCACGCTGTATGCGGCGCCAATGCCGGTCGACGAACTGGCGGGAGAGCTAGCCGCAATTTATGGCCGCGTCAAGGAGCACTTCAACGAGACCGCCCCCCGCATGCTTCGGGATGCCCACTACTTCTCTGTGCGAGGGAGCCGCGCGTTCGGGCTCACATCCTGGCTGCTGGACATTTCGGCCTCCCGGGAGGACGACATCCTCTTCTACAACAATCTTACGCTTGCCGGCCTCGAACCGTTTCGGGAAGCGGAGTCGCTCGGCTGGGCGGAAGATCCGGTTCAGGCCGTGAGAGAGTTTCTGGTCATGGGCGGCGGCGCCCCCGTGGACAACCGCACAATACAGTATTACGCATGGAAGGCTCTCGGTGAGGACTTCGACGCTGTCGCGCTCTATGAGGGACTTTTGACCGAGGCGAATGAGTTCATCCCTCTTCCGGATCATCGATGGATACTTGCGGACTCGCTGGAAGCCGCGCGCCGCTACTGGATCGCAGCGGCCCGCGGACTGCGTGACATCGTGGAAGAAGTCGTCGTCCAGGAGCCCGTGGTGGAGGCCCCCCCGAAGCCTCTCGAAGTGACCGCAGAGGACATCGAGGACCTTCGCTCCTTTATCGCCGACCGGGACGAATCGGTCACGGTAGGCGACCTGTTGAGCAACGTGCTCGAAGTTCGACCGGGATCGCGCACATATTCGGAAGACAGCGTCACTCTGGCCGGCCTCCTGCGGGAGAATCCGGAGCATTTTGTCTGGGTCGGCACGGACCGTTTTCGCGCTCCCGGCACGCTACCCCCGTACCTGGGTCAGATCCCGGACTCATTAACCTTCCCGGTTCTGCCCCGATTCGAAACGGCGGACGGCGAAATCCTGGACCAGATCCTTGATGACGGCGCATTCGACGATGCACTCCGAGATGAGATGGCCGATTCGGTGGCTCAGGATGTCAACGACCAGGACGACATGGTTAATACACGATGGCCTGAGGGCATTTCGCCGGATTCCAGCCGGATCAGGCTGGTGCTCAAGGCGCACCATAAGGAAATCGGCACATTCCCGCTCGCGCAGCTTCCTTACGGGTTCCTTCCCTCGGAGCCGGATATCGTAGAGGTTGTGCTGGTAGACTCCGGCGGTAACCACTATCCGGTATATGTCGATTACAACGTGCAGCTTATCTACGGACTGTTCGACTTCTACTCGGAGATCTCCGCGGAATCCGGCGCCGTGTTTTTCCTGGAGCGGACGGAAGATCCGTCGGTGTACCATTTCATCCAGAATAATGAAACGGATTCGGCCGTTTTTGTCAACCAGCACCGGCTCGACGAGCTTGCTGAATATCGCACCGAAGTCGAGCGCGGGCCGGTATCCACGTACGATATCGTGCGGAACATACTCGATCATTATCGGAAAGGCTGTTCGTTCCTGACACTTCTTACGGAGGTCAACCTGATCCGCCGCACGCCGCGCCGCCTGGTCGCAAGCGTTCTTTCCGGCTATACCGCGTTCCACGAGCGCGCGAACCGATGGGCCTTCGATTCCAAGAAGGAGCCGGAGGGCTTCGACCGCCGTAAGGCGCCTTACATTCTCAGGAGATAGGCTCCGACTGCACGACTGCACCCTGCGTCAGGCCGGCTTCCGCCAGGGCGCCGGCCTGACGTGCTTTAGTTGTCTCAATTCGGATGTGAAGGATGGTCAAAATGTCGATTGAAAGACTGGAAATGGTAAGCATCCGAAGCTTCAAGACTCTCCTTGCGATGCGCGACTTCTTCAGCGACATCTTCGGCAAGTGACGCCGGCGCCATGGCAGGAAGTCGCCCCAGGGATGTCGAATACTGCTATCCATGATCAGCCCCGTTCCCGGGGCTTTAGCGCCAGGCCGGTCACTATGGCCGGACGGCTGGCCGATCCGTAAGTGTAAGGAGTGTCCACATGACCGAACCGCAATCTGAAGACGACCTCGACTTGCGCCAGGAAATTCTCTACATTCAGGAGCGCGCCGCCGCGCACGACCCGCGTGTGGTCAACATCGGCGAGCTGCTCCTGTTCTCGACCGCGGAAGGCGACGCCTGGGTGCTCGACACGGCCGACCGCCTGGCGATGCGGGTAGCGGAGGGCGGAGTCGCCCTTCCGGCGACCATCGACGAGACCGAGGACTCGTTCGCCATCCGCTGGCCGGGCCGGTTCCGCCTCGACGGGGCCGTGTTCATCTACCTGGGTGAGACGGTCGGCGACTTCCAGGGCTTTCGCGGCTACCCAACCCGCCAGATCGCCGCCCAGATGAAATCGAGCGCCCCTCCACTCCTCGCCGCCGACCGCGAGACCCTCGAAATGCTCCAGCGCATGCGCGGCAAACCTGGGCGTTAGACGTGTGCGCCTGCTGGTTGCTGCTGAGCAGCCAGCGGACGTCGATGGATTGTGCGCTTGATTTCCTCGCCACGCTGCTCGGCGGCAAGGTCAAGCTCATACCGCTTTTGCACATTCATCCAAAAGGCAGCCGATACGCCAAGCCATTGCTCCAGACGCAAGGCCGTGTCAGCCGTCATGGCACGCTTGCCTGCGATAAGCTGATAAAGCCGGTTCGATGGAACATGTAATTCGCGGGCGAGCTCTGCCGGCGACATCCGCAGCTCAGCCAACTCATCCGCCAATATTGTGCCGGGATGGATGGGATAGACGGGTCGTTTTTCTGTCGTGGTCATGGTTTCACCTGCGTTAGTGATAATCGACGATCGATCTCGATATTGAATGGCTTAGAGTGATTGTCAGGCCACTCAAAGCAGATCCGCCACTGTTAGGTCGGCCTAGCGCAATCAGTGTGCGACGCGCTGACTTATTGTAGTACATCGCGAAAAGCATGTCACACTTGCAGAAGACGTACATGGACACCGGGAGCCTGCTTCGCCGCCTGCTTCGGAAGATCTTGATCGAACGTCAACAACACTGTCGGAAGAGTAAGGCTCAATTGTTCGGCAAGAGCGATGTAGATCGCGTCCGACGTACGACGGCACGAGTATTTGCTGCGGATAGCCTCGGCGCGCCCAACGAGTGTGAAGTCACCGTGAGGAGACGGCCTGAGGGGACCAATGATTGCAGCCAGGTTCTGAACTGCTTGAGTGTACGTTGCAGGAGAGATCGTCCCGAGTTCTGCTCTTTTGCAGAGGACGTACAGCACCTCGGAAACAAGTACGCCGGGCGCATAAAACTCATATCCGTTTGCGATATAGGACCGAAGTCCAAATCCGCCTTCTGAAACGTCCCTGCCTCCTTGACCTCGAGGGCAACAACAACACTGGCATCAATGACGACAGATCCCGACGGGCTAATCCGTTGACTAATCGCCATACATCGCCCCATCTTGCGCTTCGTGAATAAGACGCATTGTGTCCGATCCGTCGGAAAATGGCATGTCGCGGGACATCTCAGCCAGCCTATCGAGAGCGGCGAGCATTGCCTCGTTTTGTCCGACGGCCCGTGAGGCCGGCCTCACTTCAAAATCAATTTCGACCTGTTGGCCAGGGGAAATCAGGCTCAATACCCCTTGGGGAAGCTCCAGCCGACGGTCATCGAGGACTGTAGCAACGAAATGCGCCATCACCCTACCTCCTTACTCCCGTCATATCCGAATACTACCACGTTTTGGCGGTCTTGTGTCACATTACCTCGCCGCCGACCGCGAGACCCTCGACCTCCTCCCGCGCATGCGGGGCAAACCGCGGCGATAAGACGAGAAATAGGATTGGGATTTAACAACGGAAAGCACGGAGAATAGGAATAGGAGAGTAGGAATAGGAATTTAGACAGGATGAACAGGATTTACAGGA
>JBKQWH010000351.1:0-4852 GCA_052139635.1 Capsulimonadaceae bacterium
CCCTACGAATTCGGCCGTGTCTGCCGGCGGGAGCGCGGGCTCGCTCCGGGCGCGCAATCAGAACATCGAATTCGTTAGCACCGCTTGCGCCCTACTCGAGCCCCTACGAATTCGGCCGTGTCTGCCGGCGGGGGCGGGGGCTCGCTCCGGGCGCGCAATCACAACATCGAAATCGTTAGCACCGCTTGCGCCCTACTCGAGCCCCTACGAATTCATCACAGGCAGTTGTGCTTGATGCGAATTCCTGTCGTAGGGCTTTATGATACTCATCGTGAGAATCGTCGCGGACGGCGACGAAATCGATCCACGAATGAATTCGTGTGCCTCTCCTTTGGCCGATATGCTCCAGCTTGTTCATGTCTTTACAGTGCGCGCCTGGGGAAAGTCAACCTTCATCCGCATTATCACCCGATTACACCCGCAGGACCGACCGCCGCTTACGGACCGTCTGGCGCGCGCGTTCACCGACTGCCCGGCCTCGGGTATACTCGAAGGGTGCCGGGCGCCGTTTGCGGGGAACCCACTCCGCCGGCGATCGTGGTAAAGTTGGATATCGTTAGGACCGCGAATCGGATGTTCAAACCCAAGAAGCGCAGAGTTCGGCTGCCTCCCGCATTTCTGCCGCCGGTCGATCCCGTCAATTACCCGGTAGATCGATGTCCGGTCTCACGGGACGAGGCGGAGCATCGCATCATGATCATGCGCACCGGTGCGCATGGCGACATCCTGATGGGAACGACCATTCTACCGGCCCTTCGACGGGCTTACCCGACGTGCCACCTGACGTGGCTGGCCGAACACTCCGAGTATTCCGCAATCGAGGCAAACCCGTATATCGACGAAATCGTGCGCTGGGACGGGTCCTGGTTCAAACACCCCCTGCGCCGGTGGGCCTTTGCCACGTGGGGGCTGCGGCTATTGACGACGTATCGCAGCTTTCGCGCACGAAAGTACGATGTTTTCGTGTCGTTTCAGCCCGAAGAGTGGCCGCTGCTGCTGAAGGCGGTCGGCGCCGACGTGACGGTCGGCATCTTCGACACGTTCCGCCGGTACTACGGCAATCCACCCACCAGCAGCAATGTTCGGCTCTACAACCACGCGTACACACATCCGAACCTGCCGAATCACCGCATCGATCAGTATCTGCTAACGCTCGACGGGCTTGCCGTGCCGCGTCCGGATCAGAAACGGATGACGATGGGTTTTACCAGGGCGGACCGTGACGCCGCCCGAGCCTACCTGTCCGAGCGCGGGATCCCCCCGCCGGATGGGGGATCCGATCGTCGAGGCTATCTCGTGGTTGCGCCGATGACGACGTGGCCCACGAAGTCCTGGAGCCACGACCGCTACGTACAACTCTGCAACACAATCCAGACGCGGACCGGACTGCCGATTGTGCTGATTGGAAGCGGAAAGGAACGCGAGCAGATCGAGGCGCTTGCGGCCCGGCTGGACAAACCGGCGGTTATTGCGGCCGGTACGCTGACCTTTCGCGAGGCAGCGGCGTTGATCAGCGACGCAAACGCGATGGTGAGCGGCGACACCGGGCCGATGCATGTCGCCGGCGCGGTCGGCACGCCCCATGTCGCGATTTTCGGCGCCACCAGCCCGCACTGGTACGGCCCGGTGACACCCCTTGGAACGGCGATCAGCAAGCCGGTCCCCTGTGGCCCGTGCGACCAGAAGATTTGTCCGAACCCACCGGAAACGCGGCTGGCCTGCCTCGACCTCGTGACGGTCGACGAGGTGCTGGCTGCGTTGGAGGCTTGCCTCCGCATCCGGTGTCCGGCTTAGCCTCGCTTCCAGAAGGGCTGCTCGTCCGGTACCATGAGCATGGCGTCCAGAAAAAGTCATCGCGGCCGGAAAGCGTCGCTACTGAACGGCGCAATCCTCTGGCCGCTCGCAATACGGCGATTGAAGTACTGGCTGGCGCTCGACAAGCCCTATCGAAAGAACCCGCCGTTGGAGCAGTGGGAGCACGGGGTGCTCATCCGGACCTGCACGCCGTCGGTGGGGATGGTCATCGGCACGTACGGCACGCCCGCCTATATCGCCCTCCAGATCGCAGCGCGTAATCGATGGTACCCCCACGTTCCTCTCCTGGTGCACGACGACGGCAGTCCCGACGCGGAGCGGCTTGCGGCCCTCTGCAAGGCGTCCGGCGTCGATTTCGTCGGGCGGTCCCAGCGGTCCGGCTGGAGTTTGGGCGACATGGCCGCCGTCGTCGCCGGGCTCGACTGGGGCCGTCAGAAAGGGCTCGACATTGTGATCAAGGTGTCGCGGCGGTATGTCCTCTGCCACGACTGGGTCCCCGGACTGCAGCAGCTTGCGTACGGCACGCAGGCCGCAACGTACGGAAACGCCTGCGGGTTTTTCGGAATCCGGTTTCGCCCCGAGTGTATGGCGACTCATGTGGGCGCGTGGCACGCCGCCGGCGCGGTCGAGGAGATGCGCGGGCGCGTGGCGCGCGGACGCCGGGTGGCGAAGTGGATCGAGGAATGGTATCAGTCTCTCGTGCTGCACGTCCATCTTTCCCAGGCCCCGCGAACGGTGCGCCGCTGGGAGCACCTGTTTCCGCGCGACGCGCACTGGCGCGGATATGCCCTCTGGCCGATGATGGGGATGAGCCGGAAATCACGGATGCCGGGCGTGCTCTGGCATGACATCAATTCCTGCGACGAGTACCGGGCGCTCGCACGCGAATTGGGGCTGGAAGACTTCGCGATTTCCGACTTTGAACTGCCGACCGGAGCCGAGAACGTGCGCGACGAGGAAATCGTACTGGCAGCAAGCGCCTCGGGCAGGCAGGAATAGGATTCCGGGTATTTACCACGGAAAGCACGGAAATTTCGACCCCTCCCCGGCCCTCCCCGCAAGCGGAGAGGGAGTTACGGAATTCTCCGTGGTGAAATCTTCGTCCTTCTTCTCCTGGTTAGCAGGCTGGCGCCTGTGCCGCGGTGCGGCCGCTGGAGGCGAGCAAGTCTCGGACGGAGGATTGCACGTCGGCCAATTCGATCAGCTTCATGCATTCTTGAAATACGGAATTGCTGCATGAGGACCGGTCGCACGGCGCGCAGGGCAGCGGCTTTGCCAGGATGCGGCCGCGCCCGGCAAGGGGGGCTCGCTGGCTCGACGGTGTCGGCCCGAACAAGGCCACATACGGCCGGTCCAGTGCGGCGGCCAGGTGCATCGGGCTCGAATCGCCGGAAATCACGATGTCGGCATGGCGCACGATGGAAATGAACTCTCGGAGTGTCGTACGGTCGGCGACCGCAATACGCGCCCGAGTGCTCATCTCGACAATCGCGCGGGCTCTGGGTCCGTCCTTCGGGCCGCACGTCATAATGATCCCGGCCTGATATTCCTCGGCAAGCCAGTCGGCGATCCGCGCCGTGAATTCCGGGTCGATGGACCGATTGTCGTCGTTGGTGAACGGAGAGAGCGCCACAACCGGGCAGCCCGCCGCGAGACCGTGATCCCGCGAAAAGGCGTCCCAGAACGGCTGCTCGTCCGGCGTCTCACCAACGGTCATCCTGCGGCTGGCGGGCGGAAAGTCGATTGCCGTGGTCGCTTGCAGGTAGTTGTCCGTATTGTGTATCCCGGCCGAGATTGGCTTCACGACCGGAGCGGTGTACAATTTCGCGATCGATGGGAGCGGGTCGTAAAACAGCCCGACTCGAACCGGCGATGCGCACAAAAAGTACGTCCACCATTTATCTGTCTGGCAGTTGAGGACCGCGTCGAACTTGCGGGCGCGCATCTGGCCGTGGAGCTCGGCCGTTCGCCTCACCCACGCTGGAATATTCCCATTGCGTAAGTGGCGCCGCCATTGCCCCGAATCCAGCGGGATCACTTCGTCGATGAGCGGGTGGTCGGTCAGGATATCGGCGTGCGCGCTCTCGACAACCCAACTGATCCGCGCGTCCGGCTCCCTGGCGCGAATGGCGTTCAGCATCGGCGTGGCCGTCAGGATGTCGCCGATCGCCCACATTTTAATGATCAGGATGCGCCGCACTGGTTCGGGTCCTCGGCCGACCGTCCGCGGACGGAAGAGGTATCACTTCGCGATGATTCTGGTTCCGGCTACGCCAGGAATAAGACAACAAAGCGGATAACGCTTGAGCGCCGCCTCAGTATACCTCTCTCCTCCGGGTTATTTTGCGGTACGGTCGCCGCCCGGCATGGCTCTGAGGAATCCGGAGGACGACCCGCCGTCATTGACATTCCGACGAGAGGTCAGTTATAATAGTCGAGCCGCCCTCGGGATATCGAGAGGAAGAGTCAGGGCACATGGCGGAGATCGTTCTGTACACCAAGCCGGGCTGCTGCCTCTGCGACGAGGCCCGCCGGGAACTTGAGGAATTGCGGACTGAGACGCCATTCCAACTGGTGGAGTGCGACATCACCGTCGATGTTGCCATGCGGGACGCCTACGAAGCCCGCATTCCGGTCGTCAGTCTGAATGGGCGAGTCATTTTCGAATACTTCGTGAACAAGACCCGGCTCCGCGAATTGTTAAGGGAGGTGAAAGAGTCAAAATATGCGAATACGAAAGTCTGAAATCCGCCGCACGCGTAAGCGCGCCGAGGAGCGCCATAAGGAGCGCGAACATGCGAAGGCCAAGACAGCACCGGCGCCGCGCCGCAAATAGTGTTGCCCACCGCCCATCACAATAGCCGCCCGCTCTGTTCGGGCGGCTATTGTGAATCTATGATACTCATCGTGAGAACCGTCGCGGGCGGCGGCGAAATCGACCCACGAATGAATTCGTGGGCTGCCGTGGAGAACGTCCTCCGGACGAAAGAGGAATCGCTTCTTCTCCGCAGTTTGGTTGCGGCTATGCCGCGCTATG
>JBKQWH010000352.1:0-7345 GCA_052139635.1 Capsulimonadaceae bacterium
CGCACTTCCGAGCTGGCCGCCTTAACCACCGCTAAAAGGGCTTAACCTATTTCGGTTCAGCCCTCGACATTTTGCAGCGCGCTCGCTAAAATAGTAGTGTCTTCGGGGGAGGAAAGCCGCTGTACACGGTCCTCCCGGGAGCAAGTCCAGGATGCCGGTTTGATAGCCGTAATCGTGAAAGCGATCGCGGACATCGTCACTGCCTGTCTCAACAATAGGTAGCGAACGGCAAGCGGGAAGTGTCCAGCGACCCGGTTGCCAACCGGGAACATTATACCGCTTATGAGCGAATCTGAACACAGCATCGACATCATGGACCCGTCGCCTCTATTGGGAAGACCCTCCCTCGACACCGTCCTGTTGAGTTCCGAAGCGCGCTTCCGCTGGTGGATCGCGGTAACCGCCCTTGGCTTTGCGGCGGCCGCGGCCTACTTGTCCAGCACGGGCCTCGGCACGGACGGTGTGTACTACTGGGTCAAGCCGCTCCTCGCCGCCGCCGGTTACTGCGCCGCAAACGCGGCCATTCCAGGGCTGTGGCCGGCGACCCGGCGACGGATTCAGGCCGTTTGGATGCGCTCGATCACGCCGCCGCTGCCTCGATGGCCGTTTATGGTCGCCACGGCCGGATTTGCGGCGCTAACCTGGGGGTGCTACCAGGCGTCGATGACGCCGATTCTCGGCTTCTGCGGCATCCCGGCCTTGAATAGCGCGTACGCCGGATTGGCACTTGTGTGTATGAGCGTGGTGCTCATCGTTTGGCCGCAGATCCTGTCCGCCGTTTGCCAGGCGGCACTGGCCGGCGCGAAACGGGCGCGTGCCGTCCGGGACAACAGCCGCGTCCTGCCGGCTGCAGCAGCGTGGCTGCGGGCGGAGGTCCACCGGCCCGTGCCGGCGATCCTAACCTCGAGATGGTTTCCGCTCGCGGCGTGTCTCGCCGGGTCGTTTGCCCTGCACTGGCGCACGGTCCGGATCGGGTTTCTCTCGGATGACTGGTGCGAGCTCTTCGCCGTGGATCAGAACCAGTTGCTCCTGCCGGGATGGGAGTTCTTTCGGCCGGCCGCCTACGCCAACTTCTGGGTGGACGCCAAACTGTTCGGTCACCGGACCATGCCCTGGCATATCGAGAACTTGATCGTCTACGGCCTGACCGCATATCTGGTCTATTGTCTCACCTGGCGCATCGCGCGGCAATTGCCGAATGCTCGGGTCGCGGCCTGGGTGTCCGCCGGGGTGTTCCTCGCGCTGCCCAGTCACACGGAGCCCATTTGCTGGCTTTGCGACCGGTTCGACCTGCACGGCGCGTTCGAGACTGTCGCCGGCATGCTGGCCTATCTGAAGTACAGGGACACGGCCCGGTATCGCTATTTTGGCCTCACCGTGCTTCTTCTCGCGACCGCGTTGTTTACCAAGGAGGCCATGGTGACCATGCCGGTGGCGGTGATTGCGGCCGAGTTATTGCGACGCCGGTGGCTCAACGCCGTCGTCATGGGCGGATGCGAGGTCTCGTATCTGTTCATTCGCGCGCACGTAGTTGGAAAACTCGTCGGCGGCTACTACAACAGGGTTCTTCCAAAAAACTGGCACATGGCCGCCCTCTCGATCTGCGGCCATTTCGGGCGCGAACTGCCGAGCCCGCTGGTCCTGTTTGTCGTGGCGGCTCTCCTCTATGCCGCGTGGAGTAACCGAAACCGAGGCTTTCTGAAGACCATTCTCGGAGTTTCACTGGTGTACGCTCTCGCGTATGTGCCGGTCATGACCACCGTGGTGGTTCGCGGCCCCGTCCGCTTCACATATCTTCCGAGCGTGTTTTCGTGCCTGCTGGCCGGCATCGCGCTCGCCTACGCGGCCAGCGACCGGCGTCGACAAAGCGCCGTCGCCGTCGCCATGGGGGTATTCGTCACGCTGATATCGTTTCTGCCGCAAGCCATTGCCGCCGATCGAGACTGGATTGCCGCCGGCCGCCTGACCCGCGCCGCCATCTCCCGGGCGGCATTGGCGCACAGCCGGTACATTCTGCCACAGGACCGCATCGATTCTATTGGCATGGCTTATGTTTTTCGCAATGGCTGGAATACCGCCGCCGTCCAGCGTGAGGATTATTAATTGACGCGCCTGACCTCGAGAATCGTCCGGACATGCCCGAAGGAATTCTGACACGGCCAGCCTGCCCTGGCCAGACCGGTAGCATTTCATCCGCCTGTCCAGAGAAATGTTGGTGCATCCGGCTTAGCACGTGATACTTTTGCCACGATTCCGTGAGAGAGAGACCGGCGATCTAATGTAGACATTCTTCGGCGCTTAGAACTGTGCTTTTGTCGAGAATTCGGAATGCGAGCGTTTCAAAGTCCCGAAGCTGTCCAAATACCTCGAGGTGACCGAAATCACATTCCTCTTCGGATACCTGGCCCAACTGAAACGGTGCTCCAAAGCACTCTATCGGTATTCTAATGACGCGCCATCCAGTATCCACCATCGCTTCCACGGTCGGGAGTTGCGCGAGCTTGCGTTCCGCCCAGGCCTTCTTCTCCAAGTTTATCATGGAGGTACGCCGGAGGTTATCCAGGTGGTGTTGCAATACCATCCTCGGGGTTCGAAGACTGGCTTGAAAGACGGATAATCCATCCTCCCCTGGTCGGGGTGTAATGGAACGCCCCATAGGAATCCATAGCCCCGACTTCAACGGCCCTGCCTCAAAGTCCGATTTTTGAACCCTGCGGTATAAGCACTTTGACAGTACGAGGTGGTCTTCGCTCAACTCGCATCTCTAACATTCTGTGTTTTGAATCACAATCCCGATGGCTTCAGCGATGAAGGGCGCCGCAGTAGCGACGTCTGTCTCCAAGTGGTATGCGGGGTCACTGCGATGGCCCAAAATGAACGTAACCCTATCCCCTGACGGATCGACGCGAATCCAAACTCGGTAGTCGGTGCCAAACCACGACAGGTCGATGCCACCATTCTCCATCGCAACGACGGAAGGCTGCTTCCAGATTGTCGCTAACTGTTGTGTCACAACCGCGGCATTCCTTACCAGGCTGACCGCCGTGTTCTTTGCGCTCGCTGTGGGTGTAATGGCCTCGAAACACTCGGCATCATTCGCCGTGAGAGTCTGGATCTCACGGACCACGCTCCTGACATTTGGATCCACATCGGCGTATATCTCATAGAGTCTGCGAATCGCAGGTCTTGTTTCAGGGGCCCTCGCCTCTTGAGTGGACATTCGGATCTCTGGGAACACTGCTCCGCTCATTGAAACAACTCCATAGTCTTATCGGTTAAGCTGTTGAAGAACACTTGGTTTTTGCGATCCCGCAGAACATCGGTAAATAGCCACAGGTCTTCTCCGCGAGGATCGAATGTTTGCTGGGAAAAAACGTCGATATCCAGGACTGTCACAGCCTCAGACGCACCGTGAACAACCGGCTCAACGACTTGCGTCACGATGCTCTCGACGCCGTTCGGCTGAGACAGCACTATCCGCAGCACGTAACTTGACATCGCCCCATCGATTTCTGACGCGACCGCTGGGATAGTCCGCATGTAGTCTCGGATATCCGCGAACGGAAAGGGAAATACCAGCCGATTAACATACCTTAGCGCTACGCGCGTGACTTCGAGAGGCGCTGCCATATCGATATACCGGCACCATAGACTCCTGGCCTCAGACTTGAACTTGGACCAGGACTGATACGGTTTCAGCCTGCTATATGTGAATAGGTTTGGCCTGATATTAACTACGTCGAGTGTGTCGGAACTCGAGAGAATCCGTCCGACCGATGCCGCAGATTTCTGAAGAACAACGGGCTCCTGCCCCGCCTGCACCTGCCAGCCCACGCTGAAGTCATGTAAGTCTTGAGTGTTCGGGTACTCATCGACACGATCGTCACCAAAACTGCGCAAGCGATCGATATCGCAATCGGGCGATGGCCGCACACGAATATCGATTAGCGCTTCAGTGATCGGAGCATTTGTTAAGAGTGGATAATCCGCCATTTGATCTTCGCTCGTTTCGCTTCTGATGCAAGCTTCCCCGGTTCCGAGACCACAGTCCGGGCTTATTTTATAATAGTCGAGGCAGTGGCAGGACTGCGTCGATCATTTGCCGCATCCGACATGATTCCTACCTTACAATACCAGGAAAATACGTAAACACCGACACATCACGCCGCATCCACCGGTTTTTCCTGTCGCGGCCACGCGGGTAAGGACGGCGTCGGGCTCGAGGTCCCGGTCGAGGCCGCACCGAACCACGTGAATCGCGCGATTTCTCGTCACGATGGTCAGCGTGACGGGCTCACCTGCCATCTACTACAGCAAAGCTTTCGCAGTGAGCGCGAGACATGAGGTTTGCTTCCGCCAATGTCGGGGATATACCCAATGCTCTTGAGCTGAACAACCGGGTACCACTTTAATGGGAGGTCGCGGGGCGTACGTACTCCCCCGCTTTGCACCATCGGCTATCCCTTCCCCGCGCAACTCTTCCAGTGGCCTTCCAACATCACTGTATCCGAATTTCGTTCGACAACATGGGCATAGCAGCCAGTCGGACGGACGTCGCTGTAATTGATCATATCCGCGAACAGCGCATGTATACATTAAACCCTCCCGCAGTTGCTTCGAAGGTAGGTGTAGTTATCTACGTATGAGTGCGTCATCCGGGCAGGTAGGGACCATGAGTATGGCCGGTAAAAGGGATCTCGGTACTAACGCGACATGACGGGCATCGATCGGTTGGCATGATGCGAATCCCACTGACGAACCACGATGCCGCCGAACCGAGCGGCCACACTCGTGTTATCGTCAATATACCGATAGACCGTCGCGGCGAATACCCGTCCACGGCGAGCGGGCATGCCATCGAACTCACGGTCCGGCTCGTCAAGAACGAGATGGACGGGCTGTTTGGATAAACGGCCAATCATCTTAAGTTGGTCTGATTGCCCAATGAAGAAACCGGGCACGAGTCCCATTTGGCCGCCTCCAAACGGCCTGTCGGCCACGTAGTACATGCTTGTGAGCAAAGGCAAGGCAAGTATTCGGTCGCCGGCTCGTGTGTGCCGCTGCACGTAAACGATCGCTTTGGCGACTTCGTCTGAATTGTCCCTCCCCAATGCAACTGACGCCAACCGGTCACGTGGACCCGCGAACACCGCCAGGTCCGCCGATACTCCCCTGGGATCGATTCGAGGCAGATCTCCCAGCGTAACAGATGCAAGAACACTCAAGGCAACCATGGTCCCCACGGATATGGCAAGCAGGGAGGAGTACACTGAGCGTGGTTTCATCTCGAAGGCGGTTCGCCAGAGCCACGCGAGCAGAATGAGGGACACAGGGATTCCCTGCAGCAAATGCCCAAAGTCGGATCGCTCATACGCCTGGACCATCGTTAATTGCGCCAGGACGACTGCGGTCAGCGCGATAGGGCAAAACCCTTGCCGGGGGCCGGAAAGTGTAGCATAATTCGCCTGTGCACTCGTCCCCACACCCGATGGTGACAGGAGGCGCCGTTTTATCGACGCGACATCGACCAGCGCCGCCAACGTGGGAATAGCACTGTACGACCAGAACAGGATAGCGAACAGGTTTTCAGGACCCGCGAGCGGCCGCCCCATATCATAGATCGGAAACGGCAGGTTCATCCCGTGGCCGTGTTGCGGTACACCGAAAACAGTATCCAGCACGTAGTTGCCCAGGCCGCCCCGTACACAGCACCAGACTATCCATGGTGTTGCCCCGACTGCCACACCTGGCATGATACTCAACAGCTTTGGACCAACTACACTGAGCCGCCTATCCACGACCAGAATCGATGCGATTACGGCAAGCGCGAAATACACACCGAAATCCGGCCGAACCAGGAACACGGACGATATCCCGACGCCGGCGACCAGTGCGCTCAGTCTTCCAGGCCGGGTGACTTGACGCCAGGCCAGGTGGAGTGCCACCATCGGACAGAGCAGAATGTAGTACTTGTATTGTCTCGGCAGGAGCAAAAGGGCAAGCGCGAGGAAAACGGCTGCAACCCCGCGCGATCCGGTAAGCTTTTTTACTGCTAGCCAGAACAACAAGTAGCCCACAGAATAGCCGACTGCCGACAGCAAAATCTCGCCAATCGCCCGGTGGCCAGCCAGAGAAAGTGCAAGTGCACTAAAATAGAACACATATGGACCGTACGTGCTGCGCCAGTCAATAAAGGGATGCTCTCCATGAATTATCTGGTTTGCACCTGCAAGCTGATGCCCCCAGTCGGAGTCGGAAACGAAAGATGTCACGCTGGGAACTCTCATCAGGACCCATAACATGCATATTACGAATATTACGACGTATTCGCATGCTTTTTTACAACATCTGGACAATCTAGTTCCATTTTCAGCGTGAGGAAGAAGTCGACCTTAGCAGTCGAATGCGCGACGAGATTATCCGGCAAGATAGCAATCTGTTACCGAATTAACCTTGGCAGCATACCGCAGGTCCATTGCCAACTCCTCTGTGCTATCTGGGGGTCTCGCTCACCGTGCAAGAATGGTACCCTGTCCGGCAGGCAGATTCGACGCCGTAGCGAGCGCGTGCTGATCCCCGTCTTGCGTCGGCGGGGGAACCTCGGCGAAGTTAACCTCGCGTTACCACAAGATAGGCTGTGCGACGAGAGTGGCCAACAAATTGGCCGTTACCGTGTGATCCCGAACATCAAGTCGCCTCGCCTGACAGCGTCGTGTCATGGCTGAAGTGGATGATATAACATGGAGGCTTCCCGTATTAGTCGTTAATCGTTTATAATAAGGCATCCAGCCTGATTTGTGCTGTTGGTCCCAACGCTATCAAACGTGGGAGATGCCGGTGTCGCACATCCGAACGTAGGCACCGCTGCCCCGCCTGCGGGATTGACCGGTGTCGAATAGATCTGGCCGGCATAGTAGGCGGCAAAACCAACCGAGTTTGTAATGTCGGAGGCAACGTTCGCGCTCTGGACCATGATAGACGACATATCCTGGGCCTGAACACCCTGGTTGCAGTTGAGACATTGCAACGCAACCCCGAATACGGTTCCTTTGTCATATCCCGCAACGCCGATATAGTCACCCGACGCCTGTATGCCGCTCAGTTGCGCGTATTCGACCAGCGATTGAACACCATAGCGCCAATTCGACGAAATTACACCTGTAATCGCGACGTCCGATACTTGCGCCGAGGAAAGCGATCCCACAACAACTCCTCCATAACCCGAAGCCGTCGTGGCGTTCGTGTTTCCAACGAGATTAAGTCCAGCCAGCGATGCCAGTTGTCCTAAGACTACAATTCCGTTCGCACTCCCCCACGTCAACGCGACCGGATAGCTCGACGCCGG
>JBKQWH010000353.1:0-11504 GCA_052139635.1 Capsulimonadaceae bacterium
GGCCGCGGGCCTGACGCAGGTTCCCGCGGCCGCCTTCGATCGATTGCTACGGTATCTGGACAAGTGCGGCATCTGCTACGGGATTGAGATCGGCGACCGCCCCTCCGTCGACCTCATCGGTTATGTCATCAAGCCGGCGCAGTATCGCCGGATAGAGGTCTCCGGCGACGAGCCGGTCCACTTCACGAACATCCAGGGGCTCAGCAGCGCTTTGTACGCGACCGTTCCAGAGGGGGCGGACCCCGACGACGGCCTGCTCATGGGCGACGCCACCATCGATAACTCATCCGCCTCCGTGACGCTTTCGTCCGACACTCCGGGCGATTCGGTGCTATTGCTATACCCGCAGCGCCAGTGCGGGGCGGACTCGCCCGAGGCCCACCTCACCGACTTGTGGGAAGGCTACGACGACTATCGCGACCGTCTGCTTGCCTATTTCTCGCACGTCCACCTCGGGCCCGGATTCCGTTTCTTCCTGGACCCCCTCGGGGACGAGGTGGGAGAAAACGGCGACGAGCCCAATCTCATCCCGACATCCGACGGATTTCGGCTCGCGTTCCAGGCATGGCTTCAAAAGCGGTACGCCGTGTGCGACGATCTCAATCAGGCCTGGGGCGTAAAAAACCGGGATATCCTCACATACGGCGCCGCGGCATGCTGTATCCCCCTCTGGTTTTCCGGTCGCGGCTACACAATTCTCTACGATCCCGTTAAGCGCCACCAGTATCCCGTGCTTAACGAGGGGAATGTCCCGGACCATTTCTGGAAGGACCTGTATGAGTTCAAGCGCCAGTCGATCAGGGGATACATGAATGCCATCGCGGTTGTGCTCAAGACAGCCGTCGCCAATGTGCCCGTCCTGTATCAGACGACAAAATTCGATCCGCTGATGGTCAACGATTCGAGCAAGGGATACGACGGAGTCGCTGTCGTGGCATCTCGTTCGGACGATCGCGGGCGCTTTACGTCAACCGGCGAAGGCCTTGCGGAGGTCGAAGGATCGGCTCGGGCCGGGTGGTTGATCGCGAGCGACGCCGATGCGGCCGGAGCCCCGACCGCGAAGTCCGCGCTCTTCATCGATTGGAACCAGATTGTGGATGCCGGCGCGCGCGGCGTATTCACGCCGCTTCCCGACCCCCCCGTACTTTCTGCTCACCTTGCGTCGAACACGGATGCTGATCCACTGGCCTGGATCGCATCGTTCCGGTCCTCGATGGATCCCGGTATGACCGACATGTTGCGGCGTACGCAGACCGTTCTCTGGTATCCCGCCGGCGCGCTGCTGGAAAACCCCGGGGTTCGCCGGCTGGGTGACGGCGCCATGTGGCTTCCGACCGACCGGCCGGCCCGGCTTGTGGCGCTTGGAGATCATCTGCGGGCGTATGTCATCTCCGACTCGGCGAATCCGGCCTCGCCGTTCGTCCTCTGGTCGCCCGACAACGCACTGTCGCAGGTTCACCTGGTCTTCGGCAAGGACTCGAACCCGGTCATCACCGATCCGCTCGGGAATGTGCTGTCCGTTAAAAAGCGCGACGGAACGTGGACCGTGCCCGTTTCCGGGACACCGACACTGATCGGCCGCGTGCCGGATTTGCCGATCCCCATCGAGATGCTGGATGCGACCACCAATGACGCGCTGGGTCTGCTGAAGCTGGCCGATACGGAGAAGGTCAATGTCGAGTACCTCCGGCAACAGTTGTTCTACACCAGCAACGCGATTATGGATACCCCGGCGACCGTCGAGGTGAAGCTGGCTCGGGTCCAGAACGTCGTTGCGTCGCTCAAGAACATCCTGCAGCCGTACGTGTGGATCGAGGGGGAATCCAGCTCCGACACGTCGTTTGATTCCATTGCGGCGGCGCCGTTCGCGTCCGGCGGCGCGTACCTGGAGCTAAACAACGCGTCCGCCCCGCCGGTGCTCGAGGACGGATTTCAAAGCGCATACTCGGCCGTTTACATGTTCACTGTGTCTCAGTCCGGACGCTACACGGTCTGGATGGCCGGCAGCCGGCTCGATTCTCCGGACACATCACCGTTTTCCTATGTCATCGATGACGGCGCGCCGCAGACTACGGGCGGCATATACCCAACCGGCCAGCCATACGGTATATTCTATTGGAGTGACCTTGGCGATATCGAGGTGAACAGCGGCACGCACAAGCTGACAATTCTGGTGACCGATCACCGGCCGTCCGATGGACGCTACGCGTTGTCTATCGACGCATTCTGCCTTAGCCGCGTGCCGTTTCACCCGGACGGAGCGAATCCGCCGCGGCTCGACGTGCCCATACCGGCGGCCAGTGCGCCGGTTCCGACCAATGGGAAGAGGACGGGGTCCGGGGAGACGGTGGCGGCGCCGGAACCGGATACACAGGAGTAAGACCGACGTGGGCGACGAACGATTTTTGCCTAACCTGGAAACGGACCTGGCCGGTTTGTTCGGGCATCGAGCTTTCCGTGACGGCCAGCGTGAAGTCGTAGAAAGCGTCCTCAGCGGGCGCGACACACTCGCGGTCATGCCGACCGGCGGCGGAAAGTCCGTTACGTACCAACTCCCGGCCATGCTCATGCCGGGACTGACCCTGATCCTGTCTCCGCTGATTGCGCTGATGAAGGACCAGGCGGACAACCTGCCGGCTGCGGTCGCCGCGCAAACGACCTTCATAAACTCGTCGCTCGAGCCGGACGAGGTCGCACGCCGCCTCCGCATGGTCCGAAGCGGCCGGATCAAGCTTGTCTATGCCGCACCGGAGCGCCTGCGGCAGCCGCCATTTTTGCATACCCTGCGCCAGGTCGGAGTTTCGATGGTCGTCGTCGATGAGGCACACTGCATCTCCCAATGGGGGCACGATTTCCGGCCCGACTATCGCGCCGTCGGGCGCGCGGTGGAGGCCCTTGCACCGCGTGTGGCGCTTGCGGTTACCGCCACGGCAACGCCGCGTGTCCGCGATGATATCGAGCGGCAACTCGGACGCCGGCTTGCGCGTCTCGTTCGTCCCACGTTCCGCGAGAACCTGCGCCTCGCCTGCCGGCACCTGACCGGCGACGAGGACAAACAGGCGGAGCTCCTGCAAATCTTCCGCGAGGGAACCGGCGCCGGCCTGGTCTATTGCGGGTCACGAGCCCGGTGCGAGCAGGTCGCGGAACATCTGCAGCGAAACGGGATACCGGCCGGATACTACCACGCCGGACTGCCGGCGGAAGAGCGTGTTGCAGCACAGGATCGGTTCATGTCCGGTGAAGTTCGCGTTCTGGCGGCCACAGTGGCCTTCGGGATGGGGATCGATAAGCCGGATATCCGAACGCTCGTGCACTACCACCCGTCGCGAACACTCGAGAATTATTACCAGGAAGCCGGACGCGCCGGACGCGACGGGGCGCGGTCGCAATGCACGCTCCTCTTCGCCAGGTCGGACGCGGCAAGCGCGCGGCGAATGATGCAGGGCAATGAAGTAACGTACGAGACCCTCAAGGCCGTGTATCATGCGATCCGCTCGCGAAGTGCGATGCCGCTGTCGGGAGCATCGGGCCGATATGCCCGGCTTGGCTGGGATGATCTTTGTCAGCACGTGCCTGGAGGCGAAGGCGCCGTTCGCATGGCTCTGCCCCTGCTCGAGGAGTTGGAGGTAGTCCGGCGGTACGCGGATATCCCGCGCGTGTTCCACTTGCAAGGCCCTCGAGATCCGGACGCGCCGGCGCCCGACGACGCTACCCGCATCCTTGCGGAAGCCGCGGACCAGGGCGGAGCGTGGGGGCCCGCCGAGTTGTCCGCGTATTCGGGTGTCCGCTGGCCGAACCTCGAGTTTGCCTTGCTGCGCGGTCAGGAGGCCGGTTTGCTGCAGTATCGAGCCGGACCCAGAGATATGCTCCTCGAGATCCTCCCGTCCCCCCCGAATGTCCGCGAGGCGATCACCGGGATGCTTCGACGCCGCGAGGCGGAGGCCGAACACCGTATGAATGCCATACTGGCTTACGCACGCGCTACCGACTGCCGCCACGTGTTCATCGCACGCTACTTCGGCGACGACATCGTGAGCGGCACGCGCTGCGGCGTCTGCGACGTCTGCGATGGACGTACGAGGCCTTTCCGCTTTCCAACCACTCGCTCAGAACGGTCACGGCCGCCCAGACGAGCGGCCATTCCGGACGAGACCGTCCCCGGCAATGTCTCCCTGTACGAGGCGCTCCGCGCCTGGCGAACGGCTACGGCTCGTGAGATGAAGATCCCGGGGTACTGTGTCTTTCCGGATAAAGTCCTGCGCGCCATCGCTGCCGAACGTCCTTCGTCCGAGGACGATATCCTCCTCATCCCGGGCATCGGCATGCGAAAAGCCTCGCGATACGGCGAAGAACTCCTGAAGATCGTCCAGGATTCCGGCGCAGCCGGCAGCGAATAATGTAACGCGGACACCGTCTCGCCGCCGTCAACGTCGCAAATCGAAATTCGTGCAGGAATCGCCTTCCACTCTGTAGAAAGGGATGCGCATGGAAACCCGTAAGCTTAAGCTGAATTTCCCGCTGGAACGCGTGAACGAGCCGATGGTAACACGGCTGGTCACTGATTTCGATCTAACTCCGAATCTGTTGCGGGCCGATGTCGACTCGTCCAAGGGCGGATGGATGGTCGTCGAGGTAACCGGCCGGACGGAGAGCATCCGAAGCGCCATCGAGTGGGTCAGGACCCATGGCGTGATGGTGGACGAAGCGTAAGGTCGCGTGCCCGGCGGATTGCCGTCGATATTCAATACCTCGCCGAATCTCCCTCGCTTGCGAGGAGGACCGGGGGAGGGCCGGTCTCGTCTCATCCTGCCGAAGAGGTTGCGGGCGCCGATGCGTTCCGGGAACCGCGCCGGAGAATACCATGGCGACACAACCATCCGGCCGTACAGCGCTGCGCATGTTCCGCGTGTTGTTTGCGGCCCGGCTGAAGATGCTCCGAAACGCAGGGAGGGAGCTATCGACGCCCGCCCGATGGATTATCAGCAGCCTGGTGTTGTTCGCCATGGCGATCTTCGGTGGCATCGGCGTGGCATGTGCGGCCCTTGTGCTGGTCATGCAAGGCGGCGCCGCCCCGGGCAGCCCGCTGACGCCGGCCGCCGTAACCCTCGTCAGTCACATATACCAGTATCTTTTCTTCTTCCTCCTGGCCGGGTCGGTCCCCTACGTGGCATCGTCTCTGTTCCAGGACAATGACCTTCCGCTCCTGCTGACCACTCCGACACCGCCAGCCTCCGTCATCGGGGCGAAGATGGTCGACGCGACGGCGACCAACGCATCGCAGTTCATCGTGCTCGGCGTTCCGGTACTGATCGGGCTCGGGTGGGGTGTCGGATTGAGCGCGCCGGGATGGGCCTGCTGTCTCGTGTCCATCGCGCTCCTGATCATCCTCACGCCGGCCCTTTCGGCATGCCTGCTGCTTCTGCTTGCGACGGTGTTCGGCATGCGCCGGGTGCGGTATGTGGTGATGATCGTGAGCGTCGTTCTGGCGCTCGGGATCACTCTCCTCGCAGTGGCCGGCGCCAGCCGGGCCACGCAGGGCGGATCGATGGATTTTCGCCGCATGCAGATTGTCCTGTCGCAAAGCGACTCCGCCAGGTCCCGCGCCCTGCGCTCCGCACTCACCCACTCGCTGCACGGGGCCGCCCCAACGTCGTCGATACTGTCGCTGCACACAGCCGGCCCGGTGTGGCTCCCTTCGACCTGGGCCGCCACGGTGGCTCTCGACACAGCGGGACGCCGCGGCATTCACCCGATCGGCCTCGAGGCCGTCGCGCTGATGGGCTGCATGGCGGCGTTACTCCTGAGTGTCGCCGTGTCTGTCGGCAGCAAGGTAGTCGCCTCGGACACAATCCTCGAGCAGCAGGATCTGGACTCGTTCGGACGCAGGGAGAATGCTAACTCTCGGACCTGGGTCGACCATGCCCGGCGCATTGCGTCACGCACTCCTATGGGGGCTGTTGGACTGGTTGTCAAAGATCTGCGGTACGTAGGAAGGGATACGATCTTGCTTGGGCAGATTGGCACGACCCTCATCCTGTTCCTGGTTCCGTTTGTCCTGAAACTTACCCAGTCCGGCGACACCGTCGCCACCGTCGAGACTTACGGTGATCTGTCCAAGCTGATGATTACGCTTGTCATCTATATGGTGACCAGTATTATCGGTCTTTCGTCGGTGGGTCTGGAGGGACGAGGCGTTTGGATTGTGCTTGCCGCTCCGATGACGCGAGGAACGCTTCTGCGCGCAAAATGGGTGTTAAGCTATGGACTGTCACTTCTCATCGCCGTCGTCATGGTCGCGATCGCGGCGCTGGCCTTCAATTGGCCGCTGATGGATACGCTCGGATGGATTGGCATCATCGCCTGTGCGTGCTACGCCCTTTCCGGCCTCGGCGTCGGGTTGGGCGGCCTCTTCCCGCGCTTTCTCTACGACAATCCGGCCCACCGCGCGAGTGTCTGGGCCATGATACTCGGGTTCGTGTTCTCGTCGGGATACGTCGTGCTGACGGTCTCGTGTTTTGTTGTTAGCTGGCTCGCCTATGGAGCGCGTATCCCTCAGGCAAATGCCGTGGCCCTCGTGGGAGTCGTCGTTTTCGTGGCGCTCACCCTGGTGACCGGGCTCCTGCCCATCCGCCTGGCCGAGAAACGCCTGGAGCGGTATGAGTGGGAGCAGTGAGCTAACAAGACTTGCACGGCCGTCCGGGGTGTAAACGGTGGCGGAACGGTTCTCCGGAGCTACGGCTCCAGCAACGATCATTCCGACCGCCGCGCCGACTGACTACCTGATACTTCGAATTTTTCTGCGAACGCGGGATTCACTTTTTCATGCCAGGGTGTATAATCACAGTTAGGATGAGCCGAGAGGCGGCCGGCATGGGGGCCGGTCGCCGAAGAAGCAATGAGCGCACCTCTAATTTAGTCTCACCGCCGAGCCAGTGCCACGCTGAAATACGCCGATCTGCCGATGCCGCGTGTTCCGCGGGTGGGGCATGATAATAGTAGGGCTAGTCACGACACGAGTAGCCAAGCCAGGTATGACAGGAATCCATTGAGATGAAGCGAATAGGCATATTGACGGCCGGTGGAGATACACCGGCGCTCAACGCCACTGTTTACGGGGCAGTGACCCGAGCAAATCAACTCCGCGTTGAGGTTTTCGGGTTACTGAAAGGCTTTAACAGCCTCTTTAACCCGCGCGTGCCGCACGTACACCTCAATCCGCTCTTTCAGCCGATCCCGGAACTCGACGCCACCCACGGTGGGACGTTGATCGGTTCCTCGCGCGACTATGTGGACGCCAACGACACCAAATCGCTGGCGCTCATTGCGGAGCGCTTCGACCGCCTCAAGCTGGAAGGCCTTATTTGCGTCGGTGGCGACGGCACCTTGAACGGGCTGCAGCCGCTGACCGAGATACTCCCAACTGTCCTCGCGCCCAAGACCATCGATAACGACCTGGGCCTGAACTACGAAAACGAGCCGAACGAATGGGTGCGCGTTGCCGACGACACCCAGTCCTGCGGTTACCGATATGCACGCAGCGAATGTCATGTTCCCTTCTCGCTCGAAAACATGGTCAATTATGTGACCCCGGGGTTCGCTACCTCGGTCTTTGTCTCCTCGCAGGACATTCACCGGGTGAGAACGACCGCGGAAAGCCACCGCCGCATCGCCATTGTCGAGGTCATGGGCCGCGATTCCGGCTATATCGCCCTCGGCACCGCCTATGGGCACCCGGACATTATCCTCGTACCCGAGCATCCGATTAATATCCCGAACCTGGTGGATCGAATTCGGGAACTGTATGAGCTGCAGAAGAACGTGGTCATCGTTGTCGGGGAAGGCATCACCGATGAGGAAGGCAACCGGATCGGCGCGCAGAAGGTGACCGATCCCGCCGGCAACAATGTGTTGAGCGGCGCGGGAGATTCCCTCAAGAGCATGCTGGCGCATATCATCGGCGACGAGTATTTCCGCGCCGCTCGGCGCGGCGACACCGCTCGTGAGGCGATGTTCACCCGCAAAGCCGGACACACCCAGCGTGGAGGCCGCCCCATTCAGTTTGACCGATTCTATGCTGCCCTGCTCGGTGGAAAGTCGGTGGACCTGCTGGTCGAGAACTGCAATAACCAGATTGCCACTCTCCAGTGGAGCGTTAGCAAGGGCTTCTATGTCAATAGCTTCGATGCCAACCGATTCCGGGATCGATACGGCCTCATCCACGCCCGCCAGTTGCACCCGAGCTTCTACGACACCTGTAATTTCCGACCGACCCGCATGGGAATCGATTACCTTCTTCCCATCTTCACCAGCGCGCTCGGCGAGTCCGACCTGGAGCATACGCGGCAAACCGCGTTTGCGTCCGGGGTACTCACAACTCCGTACCACTCCCCCAACACGGACATCAACAAGCGTATCCGCTACATTCAGGATTAGACAGCCAGCAGACACGGCGCCGGTCAAGCCGCTCTCACCGAGTGGTCCGGCGCCGAACCTTGCAGGATTCATGTCCTATCGTGGGACAGCGTCCCTGCCTGTCCGTTAAGATGCTCGTGCATAATCCCGGTAAGCGCGGCCTAAGCGCTGCCTTCGGCGCAAAAGTTCCCAAACTCAAAAAGAATCTTGCATGATCGCGAACTATTCCGCTGAGCTTCCGTCAATGGTTGGGTAGTCGCCGGCGCGGAGATGCATTCGCAATCCTCGTCGTGGGTACATCCGGTTTGGCGCATTTCCTGAGCCCCGAACAGGGTTCTGTCCGCCTCGCCATGGCGATGAGCAGGCCAATGGCGGCGCTGGTTTAGGCCATGGGTACATCCGTCCATGGCGGGTGCAGTCGACACGACCTGCGCCCTGTATCGCCACTCTATTTAGGAGACAAGCATGCAAGAGTACAAAACAAAGACGAACCATTCTCGCTTCCCTCTGGCGCGCATCGCGATCGTGCCGATCCTTGTCCTGGCGGCCGCCCAGTACTGCGCGGCCGCGACGTATTACGTGTCCCCCACCGGCAGCGATAACAATCCCGGAACTCAGGCCAGGCCCCTGCAAACCATCCAGGCCGGCGTGACTCTCGCGGCCACCGGAGACACGCTGATGCTCGAGAGCGGCACCTACTCCGCAGCCGGCGACGTCAATATCGCTTTTAGCGGCAAGACTCTGACTGTGGAGTCCGTGTCCGGGGCGGCCGTGACCGAGATAGACTGCGGCGCCGCCGCCGCGGGATTCCTCTTCGACGGCGAGGGCACGACGGCCGCGCCCGCCACCCTGACCGGACTCTCCATCGTCAACTCGAATTCCAGCGCTGTCGCCATTACGAGTGGAATCGTCGCGATGCATCGCTGCTACATCGGAACCAATAGCAGCCAGGCCGGCGCGATCGCGAATGCCGGAACGCTCACTGTCGACGGCTCCTTGTTTGCCGGCAACTCGGCGCAGACCACGGGGAGTGGCGCTGTCCTGGTCAACTCGGGAACAGCGACCCTCACCAACTGCCAGGCCTACAACAACACGCTGAGCACGGACGGCGGTGTGGCCTACAACAGCGGCACGCTCACCATCCACGGAGGGGTTTACACGGCCAACTCGGCGAGCTATGGCGGGCTGGTCTACAACGCGAGCACGGGAACGCTGACCGTTCAGGAATGCACGGTCTCCGGCAATCAGGCTAGCCTTGCGGGAGGCGCGATCTTCAACGAGGGCGGCAATGTTACGGTCACCGACTGCCCGTTCTTCGGCAATGACGGTGGTAACTTCGGCGGCGCCATCGACAACGACGCCGGTACGCTGACAGCGACCACGGCCGCCTTCTACGGCAACCACGTCACCGCTTACGGCGGCGCGATCTACAACAACGCGACGGCATCCTTAACGACGGTCACCATGGTTGGCAACAAGTCGGACGGTACCGGTGTCGCCGGCGCCGCCACGGTGACGGCCGGCGGCGGCGGTCTGTACAACGCCGGCGCGGCGACCCTCGAGGCAGGCACCATCTCGGACAACCTCGCGAAGGTGCCGACCGGCGGATCCGCGACCGCGACCGATGGGAACGGCGGCGGCATTGAGACGTCGACGACATCCACGACAACGGTCATTAACACCACGTTCTTCCACAACGTTGCCGACGGCAGCGGCGCCGGGGTGTCGTCCGCCGGCGCCCTGACGCTCGAGTTCGACACGATGGCGAACAACCAGTCCTCTGTCGGTGTCCCCGCGGTTCAGGCCGGTGGGACGACCACCATTCTCACCGACGATATCTTCTGGAATGATACGTCGGTTGGGGGAGGACCCACCATCAGTCCGTTGACTTCCGTGACCGAGACGTACTGCGACGACGAGAACGGGACTACCGCAACAGGCAATATCGACGCGGCTCCGCTCTTTGTGGACCGCCGGGATGGCGACCTGGAGCTGACCGTCGCCTCTCCGTGCATCGGCGCCGGGATCTCCATTTCCGGCATCACCACCGATAAGCACGGCGTCACGCGGGCCAATCCGCCGACGATCGGCGCCAACGAGGGCTCCGTCGATTTCGACGCCGGCACAGGACGCGTCAAGGTGCTCTGGACCAACGCCGGCGGAGCCGCCTCGATCTGGAATCAAAACACGGATAACGGCAACCTGAGCCAGCACTCGTTCGGGCCGTTTGCCGGATGGACTGCCGGCGCCATCTCGGATGGGCCGGACGGGATCACGCGACTGCTCTGGACGAATGCCGACGGGGCCGCGTCGGTTTGGAGCCTCGACAATCTGACCGGCATCTTCACGCAGTACACGTTCGGGCCGTATCCCGGCTGGACCGCCGTCGCCCTCTCGGCCGGGCCGGACGATACCACTCATCTGCTCTGGACCACCACGAGCGGGCAGGCCGCGCTGTGGAACTACAGCAACATCACCGGGGCGTATTCGGAGTTTGTCTACGGCCCGTATCCCGGTTGGTCCGCTCAGAAGATCGCCGACGGCCTCGACGGCGTCACCCGCATGCTGTGGACCAGTACCAGCGGCGCCGCGTCGATCTGGTCTCTCAACAACTGGACCGGCAAGTTCGGTGAGTTCTCCTTCGGACCGTTCCCGGGCTGGACGGCCATCGATATGGCGGTCGATCCGTTCGAGTCGACCCACGTGCTCTGGACCAGTTCAAGCGGAGCCGCATCCGTGTGGAACTACGACATCGGGACCGGCACGTACTCGGAACACAGCTACGGCCCGTTTGCGAACTGGTCGGCGATCACCATTGCCGACGGCGCCGACGCCGGTTCCCGGTTGCTCTGGGTCAACACCAGCGGCGCCGCCGCGATCTGGGACCTCGACGACACCGCGGGCGTCTTCTCCCAGAATTCCTACGGCCCATTGTCCTCCGCCATGGTCTGGGAAGCCGGGAGGTCACGGAGTGCACAAACTTCTTTCATTCCTTGGACGAAACCTTCACCAAAGAGATTGCCTCCTTCAACGATCTCATCAATCGCAACGTTGAAGTCCACGGTCACCCATTGGCCGCCGCCCCGAGGGGT
>JBKQWH010000354.1:0-2989 GCA_052139635.1 Capsulimonadaceae bacterium
CCCTGCGGCGCCTGCCGCCAGGTCATCGCAGAGTTCTCCCAGTCCGAAAACCCTATCTTCGTCGTGTCCACCTGCGCGACCGGAGAGGTCGTCACGGAATCGATCACCGACCTGCTTCCCGACACCTTTGCTCTGATCTGACCTCTCACCCATGTGAGGGGACGCCGTATGTTGTATGTTGCCGCGCCAACCGGCCAGCGTTGACGGTGTCCAGCGCGTCCATGGCATCCATTGTCGCGCCGGTTGTGACGGGCTCTGGTATAATTGTATCGCTAATACAAACGAGTGCGGACACTTGAAATCGGACGGAACCATCATGCAATCGTTGCATCTGACGCACCACAGTTCACCCTGGAACCGGTCGAGTTTCATATTCCTGGCGCTCCTTCTGGCCATGATTCCGGCTATCCCAACCGGCGCACAGACCTCGCTGAAGGACCTCGTCGAGACCCCGATCGCCGATGCGCCGTCGTATGCGAAGTACGCCGTGGTCATCGGCATAACCGACTATGACTCCTGCCAGCGACTGCACGACTGCAACAACGACGCGAGGGATTTCGCGAATCTGCTAAGGGCCAACTTCGGCTTCCAGAACGTGGTGCTGATGACTGACGATCCCGAAACCGACCCGAGCCTCCGCCCCACACAGCGGAACATCACTAAGGCCCTGAACACAATGTATTCTGGGATTATCCGCGACAAGAGCGAGGTGGTGTTCTTCTTCAGCGGGCACGGCACCCGCGCCCGCGATGCGGCCGGCGCCGACACCGATTGGATCGTTCCCGAGGACGGCGACCCCGCCGACGTCCCCGGTACCTGCATCAACTACGACGCCATCCGCCAGCGGCTGGCCACCCTGCTTCCGCGCCGGGCCTTGCTGTTTACTGATGCCTGTCGCAACCTGCTGGGCGACAAGAGCCTTGACAAGAACGGCTTCGGCACGGGCCTGCGCTCGGTCGGTCTCGGGCCGGAGGTTGCTCAGTTGCAGTCGTGCCTCCCGACCGAGTCCAGTCTTGAGGGCCGGCCGGAGGATTTTGCGGAGTCCGTTTTCACCCATTATCTGATCAAGGGCCTCTCCGGCGATCCCGACGCCGTCGACCCCGGCACCCATACGATCACCTTCGACAGCCTCAAGCAGTATATCCAGTACTCAGTTCATGCGTACGCCGCCAAGCTCAACTCCGTCCAAACTCCCGACGGCACCGCTACCCTTGGCCGGATGGAACTGGCAAAATACGCCCTGGAAGGGCCGCCGACGCTGACGCCTGCCGTTAAGCCGGACGACCCGATGGCCCATCTTCGCATAACAGGCGTTCCCGCGGGGGCGACGATCACGCTGGACGGCGTGCCGCAGACCGCCCCGAATATCGATGTGGACCTGCGCGGCGCCGACAGCAAATCCGTGAAGCTGGTAGTCGTTGCCGACAATTATAAGACCTATATGGCCGCGGTTCCACTCGAAAGCGGATTCACCACGAACCTGCCGATCACGCTGGACCACGAACCCACCGCGCCGCCTGTCCCGCTTTCATACCAGCCCGCATCGCCATCGACTGCGTCGAAGATGAAAGTCAACCGCATAGATGGCGCCGAGATGGTGTATGTGCCGGGAGGTCCGTTTCAAATGGGAGACAGCGATCGGAGCGATAATCCGGTTCACACTGTAACGCTTTCCAGCTACTACATATACAAGAATGATGTCACCGTTGAAATGTACAAGAACTTCTGTGCCGCCACAGGCCGCGCCATGCCGCCGGAGCCTCCATGGGGCTGGGACAACGGCAGCTATCCGATTGTAAACGTCACATGGAACGATGCGAAGGCATATTGCGACTGGGCGGGCGTTCACCTGCCGACGGAGGCGCAGTGGGAGAAGGCTGCCAGGGGAACGGATGGCCGACAGTACCCATGGGGTAACGACTGGGATCCGTCCAGATGCGCAAACTCGGTTTCGTCAAACCACGGTCCAAGCCCGATGCCTGTCGGCTCCTATCCCTCCGGCGCAAGTATATACGGAGCAATGGATATGGCCGGAAACGTATGGAACTGGTGTTCGGATTGGTACAATGCGGACTACTGTAAGAGCGACCATGGTAGCGATCCGGCCGGGCCTGACGGCGGCAGCCGCCGCGTGCTGCGCGGCGGCTCCGGAGCCACCAAGTACCCCGGCCTCTTTCGCGCGTCGTACCGCAACAACCTCGCACCCGACAACTACTATAACAACTACGGGCTGCGCGGCGCGGCGTCTGAACCATGATAATGATTGACTATGATTTTAACGGCACGGAGCGCGGGTTGACGCACATCACACCTGTTTCCTCCATCAGGTCAGACGAGAGGCCCGATATGATTTTTGATACATTGCGGAAGTTTGTGGCGCGCATGCGATGTCCCGAAGGTGCGTTGTGTGCCCGAGAGCCTGGCAGTTTAGTGAGCCACCTTTTCGACGACGGCGTCGACGTCAACGTGGACGGGTTCGATCGGTACCTGGAAATCGAGCGACTTGTGCGCGCCGGCGAAGTGGGACCTCTCGACACGCTGCTGGAGTACCTCGATGATGATGAGTGGAGACACGATTCTGGTGCGCCGGCACTCATTCTCGGCGTACTTCTTGGTAACTACAAATCTGTCGACATCCGTTTACAAAACGGTGCGGACGTCGACATGGCGGATCGGGACGGTTTGACGGCCCTCATGAAGGCGGCAGCGGAAGGAAGGCTCGAAGGAGTGCGGTTCCTCCTTGCACGGGGAGCATCCGTGAACGCCGTTACGAAATCGGGCGAAACGGCCCTCAGTCTTGCGTTGCTGAATGCTCAACCAGACATCGTAAACGAATTGGTTGCCGCAGGAGCTTGCGACGGGAGACTCGACCAATGATGTCGCCTATCGACCCGTTATACTGCACAATATACGTCCGTTCGACACTCGGCCTAGAGGACTTGACTGCGCGCCTGGCGGAATACTTCATATCGTGGGACAGGCCTCCGTG
>JBKQWH010000355.1:0-11879 GCA_052139635.1 Capsulimonadaceae bacterium
TCCTTGTAATCCATGCAAAAAAGAATCCTCGAATCCTCGAACTCGTTTACCATCCGCCCGCGCCGTGTTAGGTTCAGGCATCAGTCTGCGGAACGATCCTCTCCGAAACGTCCGTCTTTTCCGTGGTTGAAACTCCTGAATCCTATTCCTTCTGCGTTTTCTGGAAGTCTACGGCCCTACGTACGCCCAGGCAGGCAGGTCCAGGCGCTCGCCGCTTCGGGTAGTGACCGTAACGTTCGACGCGAACGATCCGTTCGTCCTGGGCGAGAAGGTGACTTTCAGGATTGCGGTTGTCGGCGGCAGGCACTGCGCCGGGCTGGCCGGCGCGGGGACGATACAGGCACGCAGCGTCGGGTCCGCGCAGCACACTTTCAGCCCGGCAAGGGCGTCGGCGGAGACCCCCGTCAGGGTCACTTGCTCGGTGGCGGTTTGGCCGGGGCTGACTGCGCCGAAGGCGACGGCCGCCGGCTTGCAACTGAGATCGCCCTCGACACTGGCGCGCACAGTGATCGGGAGCGGGTCCGTGCCCCGTGGGGCCGGGACGTTGATCAACGACTGGAAATCGCCGATCGACGTGTCCGGAGACAACCGGACCGTGTAGGCACGCGTGACCGACGAGCCGTCCGCAGTGGTGACAGGCGCGCCGGCCGGGGTCAGGATGAGTTGAGGGTCACCGACCGTCGGCGTGGGCACTCCATGCGGGTACGCGTGCGTGGCATTCGTAACCCGAAACGTCAGGCTTGGCGATTTGCCGCACCGCACTGCGCCGAAATCAAGATATGAAGGATCAGCACTGACAACCGGGACGAGCGTCCCCACCAGGTGCAGGTCGTACGACGGCTCCGGTTCGCCCGCGAGGTACACGGAGACGACTTTGTCCGTCGGGCCGTCGACCGTGTCGGCGGCATCAACCGTCACATGCACCGTGATCGTCTGGCCCGGCGCCAGCGGGGCGAACGTCTTCGAGGAGGATTGCGTGCCGGCCGTACCGGCGTCGGCCGTCGTGCAGCCGCACGATGCCTGCAGCCGGCCAATCTGAACGGTGTACGTTGACACATTCTTCAGCGTGAAGTCGTGAATGATCAACTGGTCCATCGTGGCCGTATGGAAGTTGTACGTGGCCGCGTTCGGCTCGCTCGATGCGGTAGTATCGCGCGTCGAAACGAGGGCAAACGGGTGCGGGCCGTGGGATGTTGACGCCGAGCTGCTCGGTCCGTCCGTACAGATCGGCGGGTCTGACGACGTCGACGAGGCAGTCGCCGGGCCCGCGCCGGCACTGGCGCCGCCCACCGTCAGTGCAGCGGCCAGAAGAGCCGGAATGATATACTGGATAGGAGCGAACGCAAACTTGACCATATCGTGCCCCCTATTAAAGAATAGTTCCCTTGAATGATGGGCCGCCTGAATGTAATTCTCTCATAATCCGGCCGTTCTTGTCAACCATGGAAATCCGCCCGTCATCCGTTCCAGCAGGAACCGGACGCTCGGATGGCGAACTATCCGGCGATGTTGCTTGCAGGAAAGGACTGTCATGCCCGGAGAAACCCGCAACCCCGCACTCGTCATTCTGTTGACCCTCTTCACATGCGGCATCTACTATCTCGCTTTCATCTACACGGTATCGCGGGAGACCAACAATCATCTCGGCCGCCGGGAGTTCGATCCGGGCGCCGAAGTGCTGCTCAACCTCGTCACGTGCTTCCTCTGGAGCATCTACTGGGACTGGCGAGTCGGGAAGTTGCTCGTCGAGATGGGAGCGCGCGCCGGCGTTCCGGTTTCCGATAACTCGATCCTCCTCCTCGTCCTCGACCTTGTCGGCCTCGGCTTCGTCAATGCCGCCATTGAGCAGGACATTCTCAACCGCCTCTGGGCCGGGGCGCCGTCGGACGGGCCGTATTACGGCGCCCGCTAGCCGAGGCCCGGATGGACTACCTTCACCGCACTTAACGTGGCATAGCCGGAATCGACTCGTCGGACCGGTCGAGCCTCAGCTCACGGAATCCGGGAGCCGAGCTTGCCGGGTATTATGTCCTGGAGAGGATATCCCCGCAGTTGTGGGGAAGATGTTCACCCGCGGAAAGGCATCGCAATGTCATTATTCTCAAGTCTCCTCACCGCGCGTCGTTCCGGACAGCGGAAATCCGCGGACACGCCGCGGCAGCAGTTCTACGACAACCGGTGCTGGCGCAGGATCCTCGTGCCGGCCGCCGCACAGCCATACTCCACCAGGAGCCTGGAAGTGGCATGCCGGCTCGCGCAGACGTCCGGCGCGACCGTTCATCTGGCCTTCATGATGGAGATCCCACGTTCGCTGCCGCTCAACGCGTCTATTCCCGATTTGGAGGCCCTGGCGGCATCGGTCCTGAAGGACGGCGAGGATGTCGCCCGCCAGTACCATGTGCCCGTGATCTCGACCGTCCACCGAATGCGCGCGGCCTGCGAGGGCGTTCTCAAGCTTCTCGCCGAAGCAGACTGCGACCTGCTCGTGCTTGGCGCTCGGCCAGACGAGACGCGCGGGCTCCCCCGCGATGTCGCTCGCCGCCTCTTTGAATGCGCGCCCTCGGAAGTTGTCCTGGACTACATCGCGGGCGAACAGTGACGAATACCCGCTCACCCGGCGCGGTGCCGGACATAGTAGACACTAATCCGATTTTTCATGTCAATATTTGGCAACAGCACTTGATTATTTTTCGCGAAAGTCTCTTGACAGAATGTCACGATACTGTTATAATCGGTCTGTTCGTGTAAGCGTTACCCTTGGCGCACCGAGGGACGCACCACCGACGTCAGCCGCAGAAGCGGGCGGCACAGTACTCAGAAGGGAGGTTGTAATAATCGGCATCGACTAGGTCGCATTGATATATACCTTGTTGCGGTTATGCAACGGCATCCATCAGAGTAGATAAACTGCTTCATCCAGGTAACATTCAGAAAGGAACAGAAATGTCCAAGTCAAAGGGTTTCACCCTTATCGAACTCCTCGTAGTCATAGCGATTATAGCGATTCTCGCTGCGATCCTCTTCCCTGTTTTCGCCCAGGCCCGTGAGAAGGCCCGCCAGATCGCCTGTCTTTCCAACATGAAGCAGCTCGGCCTTGGCCTTATGCAGTACACGCAGGACTTCGACGAGCGGTTCTGCAACGGCTACAGCGGCTACGGCGGCGGCGGTGGCTGGTCGGTCCAGATTTATCCCTACGTCAAGAGCGCCAAGGTTTACGAGTGCCCGGACGATTCGCTGAACGCAGTCCAGAAGTCCTTCATGGGCACCTCGGCCTGGACGGCCTCGGGCGCCGACTATATGTCCCCGACCTCCTACTGCTACAACGCTCAGTTCGCCATTCCGAACGCCGTTGCGCCCGCTACCCCGACCGCTGATGCGTCGGCGTGGCCGATCTCCCAGTTGAACAGCCCGGCCAACACCGTCGCTCTTTGCGAAGTTGCCAACTCGTCCGGCTACAACGTCGACCGTGGCGTCCCCGGCGTGTCATGGGGCACCCTGGCGACCTTCGTTTACAATCCGGTCGGCCAGGACGGTCTGGACAACTCCGGCTACGGCTACGGCGGTCTTGATGACCCGGCTGGCCTGATGCAGGGCGGAACCTTCAACGGCAACACCAACAGCGCCAACGCCTGTAACCCCGTCTGGGGTGGTGGCCCGCCGACCCTTCAGTACGCGACTGGCATTATGTACAATGCCAGCACCAACACCGGCCTCGCCAACACGAACGGCTCCGGCTGCTTTACGCTCGGCCGCCACAACCTTGGCTCGAACTTCCTGATGGCCGACTTCCATGCCAAGTGGCTTCGCCCGACCCAGGTCGGCGCTGGCAAGCTTCAGCCGGAGCAGACGAGCTGCGGCACCAAGGGCGATGGCGTCACGGTTCTCCCGCTGGCCCCTGGCACCCAGTGCGCCACGGTCTATGCGACATTCAACCTGAAGTAAGCTTCGATGCACATCTGGAAGAGGGTTGCCTAATTAGGCCCAGGAGTAGGTTGTGATGGAAGACAATAGAAAAGTCGCCAGGTTGCGGCTTATAGCCTCGGGTGCTATTCTTGCCGTAGTTGCGTTCAGTGGGTTCGGGTGCGCCGGACGGACAACATTCGATAGCGGCAACCAGCACATTGATGCAAGTACACCGGCAGGCAGGCAGCAGATTGAACAGATGTATTTGGCATCGGTGAGAAAGCACTCGGAAATCAATGCCAATGGTGGTGGGGGGGCGGCATCCGCACCAGCCACGCCGGGCAATAATAAGCCGGGCGGCGATTAAACCGACGGTTTCTCTGGGATAGGACATGACAATAATGAATCACAATAGGCTTCGCCTGTGTGTGTTCATGATTGCTGGATCTCTGGTGGCCGGTTGCTCTCAACAGCAGCCGGCCACTACCACTGCCCCACCGGCGGCAGCGTCAACCCCCTCCACGTCGTCGTCACGCCCACCGGCCGCGCCGCCAAAGCCGCTGACCCCTGAGGAGATCAAACAGCGCGAGGCGGATCAGGCTGCGCTCAAGGCCAGCAACGCCGCATACTCCAAAATGGTTATCGATATGGCAAAGCAGGCAGGTGTAGTTCCGACCACGTGGGGTAAGGGCAAGGCGCCGAAACCGGCTGCGGGATCGGCTAGCGGATCGAGTAAATCAAGCACACAGTAGTACCAACCGGGGAGAATGACCTCACTCTCCCCGGACTCCTAGCGGTGGGCGTAATGTCCACCCCCGTTGCTTCACGTATCCGTTACAAATCCAGCAGAATCGGAAGGATCATCGGGCGCCGCTGCATCTTCTTGTGCAGGAACTTGCCGACGGCATCGCGGATGTCGTGCTGGACAACCAGCCAGTCGTTGTCCTCGTTGGGAAGGTTCTTGATCTTTTCGATCACCACCGTCTTGATCTGGTCGAGCAACTCCTCCGCCTGGTCCATATACACGAACCCGCGTGAGATGATCTCCGGCCCGGTCAGGATCTCGCCGGTCTCGCTGGCTACCCCAACGACGATCACCAGAAAACCGTCGGAGCCGATATGCTGACGGTCACGAAGGACGATGTCGCTGACATCTCCGACCCCGGTGCCGTCGATCAAGACAGCCCCCGATTTCTCGACCCGTCCGGCAATCCCCGCGGAATCGTCACTGACCTCGATGATGTCGCCGATTTCGCAACGAATGATGTCCTCCGGAGGCCAACCCATCTCCTCGGCGATCTTCGCATAACGATGCAGCATGCGGTATTCCCCGTGGACGGGCATTACGTATTGCGGATCGACCAGGTTTAGCATCAGCTTCAGTTCCTCCGCGTATCCGTGGCCGGAAACATGTACGGGGGCGATGCTGTCGTAGATGACGTCCGCGCCGCGCCGGAAGAGGTGATTGACCGTCTTCCATACGGCATCCTCGTTTCCCGGAATGGCCGAGGCGGCAAGAATTACGGTGTCGCCCGGAACGATCTTGATCTTGTTGTGCTCGTCGACCGCCATGCGAGAAAGGGCCGACATCGGCTCGCCCTGCGAGCCGGTCGTCACCACGGTGACTTGCTGCGGGAAGTAATCCTCGATCTCGTCGGCACGTATTCGCGTGCCTTCCGGCACCTTCAGATAGCCCATCTGCTGAGCCATCTCCATATTGCGTTCCATGGACCGGCCCATAAGCGCTACCTTACGCCCGTACTTGACGGACATATCGATCGCTTGCTGGACTCGGTGGACATTCGACGCGAAGCAGGCCATGATCACCCGTCGCTGCGCGTTTCGGAAGATCTGATCGAACGTCTCTCTCACGAGCGCCTCGGACGGGACAAACCCCGGCCGTTCCACGTTCGTGCAATCCGAAAGGAGGACAAGCACGCCTTCCCGACCGATCCTCGAGAGCCGTGCGATGTCGAAAAGCTGACCGTCGACCGGCGTCTGATCGAACTTGAAGTCGCCGGTATGGACAAGTGTGCCGGCGGGCGTGTGGACGGCGAAGCCGACGGCGTCCGGAATCGAATGCGCCACGCGGAACGGCTCCACCTCGAACATGCCGACCCGGAATCGGTCGGTCGCGTTAAAGACGTGCAGGCGCGCCTTATCGAGGACGCGATACTCGCTCAGCTTCCCCTTCGTGAATCCGATCGTCAGGCGCGTGCCATAGACCGGCACATTGACCTGTTTCAGAACAAATGCCAGCGAACCGATATGGTCCTCGTGGCCATGCGTCAGGATAATGCCCTGGACCATTTCCTGATGCTCGATCAGATAGGAGATATCCGGAATCACCAGATCCACTCCAAGTTGTTCCGCCGTCGGAAAGGCGAGGCCGCAGTCGATAACCAGGATCTGATCGCCACAGCGAATGGCGGTCATATTCTTCCCGATCTCACCGATCCCGCCGAGCGGGATGATTTGCAGAATATCCGTGGATTGTGTTGTTGTCATAAGCGAGCCTTTTATTATAGTCGAATCATGGAAGAATTCGGCCGATGCCTTGCGTTGCTCGGCGTCCGGATCATGTCCCTGGCCCTATTCCGCAGTTTTTGCAGGCTCGAGCTTCGACGTCGACAAAGCCCCTCGCGCGCCAGCGACGGACGCTTCACGCCGGTATCCGGAAAAAGCAATACGCCGTGGAGGTGCTTTGGATCCTGTCAGTGTAGCAGCCCGTAGGCGGCAAGGGCAGCCCGGATGACAGCTCGCTCCGCATCGTCGGCGGCGACGAGCGGCAGTCGAACCGCACCGGACTCGAGCACGCCGAGCATCTGCAAAGCCGTCTTCGTCGGCGTCGGACTGGGGACTCCGAACATGGCCTTCGTCAGCGGGAGTGTCCGCAAATGCAGCCGGAGCGCCTCGGGAAAATCGCGAGTCTCAAACGCCTCGATCATCCGCCGCAAATCCGCGCCGGCCAGGTGCGAAATCACACTGATCACGCCGACACCGCCAAGGGCAAGTACCGGCAGGTTCACCTCATCGGAGCCGCTGTAGATGAGAAACCCCGAGCGAGCGCTCAACGCGATGTCCCCGATTTGGGCCAGATTCAAGCTGGCTTCCTTGATGCCGACAATGCGCGGATGGCTGGACAGTCGGACAACTGTCGACGGTTCAATATTGGTGCCGGTGCGGCCGGGCACGTTGTAGAGCAGCACCGGCAAATCCGTGGCATCGGCGGCGGCGGTGAAATGCTGGAACAGGCCCTCTTGCGACGGCTTGCTATAATAGGGGGCCACGAGCAGGAGTCCGTCGACACCCGTTCGCGCGGCGTCCCGCGACAGTTCGACTGTCGCCCGAGTGTCGTTGCTCCCGACGCCCGCGACGACAGGAACACTGCCGACGGTCTTTTTGACCACGCGAAATAGCTCCAGCTTTTCCGCATGAGAAAGCGTGGGACTCTCGCCGGTTGTGCCCGAAACCACCAGACCGTCCGAACCATTTGCCACGAGGTACGCCGCAAGCCGCTCCGCGGACCCATAGTCCACGCGTCCCTCGCTGTCGAACGGCGTTACCATCGCTGTGATCACCCGGCCAAGCGCGGGCCCATGGGCATACTGTGCCAACTCCACCGGCATGCGTTAGTTCCTTACTCCCACCAGCCCTCGTCGAGCCAGCTCCTCCGCAATCTGCACCGCATTCGTCGCGGCCCCTTTGCGCAGATTATCGCTGACAACCCAGAACGTTAAACCATTCGGGTTGTCCAGGTCCTGGCGGATTCGCCCGACATAGGTGGTGTCCTTGCCGGCCGCAAACAGCGGCATGGGGTAGCGCAGCGCAGAGTCGGCCGCTTCGAGATCGTCGAGTACGGCCAGTCCGGGAAAATCCCGCCAGAGCGCGACAGCCGCCGCCGGCGTAATCGGCCGCTCCGTCTCGACAACGACTGCCTCCGAATGGCCGACGGCAACGGGAACGCGCGCCGTCATCATCGGGGTTACCCGTATGCTGCTGTCACCGAGGATCTTTCGCGTTTCATGCACGAGCTTCATCTCTTCCGATGTATACCCGTTTGCGTCGAACCCCCCGATGTGAGGGATCACATTCGCGTAGATCTGGGCCGAGAAGGCCGGGCCGGGCGTGATCGTACGCCCTTCTGCCGCAGCCGCGGTCTGCTTGACAAGCTCCTCGACCGCCGCGCTGCCGGCGCCGGAGACCGCCTGGTAAGTCGCCACCAGCACACGGGTGATCCGGAACGCATCGTGCAGCGGCTTTAGCGCCAGAACGAGCTGCGCCGTAGAGCAATTGGGGTTGGCGACAATGCCCGTGTGACCCACCAGCGCGTCCCCGTTCACCTCGGGCACGACAAGCGGCACGTCGTCCCGCATTCGGAAATCCGCGCCGTTGTCGATTACAACCGCGCCGCGCTTCACGGCTTCCGGTCCGAATGTTACCGCCGCGCCTTTTTCGCCTTCGGTTCCGGCGAACAGGGCGATGTCCACACCGCTGAACGCATCCGGAGTGGTCACCTCCACCGGATATTCGCGCCCATCGACCCGAATCGTTCGGCCGGTGCGCGCCAGGACCCGAACCTGCTTCGCGGGAAAGCGGTGTTCCGCCAGAACCCTGAGTATCTCCTCACCGACGGCGCCGACGCCGACGACAGCCACTGTGTATTCCTGAGACATTTCCGTTAATCCTTGCCGTAATCTTTTACCGGTTCCGCACAGAGTGCAGTCGGGCTTTCGCACCTTCCTGCCGTACAAAGCGCACTCCCGGTCTAATAAGAGTATACCGTCCCCTCAGCACGGATTTCGTGTTAGTCCGGAAATGTGGGGCATCCGGTCGCCGCGGATCATGGTCAAAAAATGCCAGATGAAAGCGCGAAACGCCTGGATCGAAACGCGTTTCGCACCGTCAATCCGGACTTCTGATGGAAAATGAAGGTCCGCTGCTCCGCTGGGTACGATAATAGAGTAGAATACCATAAAATGCGAGCCATAGTAGTTATTCCCACGTACAACGAAGCCGACAATATTGAGAAGATCACCACGGCGGTGCTCTCACTACAGCCGAACGTGCATGTTCTCATTGTCGACGACTCCTCGCCCGACGGAACGGGTGAGATTGCGGACCGTCTGGCGGCCGGCGAGCGCGCTTGCGGACGGCTCCATGTGCTGCACCGCGCGTCCAAGGATGGCCTTGGCCGTGCCTACATCGCCGGCTTCACATGGGCTCTCGAACGCGGTTACGACGCTCTGGTCGAGATGGACGCCGACCTGTCACATGACCCCAGGTTTCTGGAGGATATCCTCAAGGCCGGCGAGGACGCAGACGTCGTGATCGGATCGCGCTACCTCAACGGCATCTCCGTCATCAACTGGCCTCTGCGCCGCATCCTGCTTTCCCTGGGCGCGAACCAGTACGTGCGCGCCATTACCCGGGTTCCCGTCAACGACTGCACGAGCGGCTTTCGGCTCTACCGGCGGCACGTGCTGGAACGAATCGGGCTGGACGCCGTTCGTTCGAACGGGTACTCGTTTCAGGTCGAGATGTCTTTCCGGGCTCATATCGCCGGTTTCAAGATTGTCGAGGTGCCGATTGTCTTCACCGAGCGCCGTGCCGGCAAATCCAAAATGTCCAAGGGCGTCATCATGGAGTCGATGCAGATGCCGATCAAGCTGCGCCTGCGTGAGCGTGCACTACGGAAGCAGATGAAGGGATAGGACGATTTCGCCCTCGGTGGTACAATGGACTTGGCGCCAAAGCCACGCCAATTCATCATGAAGGTCCAGATCGAATCTCTCTGTGCTAGGGCATTTCTAACATGGCACAGAATGGTGAAATCATGTCCAGCACAGCGTCATACAGATGGCAGGCGGATCTCGCAAAATATAGCGATTATGAGCAAAAAGTCCTTATCGCCCTCTCAAACGACAAATACGTTTGGCGATCGAAGGAGAGGCTTGCTGAAGTTACCGGATTGGATACGGACACGCTTGAATCCACGCTTGGCAACCTGCTCAGCAGGAGCATAGTGACACCAGCGATTAGCAAGAGAAAGAACATTATCTTTGCTCTTAACGAACGCGCCCTGCGGATATGACAAACAATGCCGTGTCGGTCGTGGTTCAGGCTGCGCTTTCGGATTGCATGAGTATCCCGCCCGGCGTGGACTATCTGGTCGTGGATGGCTCCCGGTTGATGCAAGCGATTCCGTCCGAACTTCTCCTGTTATGTTATGAGGGTAGGTAGAGGGCTCTTCCAATGATCACTCGCCGACAATTGCTTATAGGCGCCGCCGCGGCGGCTGCGGCGGCCTCTCTGCCGCGCTGGGCGAACGGGCAGGGGGCTGGGCAGGCGAACCTGTCGCTCACAGTCAATCCGGAAGGCCGCCCGCGGCGGATTCCGGAGTCATACACCGGCCTCAGCTACGAGTCGGAGCAGCTCGGAACGGATTCCTTCTTCGCGCCGTCGAACACTGGCCTGCTCGCCTTCTTCAAGGGCGTTGGTGATTTCGGCGTCCTGCGAATCGGGGGTAACACGAGCGAGTTTACGACATGGTCGCCCGACGCGGCTGCCGGTACGGTTACCGGCGCGGTCTCGCCCGACACCGGCTCCCATCCCATCAAACACACAACGATCACGCGCAGCGCCATCGATCACCTGGCCGGCTTCCTCGAGGCTTCCGGCTGGTCCCTCATCTACGGATTGAACCTGGGGCACGGCACACCGGACGCCGCCGCCGATGAAGCCGCTTACGTAGCAAAGGCGGTTGGCAGCGGCCTCCTCTATTTCCAGAACGGCAACGAGCCCAACCTGTACCACCAAAACGGCATCCGCCCGCTCGATTACTCGTTTGGCGATTTCCGGCGCGAGTGGGACCAGTTTCACGACGCGGTCCTGGCGAAGACGCCGGGGGCGACGTACGGCGGGCCCGATGTCGCCGGGGCAGTCGACTGGGTCGAGCAATTCAGTTACGTGGAAGGCAGCCGGATCGTCGAGCTCACCGGCCACTATTACGCGGAAGGTCCGCCCAGCAACCCGTCGATGAATATCGACCGGCTGCTGCGACCTCACCGGCGCCTTGTGGAGGAGATGCAGCGCCAGGTAGCCGCCGGTGTCGCCGCCGGGGTGCCTTTCCGCATGGCCGAAGGCAACTCGTGTTACAACGGCGGCAAGCCCGGTGTCAGCGACACGTTTGCGTCGACGCTCTGGGGGGCGGATTACATGCTGCTGGGCGCAAGCATCGGGTATTCCGGCATCAATTTCCACGGGGGCGGCCACGGTCACTACACGCCGATTGCAGGCAGTGCGCAGGACGGGTTTTCCGCTCGACCGCTTTACTACGGGATGCTGCTCGTGCGCCACATGCTCGGCGGCGAGCTGCTGGAGACCACCCTCGACGACCAGGGACTCAACGTGACGGCGTATGCGGTCCGCCACGATCGCGAACTGCGGATTGCATTGTTTAACAAGGAACAGCAGCAGCCGGCCACCGTTAGCATCGCCCCCGGCCGGCGGCACGGATCGGCCACTTTGTGGCGCCTGAGCGCCCCGGCCGTGGACAGCACAACCGGCGTGACCCTGGCCGGAGCCGCGGTCGCCGCCGACGCGTCCTGGGCGCCGGCCGTGGTGGAGACTCTCCACAGCGATCATGACGGAACCATTCGCGTCGACCTGCCGGCCGCATCCGGCGCGCTCGTCTTCGTTTCCTGACGGAACCTCCGGCCGGTGTCGAACGCGTTGGCCCGTGATGGAGTTTGGTCATCCGGTTTTTTTGAAGCGAGTTCGGAACTATTCGGACGTGAACGTCGTTAAGTACATAGTCGCGAGTTCACAATGACGTGCACACACGAGTAACAATGGCATGGCTTACTCAGCAGGCCAGCTATGCCTGCAAAGCGCCCCAGGGAGCTCGTCCGCAACAGACGCGGACGTCCCGCATGGGTTGAGGATGCCGGAGCGTGCCGGCGGCGATCTCGCCG
>JBKQWH010000356.1:0-5886 GCA_052139635.1 Capsulimonadaceae bacterium
GGGTAACAACCGCATCGATCCGGCGTTCGTCGTCCTCGTTTCTCTTCGCAAGTCGATCCGTGGCAATCGGAACCAGTTCCTTGAGGAACTCGGGCCCGAAGTCGCCTTTGACACACGTTTGAATCAGGCCCTTCGCAACTCCGCCGACAACCGCGCTAAGAATATCCATCCTGTCATCCGTCCCCTGTCCATTCGCTATGCGATATGTTTGACAGCCCACCGCGACTTTCCTTTACGGCTCGATGTTCCACCACAAATCGCAGGTAGCAAGCTGACACGCGCGATCTATGCTACATTATAGCGATAAATGCACGTTTCGATCTATACTGCGGCCGGATGTCCTCGTCTCGCTTCTGGTGTAATGCCATACCCCCGGATGATTGACACGTCGACGGCCCGAAAGGGTAAACTTGGATTGTGAATGCCGGATCGCTTGCCGGGCGGCACAGTCCACGACGAGGTACGATTTTGTCCAGCCGACGCCGCAAAGCTGCCGTCGCTGACGCCGGTGCGACCGGCGTCAGGCCCTCGCCGCCGGCGGCGGAAGCGTCAAGCGCGGGTTCGCGTGCTCAAGTGTGGGCGCCGCTGGTGCTCGGGCTCGTCACGCTGCTGATCTTCCTGCCGGCGCGAACCTTCGAGTTCATCCCGACCGACGATTCTGTTCACATCCTCTCCAATCCGGATCTGAACCCGGTGACGCCGGCCGGTCTGGCGCATTTCTGGACGGCTCCGTACGCGAAGCTCTACATCCCCATGTCCTATATGGCCTACGCGTTCGTTGGCCATTTCGCACACGGGGCAGGCGGATATCAGCCGGGGCCGTTCCACCTGGCCAACATCCTCCTGCACGTTGCGAATACCCTCCTGGTCTATGCCATTTTACTACGCCTGGTGCGCCAGCCGGTGGCGGCCGGTTTAGGCGCGGCACTGTTCGGCTGGCATCCGGTGCAGGTGGAGTCGGTGGCCTGGATCTCGGAGATGCGCGGGACGGTGTGCGGCGTTTTCTCGTTTGCGGCGATCTACTGCTACCTGCGGTTTGCCGGAACCTCACCCCAACCCTCTCTCTCGAAGACAGGCTGGTCGGAACCTACCCCTAACCCCTCCGTGAAGGGAAGGGAACCGGAAGGGCCCGGGTTTTCATCCCACGGGGAGGGCGCGCCAGGCCGCCGATGGGTGTGGTGGCTCGCGGCGACGGCGCTTTACGCGCTTGCTCTCCTGTCGAAACCTACGGCGGTGGCGCTGCCGCTTGTCGTGGCCGCCCTCGATCTGGGCCTGGTGCGACGCCAGCTCTCGGAAGTCTCCCTCTCGTCCGTTCCGTGGCTTGTCATGGCCGCCATCCTCACGGCTGTCACGGGGTCGGTGCAGACGGCGGACAGATCGATCGTGGTTTCGGGTTGGCTTCGGCCGGTTGTCGCGTTCGACACGCTTGCGTTCTATCTGGGCAAGGTGATCTTCCCCTGGCCGATCGTTTTCGATTACGGCCGGACCCCGGTGGCCGTGATCGGTCACGGTTGGGGATACGCGACGGCTGCGGCGGGCCTGGCCGCGTGCGCACTTTGCGCGTGGCTGGCTCGAGGGAAACCGTGGATACTCACGGCGGCGGGCATCTTTGCCGCAGCGATCCTGCCAAACTCCGGCCTCGTGCCCTTTGGCTTCCAGGCAATCTCCACGGTGGCGGACCGCTATTTGTATGTGGCGATGCTCGGCCCGGCACTGGCGCTCGCGTGCGCCGTCGCACGCCCGCTCGCGGCGGCCGTCGCACGCCCGCTCAGGGCAGCCGGCGTGGCGCCCCTTCCGGGCGAGAGGCAGCCGGCGTGGGGCACGCTCGCGGCGGCCGCGATGGTGGTGGCCGTCTTTGCCGGAGATTCCTGCCGGGAGCTGCCCTACTGGCACGACCCCGGCCGCCTGTTTGCCCGCAATGTGCGCCTCAATCCCCGGAGCGTGACGGCGTGGAACAACCTTTGCGACTATTATTCCCGGAAGGGCAATTACCGCGCGGGGCTCGACGCGAACCGGCACGTCCTCGCGATCGCTCCCCATTTCGCCCGCGCCCTCGACAACCAGAGCTTTCTGCTCGAGTTCACCGGCCACACCGATGAGGCCATCGACTACGCGCGCCGGGCCATTGCCGCCGATGCAAACTTCACCCCACCGTACAGCCGTCTGGGCATCATGCTGGTGGGCGACGGCCGCTATGCGGAGGCGGAGAATGTTTTCAGCGACGGCTTTAGCCACGGGTTCTCCCCGGATCTCGCCGCGATCACCTACTACTGGTGGGGGTGTGCGCTCCTGGATCAAGGGCGTGCGGACGAAGCCAGGGCTCGCCTTGCCGAGGCGGTCAAGCTCGATCCGAAGAACCACCTTTACAACGACTCGCTTGCCCTCGCCAACCGGCCGGGCGGGCTGCCGCCGGGGACGGTCGACGCCCTCCGCGGCACCGATCTGGCCCAGTCCGGCCACCTCGAGGAGGCCCTGGAGAGCCTGCAGACCACCGCGGCCGTGTATCCGCATCTGACCGCAGTGCTCCAGAACCTGGCAGTCACGTACTTTCGGCTTGGACGGTATCCCGACGCCGAGCGCGAGTTCAGACTTATCCTCACCAACCATCCCGTCGACCCGGACATGCACCTCAGCCTCGCCATGACTCTTGCCGCGGAAGGGAAGACCTCGGACGCCGTCGCCCACTGCCGACGCGCCCTTGCCCTCCGCCCCAATTATCCGCAAGCCAGCCGGGAGCTGGCGAAGTTGTCACGACGGTGATTAACTACATATGTCGTCTACTCTGGAAAATAGGCCGGGTGCGGCTTCGCCGCACGGAGGAATTCAGTGCGAAGGATCAGGCGGACCCGGACGAACCGCGGAACCCGACAATATCGTCCGCGCCTCCTGGAAGGTCCCTGTACCGGTTGGCGCAGCGGAAGACGTCTACGTCGTTGTAGTTCCAGCCGCCGCCGCGCAGGACGCGGGCATTATTAGAACTAATGTTCGTATTCTGCAGGGTGTCGTACTCCGTGAGTGTCCACTCCCACACGTTTCCGCTCATATCCATCGCTCCATACGGTGAACCGCCGTCCGGGAAGGCGCCCACCGCGCTCGTTTGACTGATCCCAGACTGCCCGGAGTTGCACTTTGCCTCGTCGAACTCGTTCCCGTACGGGAAGGCGCGACCGTCCGTGCCGCGCGCGGCCTTTTCCCACTGCTGCTCCGTCGGCATCGTAATCTCATAGCCCAGCCTGGACGACAGCCATCGGAAGTAGGCCACTGCGTCGAACCAGGAAACCATCTCCCGAGGGTGGTTGTCGAACGGGAACCGCTGCTCATGCGGCCCGGCTTGCCGTTGCTTCTGAGCGTCTTCGTGCAAACCCTCCCACCAGCGTGGGTTTCCATAGCCGTCGGCGGCGTCGAGGAAGGCCTTGAACTGGATGAATGTGACCGGATACCTGGCAATTCGAAAGGCCGGGAGGTCGATAATCTGCTTTGGGCCGGAACCGTATGCTTTGTCGTCGCCGCCAAACACAAATTTCCCGGCCGGAACATCGCACCACTCGATGTCCGGCAGGCCGTCGGGGCGCAGGCCGACCCCCGGGCGGGGATCACCCAGTATCGATAAGGCACGGCCACATTGGGCACGCTCGATTGCGGGCAACACCTTCGGCGTTGCGAGGATCGTTACAAACGCGTCGCGCAGCCGGACGGACATCCCGCTCGCGAAATCCGCCGGGCTCAGCCCTCCTGCCTCGATCAGAGCGGCCGCCCGGGCGAGCGCCCATGCCCGCGGGGCGGTCGGGAGAACGTTCCCTACCGGGTCGCCGCCGAGTAGATGGCTCACGAGCCATACCGTCCGTTCTGATGTGGACTCTCCGTCCGCCGGAGGGTCCCCCGCCCCGACGACGAGACCGGTTGTGCACCATCGAAACGCCCCGAGAGCCCGCCGCGCGTACTCTCCCGCCTCGAACTGCTCTCCACCGGCCATGAGCTCGGCGACGAAATTGCGCCACGACGGATCGTTTGCGGGAGCCGCCGCAAAGTCGCTCGAGGCCGCATGCCGCTCGATGGCCCCAAGAGCGGTGGGGGTGCCGATAGACACCAGGGCCCGGACGCACGCAGCCCTTCCCAACGGCGTCATGAGGCCCGTCGGCTCCAGAAACGGCACGGCCTGATCGCCGGCGGCGGCGACGTCCACGGCGGTTTCCAGGGTCGGCGGAAACAGCCACGAGCTCGATTCGAGAACTCGTGTTCGAACCTCGGCGGAGACCCTGTCGCTGCCAAGGCAGGCGAGCGCCGTGGTGAACGGGCGAGAATTCTTCCTGGGGGACGAGGTCATTTTCAACAGCAGCTTCTCGCAATCCGCGCGGTTGAACAGCGCCGACGCCATCACAATCGTCTCGCGCCACCCATCGAGACGGGATTTCGCCGCGAGAGGCAGGACGATGTGCTGATTTCGGGCGTGCTCAGCGCCGAGGAATTCCTGAAAGGTCTTATGGCGGAAGTCGAGACGCCCGACAACCGGCTCGCGCAAGAGGCTGCACCGGTCGGTAAAGAGCCGCCGGATTCCAAAGCCCGTCCAGTCCACCGTCGTTCGATGGGCAAGCTGGTCCGTAAAGAATTCATCCACACCTTCAAGGGGCATGTCTAGCAGCGTTTTATCCAGCATGTGGTACGCGAGCGGCTGGGCCAGTTCCCGGCGCTCCGTCTTGCCCGGTTTGGGGTAGTCGGCGGTCGACGGGATGTTGCGCTTGTCCTCACGGTCGGTCATCAACATGCCCAGGCACTCGTCGTAAATGTCAATCTTGTTCGTCGGCATGTTGGCGCCGTAATCCACATGCAGGGCGCAGATCATGGCGCACAGAAGGGGGCTGGCGGCCAGCTTGCGCAGGCCGGCCTGGTCGCCGCGTGCCAGGAGCCCCTTCAGGTCGCCCGGCAACTGCGCCCACCGGCCCCCCTCGTGCCGATAACCGTAGCATTCTTCGGCCGCCGAATGCCAGTGGTCAATGAACCGGGCCGTCTGTTCGCTGCCCATTGCGCGCAAGGTCACCTGCGTTAACCCGTGCGCCTCGACAAACATGTCCCATTCCGGCCAGTTATTCAGCGCCGGCGGACGCGACGTGATGACAAACCGCGACAGGGGGAACTGCTTGATCAGGTTATCGAGGTGCTCCAGCATATCGTTCCGGTCATTGTCCGGAAGCTCGTCGACGCCGTCGATCAGGACGAGGGCATTCCCGGCGTTGAGCTGGCGGTGCACCCAGTTCGACGGCGGCCGGGGCGCATTCTCGGCCGAGATCGCGACGAATTCCTCCACCGAAGGGAAGCCGCCTCCCGCCTTCAGCGTGCGAAGCTTGATGACAAAGGGGACGACCGCGCCCCAGCCCTTCGGCCGGTGCGGCGATGCGGGGCTCGCGGCCTGAACGGCGATCCACTGCAAGAGGGTCGTTTTGCCGGCGCCGGCGTCGCCGCGAATGACGAGTCGACGCGCCTGCTGCAGGATTTCCTCCGCTGATGCGACGGTCATCATTCCCGACCCGGACGCCCGCTGCTCCGGGGATTCCGCGTCAGGATTCGCCTCACGGGGGGCGAATGCCTCGACATCGAGGGAGATATACGATACCTCGAGGCTCTGGCGTCGGTGACGGGCGTCGATATCGCGTGGGCCGATGAAATCGAGCCGGTTGTAGTGCACCCGGATCGCGTTTCGGTAGCCGTCCTCGAACTCACGAAGATCCTCACTGCGGTCCTCGCGCAATGCCTTCAACTCGGCCAGCGCGCTGCTGAGGCGTTCGAGCGCTTCCCGCGGAAATGCGCGGTTCCACCCGTTGAACAGGTCTGCCATGTCGACGAGGCGCTCGGCGAGCCGGTCGATCGCCCGGATCAGAAGCTCCGTCTCGG
>JBKQWH010000357.1:0-13240 GCA_052139635.1 Capsulimonadaceae bacterium
GTTACCGACGGCGGCGGCAATGTCACCCGTTACGGTTACAACAAGCAGGGCTACCTGGCGTCGGTGGTCTACCCGATGGGTGACTCGGTACAGTACCCCTCGTACGATAAAGACGGCAACGTGCTTCAGCGCACCGACGGCCGCAATCAGGGAACCAGTTACTACTATAATGACCCCGAAAGCCTACTGACCGAGATCGCCTACGCCAGCAATCCGTCGCAGAACGTTTACTACGCGTACGACGGCTTGGGCCGCCTCTCCGGCATGAGCGACGGATCGGGCAATACGTCGTGCTCCTATGACGACCTCGACGAGCCGACCTCCGTGGCCACCACCTATACGGGGCTTCCCACCGCGACGATCGGCTACAACTACTATCCCGACGGCAGCACCTCGTCGATGACGACCCCGGCGGGATCGTTCAGCTACCTCTACGACGCGGCCGGCCGGCTGACGTCGCTGACGAACCCGTACAATGAGACGTCCTCGTGGCAATACTATGCCAATAACTGGCTTCAGACGAGGCAGCTTGCGAACGGCCTGACAACCAACTATACGTATAATCCGCTGGGCCAGGTCACCGACCAGCAAACACTCACGTCCGCAAGTGGCGTGCTCGCCGACTTCAGCATTCCCACGTCCGGCGGTTACGACGGCGGCGGCAACGTGCTCAGCCTCAGTGCCACTGTCCCCGCAGCCCCGTCGACCTACAGCGGGACAACAGGTTACCAGTACGAAAGCCGCGATCAGTTGCTGCAGGAGACCTCGACGTGCAACAACGGCTTCAGAAACGCCTTCGCCTACGACGGCGGCTCGACAACGACCAGACCATGGCTCAGATTTGTCAGGCTGACTTGAGCGTTGGCATCATGAATGCGCTGACAGACGTTATTGGAGGAATTACAATGTCGAAACGCACTAAACTACCTAAGAACGACCAAATACGGCGGTTCGAACAAGCGTTTCAAGCCGCTATCAATTATGCCAGCGCAAACCGGCGTCCGGCTGGGCTGATACTCAGCAAGGCTCAACTATACGAGGAGTATCCGGGGCTCAACCAGGATGGTATGTTTATGATGTTTCCGGAGTGCGAACGTGGCAAAGGTGGCCTTGTTCTTGGCGTACTCGCAGATTCGATTGAGGCGTTATCTCCTGATGATCTGCGCGATCGGATTCTGGACGAGGTCGACGATGCGATACTCGAAGGTGATTTGCCTTCAGACCCGGCAGATTTCCTAGCCTGAACAGAGCGTCTTGAAGATCGGCGAGAACTGACCTCGTCCAAAGAAGCAACGTCGAGCGGTGGGGCGAAAACGCCGACTACCTACTCATACTACGAGCCAAGTGGACTTGCGAACGTGGAGAGTTACGCCCAGCCCGGCATATCCGGCGGGGGAAGCGTGACGGCCACGTATGCATGGGACGGTTTGGGAAATCTAACCAGCGTTGCTTGACCCTCGCGCTACAAACATGCAGAACTCCGTTTATCGGGGAAACGGCAAAGGCTGCGACCCTGCACAGGCCCAACGGCCGGAAAGGAGGACGGATCACGGCAAACGATCAAGCAGGCATCAAACGGCCACAGAAAAATCCGAGGCCAAGCGAGTAAGGCTTAACTATGTGTCCGTGAAATCGGGGGAGGTTCAATGTTCGGTCAAGGACCACGTAACGCAACTGATAACCTAAATAACTTCTCAACACCACCATCAGGAATTACGAAGCAAACACTCCAGGCGTATTCTGAGATTGCTCAGCGTGCGATTAATGCCGGTAATGATGCTACTGGTGTCCAGGCGACCAGACTCAAGATAATTGAAAAGGCGCTTCAATATATGGGAAAAAAGTGCGAATGAAACCTGAGATACTTTACTTGCAATTAGGATTCCGCGAGCAGCTTGAAATTGGATTAACGGACCAGGAACCGAACGAAGTCATTTGCCTCAACAGCGTAGACTACGTAGATGAAGGGTCCGGCACTTGGACTGGGTTTTACGATTGGTTGCGGACAGACCATAATACAATTATCGGTGTGCGATTTTGGCCGTTTCCTGAACTAGCGGCGATCCTGGATGGATTGTCGAATACGCCATATGTAATAGTAGCCGAACATAATTTCGAGATATACTTCACACAACGTACGGAACACGAGACCTCAAAGTCGAATGATCAGGAGTTTATATATAGTAGAGTATACCGATCTTCGGACGGTTCTTGGGCGGTTGTTTTTGGTCTCTACGAGTTATCGACTACCGAGATGGAGTCGGTAACTAGAATAACCGGTGGAATTGCTTAAGTGTTGTTTCGAGAGCGAATAGTACGTAGCGTACGATTTAGTGTCACGGATACAGGCGAGCTGAGGCTTTCATCATCTCGTGAAGCCTTGCAAGATTTTGTAGTTGCCAATACGTTATAAGCGAAAGTAGGTCGTCAACGTGAAAGGCTTATCGGCACTGTATTCAATGAAGACCGGCGCAGTTTGTCTGCTCCTGCTCCTTGCGTTTTGCTTTTGCTTAAGAATATCATCTTGCGGAACCGGATGGCCACAGACCGGCAACGTCAAGAAGGCAGTCGACGGGACCGCTTACGCCAGTTTTGACTTATCGCCCGACGGCAAAACAGTTGTTTTTGCCGGGATCGGAAACGGCGGTAAGGATCTTTATTTGCTAGACTTGCGGTCGCGACACGTCTCTCGTCTCGCGAGTACGCCGGACTACGAAAACGACCCGGCATACTCTCCGGACGGTAAGAGCGTGATCTATGAAGATGCGGTTAGCCTGGACAAGCCACGATACCTGTTCATCCGCTCGATCGACGGCAAGCACGTCCGGCAATTGACGTCCGGGACTCCGACGGAAGATACCCGGCCATCATTCTCGAGAGACGGCAAGCGCGTGGTCTTCACGCGGTCGTCGACATATCGCAGTCAATCCCGCGGCGAGGACACATGGGACAACTCCGATGTTTACGTTGCGGATGTAAACGGACGGAATCTGAAACGACTTACCACGCTGAACTCGCACAGTGATATCGTACCGACGTTTACTCCCGATGGCAAACATATCATTTTCGCATACTTTGACGATAATCAAGGTGATTCTCATGGAGTGCAAGTAGACTTGTCGGGCCATGGTGCCCTACATAGCGTCGTCCAACTCGCGGGCGGCCTGCGGCTGCTTCCAAACGGCGCGCAACTATTGTACGTCTCGAGTGACGTCAATGGCTACGAGGATTTGTTCGTGCGAGACTTAAAAGGCGGTCCGTCAACGCCGTTGAATACTTATTTTGACGGAGCTGGGGGTACCGACCCGGTAGTCTCCGCGGATGGCAAATGGGTTTACTATCTACGGGGCTACGGAGAGCTGTGGCGGGTAAAGATCGATGGGTCTTACAAGGAAATGATCGCCGATGGCGGCATCTTCAATGATCCGATGCACTGGCAGCCCGGCAATCACTGAATAATCATAAGTACCTTCCCTCCGTGTCTATCCCGGGCCGGGTAAACTGACAAAGTCGGACCTGGCGGAGTTTCACGGAGGCGATTCAACGATATTCCCGCCTCTGGACTGGATGACTGGCATATCTTTGACGTACGATAAGCATGAACGACTGATACAATATGGTGTGCATATGTCTACAATCGGGTTCTGACCGTTCGATCTATAGTATTCTTTGGATATAATGGCTTTATGCTCGATGTGATCCCCAAACTCGACAGTCTTTTGCCGTCGGCCCGCACCCTCGCCGCATCATCGTTGTCGACGGTCGATCACCGAGACTTAAGACCGGCTTTATTCGAGTGGGTAAGTAAACGTTCGGTGACAAATGTGCGGGCTCGTCGGGATATGATACTTGCGTGCATATGCATGTTTGTCGGGGATTGTGTGTTATTCAGCATAAGTCTGCCGGCGAGAACGGAGGGGTTAATTCCTCTGGTTGAGTTTCTCATACTCCTCATTCTCGCCTCCCGCTACGCTTCGTGTCTTGTGATAGACTCGTATTCGTATCTCGTTTCAATTGCGGATGACGAAATGCTGTTGCGGCTGGTGGAGATGAAAACACGTCCACGGCCGAGTTACGAAGGTTGTGTCGAGGAATACCTGCACAAAAGGCTCAAGATACGCATTTCCGAAAGCCAGCAAGGTCCGGATCATGTATACTCGATCGCGCTTGTTCGGGTAATCTGCACCACGCTGGAGCGGTTCAAACAGCCTGCGGCGTCATGGAAGTCGGCGGAAGCCACTGCATCTTGTGAGTTTCTCGTCGGATGCTTCAGTTCCGAGTACGTCGCTCCGGCAGACAGAGAGGCCGTTGTGAGGGTTTTGTTGCAACTATCGGAATCCGGGAAAGGTGCGTGGCGATCTGAGTCGGTTCGTCGCTTGACCCGGTCCGTTATCGCGGACTTGTCGAATTCGTAGGGGCTCGAGTAGGGCGCAAGCGGTGCTAACGATTTCGATGTTGTGATTGCGCGCCCGGAGCGAGCCCGCGCTCCCGCCGACAGACACGGCCGAATTCCGGCAACGGTGTCTGACGTGCAACTCAGGGCTGGCCAGCGAGCTCATTGCAACGAATAGGGAGTCCCTATGGGCCAACGGGTTTGCGGTTTCAAATCGCCTCGGAGCGTCTTTCAGGCCTAACGCAGCGACCACTTGCGGGGGACGAACAACCCCTACCTGCCGACGAACTTCACCGATCGGAATCTGGAAAAGTCCAGCGTCGCCTATGACAACGATGGGGTCTTTGTCGGCCACCTGGCGACCGTTACGAACACGCGTGGAGATGTGAGAAGCTACGCGTATGACTACTCACAGTCCCCGCTCGGTGATCTTTCGACGGTTCAGGAGAGTTATCCGGGCGGAACGCTCCCCAATCAGTCGACGCCAACGCCTGCGACATCGCTTCAGCAGTCGTCGTTCACCTACTATCCGAACGGGCAGTTGGAAACTGCTACCACCCCAGCGCCTGACACGACGACCGCCGATCCAGCCACAGTCCTAACCACGTACACCTACACATCCCTGGGCGACGTTCTGTCGGTGGACGCACCCGTAGGGAGATCTTTCCTCGGGCTTTGTGTTCGCCGACACGCTCCCAGAACTGCCGGGAGATGTCGTGGCGCTCGATCACTCCGTCAGTGAAGAGTGACGAAATTGCAGCCCGCGCGGCCTTGATGCCCGAACGTCGTATTACCTTATAATAGACCTCGCACAGGTTAATGGAGTGGGCATAACATGTGGCATTGGGATCGGACAGCAACATGGCGACAACGGAGCCGCCGGGCTCGCCCTCGATGTACGCGATCATTGCGCACGCGTCAAGAATGTGGATCAAAGGTTTCGGTCCTCAAGTTCTATCTCTGCCTGCTTTTCTCGCGCAAACGCTTCAGATCCGCCAGTCATGCCTTTGAATGCCCCGTAGCCAACGAGCTTTTTCGGCTCGCCGGCGGGCTTGTGGGTGGCTGCATTCCGGATGGGAGATCCCGGCTTTTCGCCCTTGATCGTGAGGCGAAGCTGACGGCCTATCAGTTCGGCCTTGTGGCGCTCGATCTCTTCCCAGGTGCCTTCGATTACGTATTGTGACATCGATCTCTCCTTTGGACACCTTCATTATAGCAGATGCCGCCGGACCGTGACCTTGAGGAGTCGCGTTCGCCCGGTGAGAAGCCTACCGCGGGTATACTCATATCGCAATGATTCCCGTCCGCCTTGAACTTAAGAACTTCATGTCCTACGGCGAGGACCTCACGGCCCTCGATTTCGAGGGGATGCACACTATCTGTCTGTCGGGATTTCAAATCGCTCCGGAGCGTCTTCCAGGTTAGGGCCTAACGCAGCGACCACTTGCCGCGGACTGAGGGGGGCCTGCCCCCGGGGGACCGCGGGGGTCTTGCCTCCCTCCGCTTGCGGGGGGACTGAGGAGGGCTTGGCGGACGGCACGCGGATGTTCAACGCATGAACATTTGTTCCCATTATCGGGTATAATGCTGCCACGGGCGCAAGCATCGTACACGCTCTGACGGTGCCTTACGGCAAATGTACATTGAAAACTGAAATACGAAATAACATAAAAGGGCCGCCCTCCGGCCGCCTTAACCCGCTCGAACGGGTCGATCCTTCATTCATCATCCAAATTCATCCTCGATCGACGCCACCGGCCCGGCAACCGGGGCGCATTTTGGATAAATGGGAAATCAAGTTTTTCAAAAATCACCGTGAATCGCCGAATTTAACCCAATTAACTCGCCTGGCGGACCGGGCATGCGCCTGCTGCCGGATGTAGTCCCAATCCGATTGGCCGGCGCAGCCCCATGCTGCAAGCATAACACCGCCCTGCACCGGTACGGAGTGAAGCCAGGCGTGAGCCGCCTCTCGACCGTAATTGCGAGTGCGTCGACCGGCGGGATCGCGTTGAGGTCACGGATTACCACTGACACCGCCAACTGCCTCTGGCTGGCCGTTCGGCTCGGTGGACAGGCTGTGAACGGACCGCATCATCTGGAAGATCGTATCCGGACGCACGACGACGAAGTGGGAGTTGAGCGTCTTGACCAGGTTGACGAAGTCGGTTGACGTCAGGCCGTGCCATGGTTCGGCCTGGATGATCAGGAACCGCGGGGACGAACCGTCCCATCCCGCTGCGCCGCCGGCAATCTCCTTGGTCAACTGCTCCATGACGCCACAATAGGTGGCTGTCAGAGCGAAGCTCGGGAGTTTATCTCCATAGATTGTAAGGCCCGCCCCGGCGTTTTCGCTTGTGATGCCAAGTAGCGAGGGTGCGTCTGCGGCATAGGCAGCCCCGACATTCGGGTCGATCCCGCCGTTGATCGTGTTCCAAATCGTGATAATGCGGAAACCGGCTCTCCGGCAGTAATCGTCGGACTTCGAGATGAACCGGCCGAGCGCTGCGGTATCGGTCCAATCGTTCGGGTAGGTGTAGCCGTAACCGGATGGGCCTGAGAGCAGGCAGTCATTCGGAGTTGCGGTTTTGTAATAGTAGTTGAGGGCGCCCGGCATCGCATCCAGCATCACGGGAGACATCGTCCATCCCATCGGAACCTTGCCGCGGTCCGGGTTCTCCCACATCGCCTTAAGCTGATGCTCACAGTACTGCAGGTTGTCGCCGTCGCTCATGATAAAGGCGAGGTAGATCTTGTTTTGCACCGGCGGGATGACTGGCGGCACGGGCTTGACCGCAATATGTCTCGACATTCCACTGAAGTTGGACAGGTTGGTGGACCAATCGCTCGCGCAGGTGACGATTCCGTATGCCGACGCGGCCGTTACGCCCGATCCCTCTTCCGGCCACCAGCCCAGATACACGGTCCCGGGTCCCATCGACGCAAAGAAGCGGTCCAGCAGCGCTTTTTCGTCGGCCTTTGTCGGATCGAGCCAGACGACGGCGGAGTTGACCGAGACGGCATACTCGCGCAGGGAGCCAAACACCGCGGAGGGGTTAAGGCCGATGAGGATGCGGTGCGGAAGCTGCGGCCAGACGTGATCGTAGAGGTACTGGTAGACGGCGAGCTTGCCGGTGAACTTTCCGCGCAGATCCACCAGGACCGGGAGATTGTACGGCGCGCCGGTGAGCCGCGAGACGAGTCCGGGCGATGCGACCAGCGCCTTTTGTTCGCCTGCAATCGACGACGCCAGGTTGATCGTGTCCGGCTGGGTGTCGTCGTAGACGACCACGCCCGCGATCTCGCTCCGGTACTTTGTGATCAATGTCCAGGGATCAGGGACCTCCATATAGGCGAGCCCGAGTTCCTTCAGCCACGCGGATTTACCGTCTCCGGTTCCCTCGGCGACCCAGATTCGCGGCTTCGTGCGATTGACCACACCCTTGAGCGAACTGAACAGCACCTGCTCCTCGTTGCCCGTCTCCGGATCGACTCCGGCCGGCGGCATCGAGATAAGATCCTGCGTATGCGCCGGCCTGTCAAACGACGGCAGCAACTGCCCCGCCGGCCATTTGACCCCCGCGTTCGCCGGCTGCGAAAGGCCGGTCAAAGAACCCAACAGGGTCGCGGCCGTAATCAGACTTGTTAGCTTCATTCTTGATCGCATGGAAGGCCCTTCATCGCTGCTCTGCTCGATACCTTGAGTTTACCCGTTGCAGATGCCGTCTCCGTCGGCGTGACGCGGGTGAGGTTGCTCGTCGACGGTCCATCGCGTTTGCCGGCCAGGCGCTGTGCGGTGCGACGGCGAAACCACGTTGCGCCGTGTTGGGGTACTATTGTGACAACCCACGCGTTTACCCTGGCGGCCTTCCTCGGGGCGGCGGCCCTCAAGTAGCGCAGGCCTGATCTGGTTCCCCCCTTCCGGGACGGACGGCTGGCCGAAGGCTGTTCTGCCGCGGCGTTTATCGCCGCGCGCCGCGGTTGGTTCCGGCTACGCCGGGTTAGGAACGGAGGACACGGTGAGTTTCAATCCATCTGATAGGGCGGTTCAAAATCCACTCACGGAAGCTGCCTATGAGGGCAGTATTGACCTCGTTCATTCGATCCTCAATAACTTCACGCATCCTGACACGCCGAATAGTGATTACATTACGCCGTTGTCCTGCGCTGCTGCAGGCGGATGTTTGGAGGTAGTGAAGATTCTTCATGGAGCGGGTGCCGACATTAACGGCGAGTTGACCACCGCCGGGATTATGGCTGCAAACAGGCTGTTCTCGGACGCCGGAGGTCAAGTTGAGAACTATTCAAAGATGCGAGTTGCCCGCGTTTCAACGCCGTTAATGTGCGCCTCGAGCTGGGCGGGAGGGGCGGGACGCAGGCGACGGCATGCCGCAAGAGCCGAAGCGTTGCTGCGATATCTCATTGAGCACGGAGCAAACGTTAACGCAACTGATGGAAGCGGTCGGACAGCGCTGCATTATGCTGTTAGTGAGGATTCCGAATTGGCCGTCAGGGTGTTGCTCGAAGCCGGGATCGATACGAGTATCCCTGACGACTACGGCGACACGGCGTCCGATGTGGCTCTCAAGCCGGGTTATAACAGTGAGCTTGAGACGTTGATCAGCTCGTATGTTGCTCCGGAGACGACTATATAACTCCCGATCGATGAACCGGGTAGAAATCGAGGCGCCTCCATCGTAGGAGAAAGCACGACATTATATTTATTGTGGCATCACATCCATGTATTGGGGCGATCGCCGAAAGGAGACACCCGGTATTCGACCCACGGCCCGGCTCGTCCAATTGGGGTGCGCACCTTGATAATGGCTGGAGGTCTAGCGTGCGCCGAGTCGGGTGAGGCCGGCCTGGGCGGCGGGGTCGCCGGGCTGGAGGCGCAGGGCGGTGCGGTATTCGGCGATGGCGTCGCCGGCCTGGCCGCTGGCCGCGAGGGCGTCGGCGAGGCTGTCGTGCGAGGCAGCCCGGTTCGGGTCGTACCGGACGGCAAGCTGCCATTCGGCAGCCGCCTGCTGCGGGTGGTTGAGGGACATCAGGAGCCCTCCGAGATTGCCGTGCGCCTGAGGAAGGTCGGGCTTGTAGCGAATGGCAGCGCGATACTCCCGCTCGGCGCCAACGTCGTCGCCACCGCTATGGAGCGAGTCGGCAAGGTCCTCATGCCAGTACGGATCGTTCGGGCAAAGATCGACGGCCGCCCGCGCCTCGGCGGTCGAGTCCGAATACTGCCGGAGCGCGAGCAGTGCCTCGGCCAGATGCCCGTGCCCGACCGGGGAGTATGGATCGCGGGCAATGACTGCGTGAAACTGGTCTGCCGCCTCCTGGTCCAGGCCTTCCGACAAGAGCAGGAGTCCGAGAGCGTCGTCGGCTTCCGTGTCCCCCGGGTCGATTGTCAATGCCGCCCGGTATTCCGCCTCCGCGCCGGTTCGGTCCCCTGCCGATGAGAGAGCCGATCCAAGGAGGACGTGCGCGGCTGCGCAGTTGGGGTAGGTCGCGATCGTCTGCCGGTACAGGTTCTCGGCGTCGGCCGGACGTCCCGTCGACTGATACAGCATTCCGAGCAGGCGGTTTGCCTGCTCGTCGTCGGGCTTGCATGCCAGGGCGTGCTCAAATTCGGCCAGCGCCGCCGGGGAATCGCCGGCGTTGCGGTCGATGACGCCAAGGTCGTCCCAGGCGGTCCAGCTTTGCGGGTTGACGCGCAAGCTGTCCCGGATGATCGCACGGCCGTCGGACCAGTTTGGGACCTGGACGGCGCTGCGGACGGCGAAGAGCACGAGTGCGGTGGCGACCACGCCGTACGTGGCGCGATTTGCGGCGCCCGGGACACCGGGGCGTGCCAGGAAGGCGGCCACGGCAACGGCGGGCCCAAGCATTGCCAGGTACAGGTAGCGGTCGGCGACTGTCGAGATGGCCTGGAAGTTGAACGGGACGAGGCCGAGGACGGGACCAAGAGCCGCGAGGAAGACCACGCTGCCGGCCGCGGCCTCGGGCGCCGCGCGCCGCTTCGCCCACACCAGCAAACCCAGCGCGGCGGGGACGATCCACTCCAGGTAGATCCAGGGGCGGCGGGCGAGGACGACCTGCGGACAGTGACCGTAGTCGAGTCCGAGGCGAATCGGCAGGATCAGGTGGACGACATAGAACAGGAGAGTGTCGCCGGCAATCAGCGGCCGCTCGAAGATCGAGACCTGCGCCGGGGACCCCTGCGGCGGCTGCGACACGTGCCCGACCCACGCCCCGATACCCATCATGACGGCCCACGGCCAGAGTCTGGCCACGGCCGCGCGCACGGTCAGGCTGGCGAACGCGCAGTCGAGGGCTCCCGCGATCAACGGCAGCCCGATCGCACTCGGCTTGGAGAGCAGCGCGGCCGCGAAGGCGACAATGCCGGCGGCGGCGAGCCATGGTTTGCGCGGTCGCGGAGCGCTATGTCGTGCGAAATGGCAATGGAGCGCGACCAGCGCAAAAAACGCGCTGAGGAGGCCCTTCAACTCCGAGATCCAGGCTACGGACTCGACCTGTACGGGATGGACCGCGAACAGCAGCGCCCCGAAGAGGGCCGCAGTCCGCGCCGGAGCGTCAGCGACGGGGCGGACATTACGCCCTCCGCTAGGAGTCGTCGAGCGGCCCCGCGCGGCCAGCAGGCGCCTGAGCAGCCCGTAGCAGAGTAGCGCGTTGGCCGTATGCAGCACCAGATTGGCTGTGTGGAACACGCGCGCGTCATAGGACACATCGCCGATATCCGGGAGCGTAACGGGTATGCTCAGGCGTGCGATCTCGCACAGTCCGGCCCAGGTCGTGTACGTGAGTGGAATAAAGAATCCGATGTGCGGCTGGCGCCAGAGCATCGGGAGTGTCAGCGACGTGATCGGGTTGAAGTACGGGTTGCTGAAAACGTGAGGCCCGTCGTCCCAGGCGCTGAACTCATAGCCGCACACCGGGAAGAAGGTCGCAGCGACCACAGCCACCAGCAGCCACGGCGCCACTCGATCCCACCTCGACGGCTTCTCGACCGCCCGCCCGGTCGACTTCGCAGACTCCGCTTCCCCCTCTCCTTTCGAAGGAGAGGGCCGGGGTGACGTTCCGGACTCCGGCGCCCGTTGTGCGGACGCGACCGCCTTCTTATTCTTCTTCGACGCCATCGTTGTTGATAGTGTACACCAACAACAGCCAGAGTCGGCCCTGGGCCGCTCGTCCGCCTCCGGACTTGCGATCGGATTGACGATGTCCGGCTGCAGCGACTCGGTGAGCTCGGCGTAGAGGCCATCGTCGTCGAGGACTTACTCCGGTAATGACGTGATGGTGCGCTACGGGATCTCGTCTCCTCCCGATAGCCGTAAGAGTGTGTTTACAAATGCCTTTAGTTCGGCGCATTTCGCGATCGAGAGACCGAGATCCTTATCCCGCAGAATTCTCTGTCCATCGCGAACTTTTGAATAGTGATTGCGGCAGTTACCGGCCGCGAACACTTCCTTTATGTGATAGGACGGAGGCTTGTTGTGATTTACCGTCTCCGGATTGATCCCGGGAGCAGCCTTGTTGTGTTTTGAAAGCCGCTTTATCTCGTCCCAGTATGGGAGCAGCCAGGCCTCAAAGTCGTAGAGTGCAACATGCGGGAAGAACCTGGGTTCCGGTCCGACCCATTGCCGCATCTTCGCCTTTGCGTCTTCTGCGTCCCTGAATTCATTTGTGCCCGTGTATACATCCGTAAGTGCGATCAAGTATTGTGATGCGTCCTGACCGTTAAGTACGTTTTCTACCTTCTTCTTAAGGTCAGCCTCCTTCGGAATGCGCCCATCATACGGAAAGAAGTCGAGTTTGGGCATTCGACCGGCCAGACGCTGCTCAAGATACTTTACAAGAGTTCGCTTGAAAGCTGCTTCCGTTCTTCCCTCGACCAGGATGGTAATCTTCATCTACGACCACCCATCCTGCCCATCCGCCAAACTTCGTCCAGGGAATAGTCCGCCAACCATTTTTCGATGTCAAGTGTGTCAGCCCAGCGAGCCTGCGTGAACCCCTCATCGGTCGTGTCCAACACGACGACTTCCGTGGGTTCAAGGAATCGGATGAGTCGGTCGGAATGGGTGGCTACTATGAGCTGCGTACGAAGTGAGGCTTCGCGCATCAAATCAGCCAGGAGACTGAGCAACTCGGGATGGAGACTCACTTCGGGTTCATCGATCATTGTCACCGTAGAGAGCGACGGACTCTGGAGCAAGGCTACCAGCCAGAGAAAGCGCAGCGTTCCCTCCGACAACTCGTGCATGTAGAGCGGCTTATCAAAAGAACTGTCCTTCCAAGTCATCGCCATTGTGCCGGCGGCAACCGGAGGAAAGGACAGCTCCTCAAATGTCGGGAACGCGGCCCGGAGCGAATCGATGACCGCCTCGAATCTTGCCTTGTCGCTCTCGCGAAAGCTGTACAGTAGAGGCACTAAGTCCTCCCCGTTTTCGCCGGGCAACACTGCGGGCTTCATTGGTTGGGGAAGTTTGACGGGAGCCCGTATACCCACGTCGAGGACGTGATAGAATGTCGCAGTCGACAGGATCTTCCGAAACTCCTCCGGTTCGCGATACATCTTTGGGACTTGTGAGAGTGCGCTCTCAGTAACATCGTGCTCCCAGTCCGGTGCAACTAAATGGTGACTATTATGGTACTTAACCTGGCTTCCATCAGCCGTAATGTGCAGGAACGGAGTTGGGTAACCTCTGTTCTGACTTAACTCCTCCTTAAGTATCTCGTATCCGGTACCTTTCGCGCGTAGATGCAATTCGTAGTTCAGCGGGTTGTGATCTTTAACCTCCATCGAGGCCTGGAGGCTGATTTCCTGAG
>JBKQWH010000358.1:0-5672 GCA_052139635.1 Capsulimonadaceae bacterium
GGAAGGGGAGGACATTAGCCCCTCCGGCAAGGAGTCCCCAGTATGGGCGGCGAAAACGAGACCGGCGACATCCAATTCGACCCCGCAGGCGCTTCCGAGACGCAGTCCCGTACAGTGAGCGAGCTGGAGGCAAGCGAGGCACGCTACCGGACGCTTGCGGAATCCATACCGCAAATCGTTTGGATTACCGACGCCAACGGCAAATTCCAATTCTGGAACGGCCGCTGGTATGACTACACCGGGCTGCCGCGCAATGCCGGCCTGGAAGCAGCGCGAGCGCTGGTCCATCCGGACGACCTTGCCGTTGCCGGCGAGAAATGGCATATGTCCCTGAGCGCCGGCACAATGCACGAGTCCGAAATCCGACTGAGGTCGCGGGCCGGCGAATACCGCTGGTTCCTGGTCCGCGGCACCCCGGTCGTCGGTGACGATGGCCGCCCATCCCTCATATTCGGCACTTGCACCGACATTCAAGACCGCAAAGCCGAGGAGTTGGACCAGGAGTTCCTTTACCGGCTGAGCGAGCCGGCTCGAGGACGCCCCGCAAGCGACCTCCTGGCGCGGGTGGTGCGCGAAACCGGAGCGTATCTCAAGCTCTCTCGCTGCCTGTATGCGGAAGCAAACGAGGAGCAGGATCTGCTGATGATGCGTGAACAGTTTACCGACGGCGCTGAGCCGATCGGCGAGCTGAACCTGAAGCCCAGCGACTACCACCAGACGCTTCGAGATATGGTGCGCGCCGGAATGACCATCGTCCGCAGCGACATGGAGGCGGACCCGATATCCTCCGGCCCCTTCGCAAGCCCCTATGCGCAGATCAGCGTCCGCGCCTCCGTCGTCGTACCTGTCCGAGGCCACGACGAGAACGAAGTCGCGCTCTTCATCGCCCAGTCGATATATCCGCGCCGCTGGCAGCAGCGCGAAGTGGCTTTGATGAATACGGTCGCCGAGCGAATCCGGCTTCTTGTCGACAACGACCGGCTGGAGCGTGCCGCCCGCCGCGGCGCCGAAATGCAGAAGCGCTTCCTACGCGAGGTCCTCGAGAGCGTCAGCGACGGCCGCTTGTTGCTGGTGGACACCGACGATGGGCTGCCGCCCGCGTTAACCCAGTATGGGGAAGTGGTCAAGTTGAGTCACGACCACGGACCGGTCGGGATTCGAAACCTCGCGCGCGCAGCCGCGGAGGATCTGGAATTCGCTCCGGACCGCGTCTTCGACCTGATGACGGCCGTGAGCGAGGCCGCCGCGAACGCCATGAAACATGGGGGAGGTTTCGCCGAGGCCCGCGTTGGCGTCAAGCACGACCGCGTGCGTGTCACCATCACGGATTGGGGGACCGGGATCGGCATGAAAGATATCCCGCGGGCAACTCTCTCCCGCGGTTACTCCACCAGCGCAACGCTCGGCCACGGCTTCAAGATCGTTCTGCAAACCGTGGACCGCATCTGGCTTCGCACGGGACCCGGCGGCACCACAGTCGTCCTCGACCAGCAGAAGGTCGCGCCTACTCCCACCTGGCTCCTGTAGCGAGCCCTCGTTGTCGCCTCTTCTTCTCTGGGAGAGGGTATCCTGTGACAGTCACCATGAAACCGAGCGGCGCCGATATCGAAAACCTCAGATGACCGGCAGTGACGCCCACCGCAGGAAATAGTGGTCTGTCGTCTGAATGGTGGGCCGGCTGGGTTTCGAACCCAGGACCCCATCATTAAAAGTGATGTGCTCTACCACTGAGCTACCGGCCCCCGAGGTCGGAGTATTATAGCTGATGGCCGGGCGAAAGTCAACGACACGACAACTACCGCACATAGCCAGGGGAACCGAAATTCGGGTGACGCGGCTTTATACAGCCTCGTTGCCCAGGGAGATGAAGGCTTCGACGACGTTGGTTTCAAAGTGTGTGCCGGACAGGGAGCGAATGTGTTCGATCACTTTCTCGTCGGGCCACGCGCGCCGGTAGGGGCGATCGCTGCGCAGGGCGTCCCAGACGTCCACGACGGCGAACAGTCGGGCCGCGAGCGGGATTTGATCGCCGTGCAGTCCGCGCGGGTAGCCGGTGCCATCCCACTTTTCGTGATGGCAGTACGGGATATCGAGCGCCGGACGGAGAAAATCGATCGGCGCCAGCAGTCGATAGGCGTAGACGGGATGGAGGCGCATGATCTCCCAGTCGTCCGGAGACAGGGGACCGGGTTTGAGAAGGATGTGGTCGGGAATGCCCATCTTGCCGATATCGTGGAGCAGTGCCCCGCGTCGAATGTGGGTGATCTGCTCGTCGACCATGCCGAAGTGACGCGCGAGCCGGATCGTCATCGATGTGACGCGCTGGCTGTGTCCCTCGGTCTCGTTGTCGCGCAGGTCGAGCGCCCGCGACCATCCTTCGATGGTCGTGTCGTAGGCCAGGGTCAACTCGATATTGGCGTTCTGCAGGTCCGAGAGCAGGTGGAAGTTCTCGATGGCTATTCCGGCCTGTCCGGCGAGCGTCTCCAGGAAGTCCATCCACTCGCCGTCGGCTGCCAGCTCGCCGCGGTGGTACACGTTCAACACACCCTTGACGCCTCCGCGCGAATAGAGCGGTACGCCGATGTAGAACGTGAACTTCTCGGACTGCATGACCTTGTCACGCTTCGCGTAGACCGTTCGCCCCGACTTATCCCGCTTAGAACGCGGCACCGAGGAGTCGACGCGAACAATTGTGCCGAGCGCGGCCTGACCCGCATTGCCGTCGCCCAATTTGCACTGGTGCAGGACGGACGGCTGGAGGAAGCCGCAGTGGGCCACGCAATTCAGGTACTCGCCTTCGAGCATGTGCACGCTCGCCGCGTCGACCGCGAGTTCCGATGTCGCCAGCTTGGCGATCAGGCTGAGCGTGATTGAAAGGTCCTTGTTCCCGCTGGTTGCAAGATCCACCTTGCGAAGGCCGTTGAGTCGCGACAGCCTGCGTTCCAGCACTTGATTCAGCTCACGTACGCGGTCTTCGGCCTCTCGGGCCTTGGTCTCCGCCTGCCGTCGCTCCGAGATCTCCGACCGCAGGGACGCGTTTGCTTTCGCGAGATCGTTGGTGCGCTCTCGAACCCGCCGCTCCTGCTCGTCCTGCAACAGAAGCAAGCGCTCCTCGGTTTGCTTGCGGGCGGAGATATCGCGGACATATGCCGTGAAAAGGGATCGACGCTCCTGTTTGATCTCGGTGACGGCCACCTCGACCGGGAACTCGGAGCCGTCCTTGCGCATCGCGGTGAGCTCGATTCGGTTGCCGATCACATACCCGCGGCCGGTTTCGGCGTGGCGCTGCATGCCGCGCGTGTGCGCCTTGCGCAGCGAGGGCGGGATAATGCACTCCGACATCACTCGTCCTATCACTTCCCAGGCATGGTATCCGAATGTCTGCTCGGCAGCGTAGTTGAAGTCGAGGATCTTACCCGCCTGGTCGATCGTAATGATGCAGTCGAGGGACGAATGCAGGATGGCTGCGTGGAGCGCCCGAAAATCGATATCGTTCCTCGAATTGTCCATATGTATCCTTAGTACAGCGTTGGAACATCATTGTCGACTCGAAGGCGCCGGCCTGGAAAAAAGCCGCCGCAATTCACAACGTCGGTCCTTGTTCAGCCCCTGACAGTTGACAGGGAGGTGAGCATTGGCTATACTGAGCCACAGGCAACAGCCCGGACACTGAAAACGTTAAAATACAATACCCATGATACCGTAAGAAAGGCCGTCTGTGTCGCCGGAAGAAAAGGATATTATCGAACGCTGTCGGCGTGGAGATCTCGGTGCGTTTAACGATCTGGTCCGTCGGTATGAGAAGCAGGTCTACAATTACGCGTATCGGTTGACGAACAACTACGACGATGCCAGCGATATCGCCCAGGACGCTTTCCTTCGCGTGTATAACGCGATAGGCACCTTTCGCGGCGATGCCTCGTTCTCCACGTGGTTATTTCGGATCACCACCAACGTGTTCCTCGACGAGCGCAAGCGTGCGCGCGCACACCCGAAGTCGTCCCTGGACGAGTACGTCGAGTTTGAGGAGTCATCGGTGACTCGTCAGATCGAGGATCCCGGCCCGACTCCGGCGATGCTGACGGAAGAGGCCGAGCGCAGTAATATTCTCCAAAAGGCCATTTCCTCTCTCCCGGAATACCAGCGCGTCATGGTAGTGCTGTATCACGTACAGCAAAAGTCGTACGAGGAGATTGCCGCGGTCATGGACATGCCGATCGGGACAGTCAAGAGTCGTCTGAACAGAGCGCGCCTCGCCTTGAAGGAAAAACTTTCTCCTCTCCGGGAACTTTTCACTGTGTGAGCAAGTCATGAAAACAGGCAAAACGGCAAAACGGAGAGGATATTGTACGTAGGGATCAGGAAATAGGGACGAAAGGGGCAGGCATTCTGTCTCTCTACTCAACTGTTTTCTATCTTCTACCTTCTGTTTTCTTCCGTCCGAAGGGTTTGCCCCAAAGTTGCAGGAAATCACGTGGTGCCCACCGAAGATCGGGCGCCAGCCTGTGAGCGTCCTATAACATCGCTGTAAGGACGGAAAGGCCATCGGGTTAGTAATATGAAACTCGAACGAGCACAAGAGCTGTATTCGGAATATCGAGAAGGGTCGCTTGACCCGGCAATGAAGTTGGCTATCGAACAATCCCTGGCCGCCGATCCGGCAGCGCATGACGACTACGCGGAGTTCTCGCAGGTGCTGGACTTCATCCAGGCTACGAATCTCCCGGAAGTGGAGCCGCCCAACGGGTTCCGGGCCGCCGTAATGGCCCGCGTGGAGGCGGAGATACAAGTCCAACAAAAACCGTCCGGTAACGGGTTTTTGGAAGCGCTTGCGCAGTGGTTCGGGCAGCCCCGCCGCCAGGTAACGGGGGCGCTTGCCGGTGCAGCCGCCGTTGTGATTGTGATTGGCGCATTCATGATCCACCCCAGGTCGCAGGTTCAGTCCCCGTATTCGTCGGAGAACTTCGGCCCATCGGCGCCGTCTCCGGCGCCAGCGGAAAGGCCTGTGGAGCCGGTCATTCTCGCCGTCGTGACAACGACCGACATGGCTGGAAACTCGGTGCACAATATCCGGGTGCGTGTAGCCTACAATTCAGTAGTTAACGCCTACGCCGTCAACTCGACCGACCAGATTACCGATCCGAGCGCCCGGAGTGTGGACAGTCAGCAGCTTCTCAGCGAGGCCCGTGACCTGACTCCGAACCAGATTCTGCAGATCCCGGTCACCCTGAGCCAGACTGCCGAGCCGGGTGCGATGCTGAATGTAGTGGTTACGTGGCATGGGGTGGGGAACAACGCACGTCCGCATTCGGAGGTGGTGTTCAGCCCGGCAAATGCCGGCGAGCCCGCTTCACCGATGTCGGCGGCACCGTCGAGCGGCAAGTTCTTCGACTGCCTGCAGGCGATTGCATCGGCCTACCACATCACGACCATCGCTGATGTCGATGGCGCACCGACCGGGACCGGCCAGACCTGGACACCTGGCGACAGCGTCACCGACGCCCTCGCGTCGGTCGCAAGTGGAGCCGGCTACGTGGTCATGCCGATATCGAACGATACGTACTACCTGTATCACAAGCACTAGCCTTCGACGCTAGCAGGGACTTCGGGGGCCACGCTGGTCGTGTTCGACCGGCGTAGCCCTTCACTCGTCGATCTATTGCAGCTTGGCG
>JBKQWH010000359.1:0-4423 GCA_052139635.1 Capsulimonadaceae bacterium
TGTCCGGCTCCGGTGACAGTGACAGTAAGGGCGGTGGTGGCGACGACTAGCCGGCATGATCTTCATGTCCAATCGTGGGACAGGCGTCCCTGCCTGTCATCTGAGATGTTCGTGAAAAGGCCTGGCTGGTCGATACAAGCGTCCGGAACATACCGGATCGGTCGCACAACATACAGTGTGGGTGGATTTCCTTGGCGAAGCGCATTACTCGGGTAATGCGCTTCGCGTTACGAACGGTCCCGCATGGTGTTAACGACTCTTGCAAAAGGAGTATAATTCATCCCGATCCGTCCGGATGAATTATATCACCAACGTTGGAAGGATTTCGCGTTTGAGTCTGTCGCCGCTTCAGATGTTCGCTGTCGTTTGTGCATTCATCTTCGGCATCACTATCGGCTCCTTTCTAAACGTCGTCATCTGGCGCCTTCCACGGGGCGGCAGCATCTGCGTTCCGGTCTGGTCGTACTGCCCCCGTTGTGAGCATCGGCTGGTTGCCGCGGACCTTGTGCCGGTGCTGTCGTTTCTGGCCCTGGGTTGCCGATGCCGGTATTGCCGGGAGCCGATCTCATGGCGTTATCCCGCGATTGAGTTGTTGACCGCATTGCTCTTTATGGCGGTGGCATGGAAGTTTGGCCCGACGCTCGATACGATATTCTACTGTCTGTTCGTGGCCGTTCTGGTCTGCGTCTTCTTCATCGATCTGGAGCACTTTATCATTCCGGACGGTTTGAACGCGACCGCCGTCTTGCTGGGAATAACCCACAATGTCGTGCAGATTTGTCGCGGTCAGCCGGGCCAGTTCGCGCGCGTCGGGGCGTGGCATGTTCCGGCGTCCCTTGCGGGGCTGGCGCTCTATGCGGGAATCATCTATACCATCGGGCTCCTGTCGTATGTCTGGCTTTCGCCCCGTCCCCGCGGCGCCTTGCGCGCTGCCTGGGAATATGTGTGCGACAACGTGGTCGACTGGATACTGATCGCGCTGACCTACCTCTCGTACATCATTCCGCCGCTGCGGAAATTCGTTCCGGAACCGGAACCGCTTGAAGGATGCACGGCGGAAGAGATCGAATCGGATGACGAGGCCGGCGGGATGGGCGGCGGCGACGGAAAGCTGGCGGCGGGCATTGGGGCGATGCTGTTTCCGGTATCGGCAGTAATGTCCTTGTTTCTGGCGCTCATCATCGGCGCTATCACGGGCCTGCCTGTGCTGTTGCGGCGCGGGCGCGCTTCTGGACGGACACCGGTTCCGTTCGGACCGTCCATGGCGGCGGCAGCCTTTCTTGTGTTGCTCTTCGCCGGCCAGTTCATGCGGATGTACGTATCCTATTGGAACTATTCGCTCGGTGGGTCGAGCGCCGCGCCGTCCGGGACGCACGCTCCGCTCAGCGGCGCAAACTGAGATGCGTCGATCGGCGGCATGAAAAGATGGCTCGATCGACAGGTGATAGCTGTGGGTGCCACGCCGGTCGCCTTGGACGGGCGTGCTCCGATCGGACGTGGCCCACGTTGGCCCGGAGCAGCCGGCGCGGCGCCGTACTGTGCGGGAACATTCTTACGAAGCGGCTCGTCCTAATGCCATAGTGGCAGTGGAATTTCCACCGCCGGCATCGGTATTCAGGTCGAACCTGCCAGGGTTGCCAGGCAATGTCCAACAAAGAAACAAACAACCAGGATCGATCTCTCCGAAGTGCACACAAACGGCGCAACGGCGCGTGCGGGTTCTCGTTGATCGAGCTGCTCGTTGTGATAGCCATTATAGCGCTGCTCGCGGCGGTCATTTATCCCGTGTTTTCAAAGGTGAAGGAAGACGGCCAGCGGCACGTGGCGATCAGCAATATGGATCGCATACAAACGGCCGCCCAGCGATACGCGGCCGACCATGGCGGCGACTATCCGCCTGTGCTGTATGCCTATTCCGATGGAACCAGCAGTATGGGCGGTATCGGCGCCGTAACCAACAACACCGGAGCGTGTCAGACATTGAACGGCGGCACATGCCTGGCCGGCATATTCCCCACCTATCTGTCGGATGCGCATGCTTTTACGGACCCGGACAATCCCGTGAACGACATCGCTTCCACGAAGTCGCACAACTTGAACGATAACACGCTTGGAACGACCGGGACCCTGACGGCGTCGACGCATCAGTATTTCGACGCCGATGCCTACGATTCCGGCCCGCTTGTGATTAGCGCTATCAACGTCAACCCGTCCGTGCTGGTTCCGCGGTATCAGAGAGCCTGGACCAGTGTTGTGAATCCCACAACGTTCACAGTCGCCGGGACGCCGGCGTTCAGTTCCACCCCGGTCGGTACGCAGGGAATCACGTACACGCAGTACCTGCGACAGATGGACCTGCCGTCCTCGACGGGTGATACCTATGTGACCTGCGACACCTACCACGTACGGTCGTCCGGGTTTGTGGAAGTTTTGTTCAAGGACGGTCATGTCGGCAGTTTCGATCCGAATCGGCTGCTCCAGGCCGGCGGTGGCGCGGATATTTCGAATATTTCCGTGAATTCATCGGCAACTCCACCACAGGTCGTCTCCCCGAGCCGGACCTGGATGTTGACGCCGACCGGACTCGCTCAATAGTGGCTGAGGCCGCCATCTTGCCCCACTTCGGGGGCTTTCAGGAGAATGTCATGCATGCGGTCAAACCTGTGAATGAGCGACGGGGACGAGCATTGTGCCCTCCGCCAGGAGTCGAGCGATATACTCCGAAGCGCGGGACCGGCGCAAACGGGGGCTTTTCGCTCATCGAGCTCCTCGTCGTCATAGCCATCATAGCCCTGCTCGCCGCGGTGATTTTCCCCGTGTTCTCGACGGTCAAGGAGAACGGCCGCCAGTCCACCACCATAGCCAACCTGCACGACATCTCCGCCAAGCTCGAGATGTACCGCTTGGACACAAACCACTACCCGCCCGTCATCTTCGGATACGCGGTGCCAAATGGTCCCGCTCCCACGACTCCCACCCAGGCTGTCACCTACGCCCCGATGGACCAGGCCCTCAACGCCTGCACCACGTACGGAACGTGTGCGACATATCTGGTTGGACTTTACCCGTCGTACATCAACAACCTGGCCGAGTTCGAAGACCCGAACGACAACGCGACCCTCGCCCAGACCTTGCCTTCGGAGCGTTTCGCACTGTGTCAGGGCGATGCAATAACCAGTGGGAATGCCAACTGCAGCTTGCTCAGCACGGCGCCGGCCACGAACCCGTCCGACGAAGGTGACCCGAACAGCACCGACGATTGCGCGTGTGGCCCGAATATGAACCAGGGACAAATCGTCGTCGCGTCGGGGTGGACCAAGAACGGCGCGCCCAATCCGCTCATTTTCTACCAGGCCGATGCCTACGACGTGTCACCCGTGGTTGCTCCCGACGGAACGGCCCTCACCCGTGGCGGCTCGGTGCTCGGAAACTTCGCCACGCGCTACGAGACGTCGTGGACCGACATCAACGAGACAAATCTCGACTGCAACTACTCAAACCCGACCGCGACTCCCCCGGTGACGGCGCCGCCCGCGGTGGCGAGTGCGGCGGGACTGTGCCTGAACAATCCCACCACGAATACGGCGTACAACTTCTATCTGGGGCAGTTGCGGTGGCAAAACCCTCCCGGCAATACGTATGTCACCAGCACGACATACCATGTGCAGCAGGCTGGGAAGGTCATGATCCTCACCGAGAGTGGATCGGTCATGAAGTACGACTCGCACGCCTTTGCCGCGCTGGAGCCGGCTTATAATGCCACGGCCTATCCGCCGCTGGTCTATCCGCCGACACTTGCGACATACTCATATACGGGTGGCAGCGCCAACGTGGCGAAAGAAATGTTCTGGACGATACCTCAAAAGCAGTAGGGACGAACGGCCATAAGCGATGATGACACCCATCTCAAAATCTAAGAACCGGCAACGTGGGTTGACGCTGATCGAGATCCTCATCGTGCTGATCATTCTTGTGATCGGTATCCTGTATGTGATCCGACTGTTCCCGGCCGGGTTTGCCATCCAGCGAGAATCCCGCAACACCACGGCCGCCTCCCGCTTTGCGCAGCAGGCCATTGAGGTGATGACCCGTGAGGGCGCTCCGGATGGGGTCTACGCCGGGAGCGTCTGTACCGTCACGAGCGGCGGCTCGGCCGTCGAGGAAGGCCTGGTATTCGATCCGACCATCTCCCCCGATAGTATTGGAACCCAGAACGCACTGGCGGGAATCACCGCCACCGCCTATGGGAACACGCCGCCCGCCGGCCCGACCGTCTACGGAACGTACTCCGACATCAACAAGGTTCGCTATGTCCACAACGAGAGCTTCACGCTCGTACAGCAGACCATGTTTCATGTTCTGAACTATGGGCCGATTGTCATCTCGAACGTGAACGCTCCACAGTACGACGTCAACGTTGTCA
>JBKQWH010000360.1:0-2955 GCA_052139635.1 Capsulimonadaceae bacterium
TCGCGGGAGGAAAGGATACCGTCCGCGCCGATGATCGAGTGGGGGCCGATGGCGACCCCGATGATGCCCTCTTTTACCTCGCTGACCACCTGCGCGGCAGCGTCCGCCCTGATTCGAGGCTGAGACGTAGAACCAGTACGTCGTGTTCGGATTCAATGCCGTGATGGTTGCGCTGGTCGTTGTGAGGTTGGAATCCACCAGCGTGTTATAGTTGAGCATCGTGTACGGAGGCGCCGTTGGCTGAGCAAACGGCGACGTGCTGCAGTACACGTTGTAGGTCACGCCGGACGTGCTGCTCGCGGTCCAGGACAGGGCAACCGCATTGGTGTACGCCGTGCCGGTGATGTTCGACGGCGCGCCCGGAACCCCGCCGCTCCACGTGTTCACGTGCACGTAATCCGTGCCGGCCGTGTTCGGAATCACCGTGTTGCCGCTGACGATCGGCCCTGCCCATGCGCTCTCGAGCTCCTCATTGCGGATGATGTAAAACGGCTGATCGTAAGCCCAGTCCATGGCAATGCTCATGTCCTGAATGTTGATCGTGCTATAGGTCGTGCTGTTGATGTACCACTGAATCTGGTACGGCTGCCAGTAGACACCATACACATTGTAGGCGGTCGCAAGCGAGGTCGAGTTCGTGTAGTAGGCTCCCAGGCCGTTGTTCTCGAAGTTGTCGGCGTTGTCGTTCCAGGAGAAGCCATGGATCGTGCCGTAGGCATTGTCCGGGGTATCGCCCAGCGTCTCCAGGATATCGATCTCGCCGCAGTTCGGCCAGACGTAACCGGAAAGAAAGCTTGTCGGAAGCATCCAGAAGGCGGACATCAATCCGTCTGTGGACGATACCTCGATCTTGGACTCGATGTTGCCGTATGTCGTCGATTCCAGCCCCTGCGTCGATAGGTGCGCCGCATAGTAGTCCGAGTTGGCCGTGTCGTACCAGACGGTGGTGATAAGCTGATCGCTGCCATTGACCTCGGCGGACGCCGTTGTATTGCCGCCGTAGTCCACTTCGCCGGTACCCCAGTTGTTGCCGGTCAACATCACCCAATTGGACGCACTCGGCAGGGTGCCGGCGGCCCCCGTGAAACTGTCTCCCCACGCTTGAGTGTAGGATTGTGCAAACGCCGGCGTCGCAGCCAGAACGGCCACCGCCATTGTCGCGACGAGCAAGGCGCCGGAATATCGCCCCATGGTCTTACGCGAATGTGTTGTCATGCTGCTCTCCTCTTAGAGTTAAGACTGGAATTGGATCGGGGGCGCCCGTATTACCGAGCTGCGCCGGATCGCACCTTCTCTCAGCGTTAGCCGTTATTCTCGGCTCTCCTGGTGGTCATGCAGTCCGTCGCATTGCTGCAGTGTGATTGCAGACGATTCATAGATAGTAAAAAGCGCATTTAGACTGCCAAATCTAACCGGCAACTGCCTGGTATGTTATTCCGCCGTTCACATCATAGAGCCGGGGCGAATTTACACGAAATATATTCGCCTTAGCAAGGTACCTCATTATACGACCAAAACCGGAGTTATCTCGAATTGAATGACCGATTTACGAATAAGTTTTCGACGGATTTCGATCTGATTAAGCGGTATGAAAACGGAGATCACTGCTGGAATCCGGTACAACGAAAAAAGCGGGTGCGGGACTCCCATCCCGCACCCGCCACGCATTGTGTTGATGTTAGTGAAGTATCTCTATGCCGTTGATCTGCGGCTCGTTGACTGCGCCGAGCGAGAACGCGATCAAGATTTGACCACTGGAATTGGCCGTTGCCGTGAACTGCTGGATGGTTCCAACGTTTTCACCGCCCGCCGTGGCGTATATGTCGAAGTTGGTCAGAACCTGCGTACCGTTGATCGACACATTGAACTCGCGGTCGCCGGCTGCCGTAAAATACGTCTCGCAGAAGTGCAGCCGCACCGTGTACGTCCCGTTTGCGGTCAGACTGCCGATCGTGTATGTCATCACGTCGTACCGGTTGCACTGGTAGACCGCCTGCGGGGCCGGATTGACCAGGCCTGTCGTGGTGATCGTCGACGTCACCGACGTCGCCATGCCGCCTGAATAGTCGGTGTCGGCGACCCACGATCCGGTTCCGCTGCCGCCGGTATTGATCTGGATGACAGGCGACTGCGTGGCCGCGCCGGCCTCGCTGGAGAGACTTGAGGTGCCGGCGGAGCTGACGGCCGCCACCTTATAGTAGTAGGTTGTGGCGTTTGGCAGCCCGGTGTTTGTGTAACTGGTCGTGGTGATGCCGGTAGCGATTGCCGTTGCGCTCTCGCCGCCGGACGCCGTGCCGCGGTAGACATTGTAGCTCGTCGCGCCGCTGCTCGCCGCCCAGGAAAGCGCGATCTGTGCGAAACTGCCGGTCGCGGTCAGGCCGGTTGGCGCCGCAGGGGCGCCGCCGCTGCTCGAATCGATCTCGATGCCGTTGATCTGTGCGTTGTCAACCGTAGTGGTGAAGACGATCACAATCTGGCCGCTCGAGTTCGACGTGGTGCTGAACTGCTGGATGTTGGCGACATTCTCGCCGCCGGAATTGGCCCAGATGTCGAAGTTGGTCAGGACCTGCGTGCTGTTAATGGACACGTTGAACTCGCGGTCGCCGGCCGCGTCCCAGTACGTCTCGCAGAAGTGCAGGCGCACTGTGTACGTGGTGCTCGCCGTCAAGCCGGTGACGGTGTAGGTGCTCGTGCCGAACCGGTTGGTCTGATAAACGGCAACGGGAGCCGGATTGGTTATACCGGTCGTTGTGATTGTGTTCGTAACCGCATTGGCCGTGCCGCCATTGTAATCCTCGTCCGCGACCCAGCTTCCCGTGGCGCTGCCGCCGCAGTTAATGCCGAGAACCATGCTCCCGGTGCTGGCCGACGGGGTCGCACTGACCTCGCTCGTTTCGGCGGATGTGCCACTCGCGTTGAGGGCGGCCACCTTGTAGTAGTACGCCGTGCCGTTGG
>JBKQWH010000361.1:0-8337 GCA_052139635.1 Capsulimonadaceae bacterium
ACGGGCCGCGTAGTGGACGAGGAGTTGCTGAACCGGGAACGCGTAAAGATACAGTCCGTAGGAGATGTCCATCTTCGCGCCAAAGCCGGAGACCTTGAGGCCTGGCGCGAAAGCGATGTACAGCAGAACATAGGATCCGAACAGAGGAAGTGTATACGCGATAACGGGCACGATATAAATGGAAGCAAGAAGGACTCCAACCGAGGCTAGGAAGAGTGGAAGATTGTACACGATTCGACCGCGAAACATGAATGCACACATTCCAGCCAGGAAATAAACCAACATGCGAGACCACACGACCGGATCCCCGATGAAACCTACTCCATGCGCGATGATCCTGCACCAATGCGGATCACGGGGACCAACCCACGACCGATCGGATACGCCGAGCCAGCCGAGCCAGTGTCCACTACAATGAACGGCATAGAGAAAGTAGACCGTGGCGAACAGGATAAGCGATACAATCTTTAACAGCACGTCGGATCGCGGCATGATTCGGTGAGTGATGAGTCCAACGGCTGCAACAAGTAAATAGAAATTGAATTCCCAACTGATAGTCCAAAGCGAGCCGTTGAGCACGCCGGGATCGGGAACAGTAGAGAGAGTTGGAAGGAACGGAGGAATTCTGAGCAGAGCCATCGCGACGAACTCCTTTGACGCCGAACCAAGCAAAGCCTGCCAGTATGCTTTCAGATTGTTTGCTCCGAGAATGCCGAATACGAAAAGGCAACTGAGAGTGGCAAGAACGAAACCGGGGTAGATACGCAAAACCCTCTTCTTGAGATAATCGCCTAAACCGCGGCTGTTGAACCAACTCATAGTGACGAGATAGCCGCTAATAACAAAGAAGCAATACACAGCGGTGTGCCCGGTGTCGATGGGGCGGTCAGACTGAAGATCCTTCTGGTAGCGCAAGAACCGTGCGAGCGGATCAAGCACCTGTGGCCCGTAACGTAGGGGAAAGCTATGAGAGAAGATCACGGCGACGGCCAGGACGACTCGCAGGAAATTGAAGTTGTTTCCAAGCCTTTTCGGTCGGATCCCGTCGCGGACAGCCGGTTCAGCGATAATCGGCATAGGGTTCATGCATCCACGGACGTGCAAATAATATGCCAGTGTGAGTGGCTTCTGCTTCACTTGGCACAAATATTGCGCAATTATCTTTGAAGTTGTATCACTTAATCTTGACCAAGGATCCGGACCTATCCGGCCGGGACAAATGGGGGTGTAAAAAATGGCGACCGTTGACGACAGAGAGGCTGAGTATTGGGACGGCGTTGCAGGCCGCATTACCGACCAGGATCTTCTATCCGAGGACTTGTCCCCTACTCTTGCCGAGCAGCATTGTATCGACGCGGAGGGGGACATTGCCGGTTTGCACGTGCTCGATGTCGGATGCGGAATGGGCCGTGGATCAATCCTGTTAGCAAAGCGTGGTGCGGAAGTCTGGGCTGTCGACATTTCTCCGGTGAGCATTGGAGTGGCACGGCGACGGGCGGCACTGGCCGGACTCTCAGAGAAGATTCACGCGGAAGTAATGTCGGCCATGGAACTCAACTTTCCAAGCGGGTTTTTCGATTTAGTAGTTGGTCAGGACATCATCCATCACCTCGATGCGGATAAATTCGGCGCGGAGATTGCCCGCGTTATGCGGCCTGGCGCACGCGCCATATTCCGCGAGAACTGCGCCAACAATCCCATCCTCATGTTCGCTCGCAACAACCTGTGCGGGCGTTTTGGTATTCCCAAATGGAGTAGTGACGACGAATATCCGCTCACGCGTGCCAAACTAAAGCAGTTCGGGAAATACTTCGCGACCGTCACGACTGAATTTCCGGAGTTCTTGTTCCTTCACTACGTGAATTGTAAGTTCTATAAGTATCGGTCTAAGTTCATGAACTGGGCGTGCCGGTCCTTCGATGATGGAATCTACCGTTACTTTCCGTTTATGCGTCAGTATTCATATAGACAACTTGTCGTTTGTGTGTCGCACGCTGCCGCGAAAGAATCACGCAAAGACACTGTGCCCTCGGCATGCTACGGTTCGTCCACTGCATCGGTGTAACGGGCCGTATTGGTGCGTTGTTCCAGAAGTGTGCGCGCCGTTCTGAATCGTCCGGAGTACCGTGTGTCTAAGCTGCGTATCGCGCTAGTTGCAAATAACATTCACTTTCGGGGCGGCATGGAGCGATATTGCGCCGAACTGGCCCGATATCTCTGCCGCGATCACGAGGTCCACCTGTTTGCGTCGGAAATCGACGATGTCCCGTTCGACAAAGTGACCGTACATTATGTCCGGACCGTCAAGCGCCCAATCATCACGCTGTTTGCGCAGTACTTTCTCCGGTCATCGCGTGCGGTTCGAGACGCCGGCGTCGATTTTGATATCATTCATACCATCGGCGGCATCACCGCCCGTCAGAATGTCGTGACCACACAGTATTGTCAATATGCGTGGGGTGATGTGCTGAAAAAGGAGGGTGGCAAGATCGAAGGTATTTCCGCGTACCACCACTTCATGTGGCGCTTGGCCGGTTACTTCGAGCGAAAGGCCGTTGCCTCGCCTGAAACGCGCGCGGTAAGCGCTGTTTCGGAGCGCGTCAAGCAGGATCTGATCCGCTTCTATGGATGCCCGAAGGAGAAGATCGACGTGATCTACAACGCCGTCGACCCGGATCGGTTCCATCCGGACAATCGGCGGTTTCGCGCCGAGATACGCACCCGCTACGCTGTACCGGGAGATCGCATAGTTGCCCTGTTTGTAGGTGAGTACCGTCGGAAGGGCCTCGGCACGGTCATCGAGGCGTTGGGAAAAGTCGATAATCCCGACGTACACCTTTTGGCGGTCGGCCGCGGCAACCTGGCCCACTACCAGGCGCTCGCGGAGAAGTCGGGAATTGCCGATCGTATGACTCTCGCCGAGCCAGCTCGCGACATCGAGCGCGTGTTTGGCGCCGCCGATCTCTTCGTGTTCCCGACATACTATGAGCCCTTCGGCATGGTCATCACGGAAGCCATGGCCTCCGGCGTTCCGGTCATTACAACGCGACGATCCGGCGCGGCCGAGATGATTGTTGATGGCGTGAGCGGCCTGCTTGTCGAATCGCCCAGCGATACGGACGAGTTGGCTGGGCGGATCTCCCAGGCAGTCAACGATCCCTTTTTATTGCAACGGCTAGCCGACAATTCGCGCGATGCCGTAAGCCACCATACATGGGAGACCGTCGGCCGAAAAACCGTGGACATCTACCACAGGGTAGCAGCGAAAGCACCTCAAATGGCAAAATGATTGGAGGACTCTGATGCGCGAGACGTTCAACGACGTACTGGAATTCGTACGCACGAAATCGCCGCTTCAGGCTAAAGCCGTCAACAAGTACGTGGAACGCCAGGACGAACGCTTCTGGGCGCACGCGGAGCATCTCACTTCCGCATTCCTGACGTACCTTCACGGCGAAGGTATGACCGTTGAGGACTGGGTTGACGCCTACGTCACTTTGTGCAACGACACAATGGTGGAACAGGCCCGATTCGCGCGATCCGGAAAGTATGCATCGGAATCCCTTTCCGGTGCCTATGATGCCGTCTACTCCAATTCGCGCGAGATGACGGCTATCCTGCTTGGGCTTGCGCTTTCGCAAATCCTATGGGAAAACCATTACCGGATCTTCACGTATTTCCAGGAACAAGTCAGCCGCAGGACTCCCGGCCGTTATCTGGAAATCGGGGCCGGTCATGGCCTGTTCGTTGTCGAGGCCTTGAAGATTCCCGGAATAAAAGACGTTGTGGTGGTCGACATCAGCGAAACCGCGATCACGATGTCGAAAAAAGTGCTCGAATGCCTGACCGTCAATGAGCAAGTCGAGTTTCCGTACCGGGATATCAAGTTCCTGACGGAAAACATCCTCGATACAACTCTGCCAAAACAAGGGTTCGACTTCATAACGATGGGCGAGGTGATCGAGCATGTCGAGAATCCCGATGACTTGCTCGCCGGGCTCAAAGAATTGCTGGCTCCGAATGGAGTGGCATTTATAACGACATGCTGCAACTGCCCGTCAAAGGAACACGTCTACCTGCTTAAGAGCCTGGACTGCATTCACGACCTGTTAGATAGGGTTGGTTTGAAGATTGAGAGCGAACTCGTATTGCACAATGGTATGTCCTGGACCGTGAACGGCGAGAAGCTGGACGGCATTAACTACGCGGCACTCGTTTCCTGAACCGGACGGATGGGAATCGCGGTCGGATCGGGTGAGTTCGTGGGTTTGAGTTGTTGTTCCGGAACAGTGGATGGTTGGGGACGAGTCGGCACCGGCCGGCCCGGCATCGCAACGATAATCTGGCCCGGCGCGACGTTCTGAGCGACCACCGCGCCGGCCCCAATCTTTGCCCCCTTGCCGATGCGAATACCACCGTACATATTACCGATCAGAATCGCTCCGGTTCCGATCTCAACATCATCCTCAATGACAATGCGGTGCTCGCTACCCACGGGACATTCCGCGGCAAGACTGACCATATGATAAATCACGACATTGTGGCCGATCGTCACCTGTGGATGGATGACCACGCCTAGCGCCAGATGTTTCAGGCTGACATCCTTCTCGATTTCCGCCTCAAACGGGAGCAAGCAACGATACATGAGATAGTTGAGAGTCTTGAGGGCTTTCGCGAGAGCCAATTGCCGTCGCTGATATGCGCGGCAACTCATGTACCAAATGCGTTCCGGGGAGAGCACAATCCACCTCACAACATCATCGAACCGCCGCAAACGCGCACGGTTTCACCGGTGACATAACTTCCGCCGGGCCCCGCCAGGAACGCGATCACGTCGGCGATGTCCTCGGGCCGCGCGAGCCGGCGTAAGGGAGTTTGCGCCTGGGCCAACATGCGCGCCTTCTGTGGCATATCGCCGATGAACGTGGTGTCGGTCATGCCGGGGGCCACAAGGTTGACGGTAATCCCCTTCGGACCCAGTTCCGCCGCCATCGACCGGGTGAGTGCCGCCAGCGCTGATTTCGCGACCACATAAGCGGACTGGTTGATCGGCGGGGTGGCGTCGGCCGCGATTGACCCGATGTTTATGATGCGTCCGATACCGCGCTCGATCATGGACGGCAGAACGGAATGCGAGCACAAGAAAGCCGCCCGTACACCCATGTTCCACTGTCGTTCGAACTCACTCCACTCCGTCTCAGCGAACGGCCGGAGGACATGCCGCGGCCAGGCATTGTTCACGAGCACATCGACGGGACCGAACGTCGACGCTACGTTGTTCACGAGGTTTTGGATCTGCTCTGTGTCGCCAACATCGGCGCAAAAGCACGCCGCAAGGCCGCCGGCATCTTCAATCTCGCGCACAACGGACTGTGCTTCATGTATGCTGTTGGCGTAATTGACCGCCACCTTCAAACCCTGCAAAGCCAATGCCCTGGCCGTCGCCGCCCCAATGCCGCGGCTCGACCCTGTGACGAGCGCTACGGTCGGGCGGCGAGCGTCGCGGATCGCTGCCTCTTTCTCTTCCAATAACATGACCTTACTCTTTCCTTCAATGACCGCGACTCCGAGTTGATTCAAGATCGTGGTATGAAGCTCCAGCAACCGCTGTCCCTGATGCTTGCTCACCACGCGGGTGTGGACGGATACAGTATCCCCCGCCCGTACCGGTTTTAGAAAGTCGAGCGTCTGGGACATCCACAGTGCCCCCGGCCCGGGAAGCATCGTGCCGATGACGGTTGAAATCAACGATGCGCTGAGCATCCCGTGCGCGACGGCGCCGCCAAACTGAGTACGCGCCCCGAAGGCGTCGTCCAGATGAAGCGGGTTGTTGTCGCCCGTCAGCTCGGCGAACCGGGTGACATCCTCTCGAATAATCCGGCGAGTTAGCACGACTTCGTCTCCCTCGTGAATTTGGGCGAAGTCGGCGAACTGAGGAGTGCCGGTCACGTCAAGAAACTCCCTTTTCCTGCAGCGTTAGCTTAATCAACGAGTAATTCGCCATCTCGAGGATCTCATGATCCGTGAACTGGACACCGAATTCCTCTTCCAGACTAACCACCAGGGTCATCGCGCGCATCGAATCCCATGTGGCTACGGTGTCCGGAGAAGTGTTCTCTCCCACCTGTTCGACCGGGATCTCAAGTACGGCGGATAGGACAGTGGCCAAGCGAGTGTCAAGGGACATCTAAACAATCTCCTTATCTCTTCGACGATTGAACCAATCCGGCGGTTGCGGAAGGGCGCCAACCAGAGACAGCCTCCACAGCGACCCGACGGAATTGTCGACCGCTTCGAAGCCTTGGTCAGCGTACAGATTGGCCGCCAGGCTGTTCTTAGCAGTCGGAATAAACTCGCCAAGCATCTTGTTGCAGCCCTTTGCAGCGGCCTCACCGGCCACGTGCGCGATGATTCCTCTCTCGACGCCACGGCCAATCACGCGGCAGCTCATGAGCAGCGTGTCGATAACACCGCAATCTCCTTCATACCGGACGATCGCGACCGCAATCAAACCATTATCGTCGAAGCGGTCGCGGAGCCTGGCCCAATGGACAGCCGTCTCGGGATCATCCGAAAATCGCCGGATGTCTTCTTCGCTGTATCGACGCGTCGTGACATTGAACTGATTGGTCTTCTGAGTCAACTGCGCGATGCGCGGGATTGTCGCCGGATCGGCTGTGCCGAACGTCAATTCCATGTCGAGCGACCGTAGATAGTCCTCGAGTGTTTCGCTCCGGCGCCTCGCCTCGGAACGCTGAGCGTCAATCCGGTACATTTCGCTGCGGCGGCGGTCCTCGTCACTGAGGGCCAGCGTGTCGAAGCAGCGCATACTTTGAAGCGTGCTTCGGTATCGAGTTGGGTCCGGGGGAAGCTGAACGACGAGAACGCCGGGCAGCGTCTGCCGGACGAACTCACATTCCACCGGATTATCGTCGACGAAGACCAGGCTGTCGACGCCTATGTTGAGCTCGGCAGCGATTTCGGACAGGTTGGCCGCTTTGTCTTGCCAGTTGATACGCCGCGCAACAAAGTGCTCCGGCTTCAACAGCGACCCCGGATGCTCGCTGAAAACCGTCAGCGCATCCGCCTCATTATTCTTGCTGTTGAGGGCAAGCAGCACGCCGCGGTGATACAGGTCTAAAATGGCGGCATGAAAGTCCCTGTACGCCGATCCGGGATGTGTCGTGCCAAGACGTATGCCGTTAATGCCGTCCTCGCCGACAACGCCGCCCCAAAGCGTGTTGTCACAGTCGAGTACGAGGCACTTGCGGTTGCGCCCTTTGAGGATGGCGGCGAAAGCCGCGTATTCGGCGGAAAGCCGTTTGAGAAGCGGTTGCGCATATGGCGCCCGGCCAATGTGCCAGTATCGATCGTCCAGACCGGAATCGTAGCCTACCGAGGCAAGAACGTGCTCCAGGTCCACAACGTAAGCGCCGCCGACTTCAGCAACCTGCTGTGCCAGTCGTGCGTTCAAATCTCGAATAACGCTTTGCTGCCCACGCTGCAATTGCGCGTCGAGGATGCCAAATGACGGATAGTGCGCCAGTTCGAAATTGTTGACCAATATGGTTGCGGGCGAGCGAGCGCGGATCGCACCGAGCAGCGCAATGACCCTATCCTGGGTGCCGGCAGAGAGATCGTCTACGTCTGCCTTCGACAACTGGCCGAACCGCATCATCAAGTCTGGTGTCAGCGTGTGCAGCCTGAGAGCCAGGACGACAATGTCAGGCTCGAATTGAAACAAGGAGCTTTGCGGGTCGAACACAACCTGCTGCGCGCCGTCGAACGGTCCCACGTAGACAATGGGCCTCAATCCAATCCGGTAGCACTCCACCTTCAGGGACGGAATGATCGGATCAAGCGTGATGTTGCTGAGGATCGCGATGCGCGCGTTTCCCGCCGTTTCGGAATCCGGAAGTGCATCGAGCTTGCTTGATGCAGCGATGTATCTGGCGGTGGTCGGCGCATCATTCAGCCAGGATAGAATGGCAGGAATGGAATCCATCGTTGCCTGAATGTCCTATCTAATAAAAAGCTATGCCGTTCCGCAGAGGCGAGTCCGGCAACTCGGAGAACGCCTGCCGGCGGTGCGTCGTCACGGATTGTTATGCAATATTCGTGCCAGAACAATCGAAGCAGCGCGGTATTGACACACAAGACCCGTCGGAGAAACCGGATCAGTATAACGTATATCAGCCGGACTAAAGCTCGGAGTTACACATCAGTATTCCACTCAACCGCAGCGGTTTATTTGCCACTGTTCTACTTCAGAACGCATCAGCGGCACTTGGCGAAAGTCAGCGAGCCATCCTTCATGGATGAGTATACATCAAGTGC
>JBKQWH010000362.1:0-8788 GCA_052139635.1 Capsulimonadaceae bacterium
AGCGGGCGGGGCCACCCGATGAAGCTTGTGAAAGTCGTGTTTACCGTTGTGGAACTTCCGAATCCAAATTCCAAAAGGCCGATCGTCTCTTTCAAACGGTATAATCGGGCTTTACGGAGGACACGACCAATGCACGATACACGATTGACGAAGTGGGCTGACACTCTCATCCGATATAGCATCGAGGCGAGGCCGGGGCAGCAGATCCTGATCCGGGCCGACGAAGCCGGGATTCCCCTGGCGCGCGAGGTCTATCGCGCGGCCCTCGCGGCCGGAGGACATCCGCATATCCACGTGCTGGTCGACGGGGTCGACGAGATCTTCTACTCGACAGCCACCGACCCACAGCTTGACTTCGTCTCGCCCATTCGCAAACTCGAGTACGAGACGATCGACGCTCTTGTGGCCATTGTGGCGCCCGCCAACACGGCCGAGCTTTCCGGCGTCGATCCCGCACGCCAGGCACGCGCGCAGTCCGCCAACCGGGAGATTCGAAGCGGGTTTTTCCATCGTGCCGCGGACAACCGGGCCAGGTGGGTGCTGACCCTGTATCCCACGCCCGCCGCCGCGCAGAACGCGGGGCTAAGTGTGCGAGCCTATGAAGAATTCGTGCTGTCCGCGATGTTCCTTGACCAGGCCGATCCTCCCGCAGCGTGGCGGGAGTTCTCCGTAAGGCAGCAGCATTACGTCGATACTCTCAACAGGGTGCGTGAGATCCGATTTGTCGCGAAGGATACGGACATATCGATGCGCGTCGAGGGCCGCAGCTGGATGAACTCTGACGGCCACCGCAACTTCCCGAGCGGGGAGGTTTTCACAGGCCCGATCGAGGACTCCGTCAACGGATTCGTGCGCTTCACGTTTCCCGGGGCGCATCTTGGCCACGAGGTCGACGATATTCGGCTGAAATTTGAAAACGGCAGGGTGGTGGACTTCGACGCGGCACGCGGCCGCGACTTCCTTCGGGCCATGCTGGCGTCGGACCCGGGGGCGATGACACTCGGAGAGTGCGCGATCGGCAACAACTACGGCGTCCAGCGCTTCAGCCGCAATACCCTGTTCGACGAGAAGATCGGCGGCACGTTCCATCTGGCCCTGGGCAATTCTTATCCGGAAACCGGTGGCAAGAACGTCTCCTCCCTCCATTGGGACATGATCTGCGACATGCGCCCCGACGCCGGCGGCGGGGCCGTCTACGCCGACGGCGTAGTTATCCACGAGAACGGACAGTGGACGATTTGATTTCCGCAAACCAAGACTTGTCGCCTGGCAATGATTGCACCGCGTCAATTGCTCGACGCGGGAGTGGAATTATCCGGCGGCGGCGCGGCCGTGTCATCGAGATCGGAAGGCGGTGGCGCAGGAGTGAAGGGATTCTCGATGTCGTAGACCTTGTGCCCGTCCATAATCGCGGTCTCGGTGAGAACCTGGGAGCGTAACAACACCCAGTCGCCCTGATCGTCGCGTGCCCAGGAGTCCTTGTTTTCCGTGCGATAGCTGAAATAGTCCTTGCCGTGCGTGTCCGGGTTGATCAGCACGAACTCGTAATCGGAGCGCACGGTGACCGTTCCGTTGACGCCCTGCATGTTTGCGGTGATGACCGAAGACGACGCACGAACGGAAAGGGACTCGTCGAGCCACGAGCTCAGACGGTATCGAACCGATTCCATGTCCTTTTCCACGTTGCCTGGCTGCGTCTCCACAAAGCTCGGGTCATCGTAGAACATCGCTCCGTCCAGGTCCTTGTGCGCAAGAGCGAGATCGGCCTTGTTGTAACACGTCTGAAAATACAGGCGAGCGGTCTGCGGCGGCTTGGGCTTGGATGCCAGCCCTCCGTGCCGCGCGTCCGCTGGGAGAACTGTTGTGAAAGTGACGGCAAGAACGACCATTCCGGTCCGAGCGATGGCGGCACGAACGTCCGCGCGCGTATGCATGTGGCCCTCCCGATCCAGGAATAGATGTCGCGCCGGCCACGACTTGCATCATGGCCGGCGGAAAATGGCTCCGGAATGACCACCCACGCCAGTGGCATCCCGATTACGTCTGTGGTAAGGAGCCGGTGGTGGCGAAAATCTGACTCGCCATTTCCGGACGAATACGTTTTGTTCGCTCGTAAAGGACAGTGTTCAGGTCGTACTGGTGCGCGTGCCGCACCGTGCCGCCGATGTTGAACTGAGCCCACGGATGATCGGGATCATGTTCGAGCGCCTTCCGCCACTTGGCGATTGCCTGCTCCGGCTGCCCCCGCTTAAAGAAGGCATTTCCGAGGTTGAAGTGCGCCCCGACCAGGGTGGGATCAAGTTGCAGGGCCTGCTGCCAGTTCGCAATGGCGGACTCGATATCGCCCAACTGGCTGTGGGCTATTCCCAGATTGTAATGCGCCCAGACATGGTCCGGCTGGAGCCGGATGGCCTCGCGCAGCTCAAAAAGCCCCATCTGCGAGTTCCCGGTCACAAAGAGAGCCGCGCCGAGATTGTGGTGTGCCTCCGCGTAGGAAGGCTCGAGGCGAATGGCCTCCTCCCACTGCGCGATGGCGGCGTCGAGCTGACCCTTGACGCGAAGTGCGAGCCCGAGGTTGTTGCGCGCCGGTGCGTGCTTTCCGTCGGAGCGAATCGCCTTGCGGTACTCAGCGATGGCCTCGTCGACCTTGCCGGTGTCGCTGAGCACATCTGCCAGATAGTGATGGGCATCGGCATATTCCGGGTTAATCCGGATCGCCTCGCGGTAATGGTGGGCCGACCGCTCGAAGTCACGCGAGTTGTAGAAGGCGCTTCCCAGGTTAAAATGGGCGCGTGCATGGTCCGGGTTTATCGAGACCGCTCGCAGCCAGCTCTCGATGGCCTCCGAGATTTGCCCGAGCGAGTGGAAGGCGTTACCGAGGTGGAAGTAAGCGCCGGAATGATCCGGGTCGATCTTGAGCGCGTCGCGGTACAGGTCCATGGCCTGCTCGGTCCCGCCCCGCGCGGCCAGGGCGTTGGCCATGCTGATGTAGGCGTCGACCCTTGATGGGTCAATCTGCAGCGATTGACGGAACTCCTGAACAGCTTCGTCGGTCTGGCCGAGGTCCGACAGGACGTTGCCCAATCCGAAATGGTTGGCGGCGTCCGACGGCCGCAGTCTCACTGCCTCGCGATAGTGTGGAAGAGCGGATTCCGGGCGCCCGAGAAGATGCAGGGCGCCGGCAAGGTTAAAGTGTGCCGACGCGTGGAACGGATCGAGTTTGATGGCGTTCTGGTACGCCGTCACTGCCTCGTTCAGCTTCCCGGCAACGCGGTACTCGTTGCCCGTCAGGAAGAACGGGTTGTTGTCTTCGCGTTCATTAGAGACGTTAGTTGTGTTGACGTTCACGGTCGAGCCTCCGCATTACATTCCTTTCGCCGCGATGGGCGACAAAAACCTGCACCATATACAGATAGTATACGGCTGGACCGTAAATACTTCAATCTCCAGTAAAAAATAAATCTTGCGGGCAAACGCACACCGGGCTACTGGCCAAGGTCTCCGTTCTGGAACCCGCCGAAGAAGACTTCGACGTTCTCCGGACGGAGCAGGATCTCGCGCGGCTTGACTCCATCCTGAGTACCGACTATCCCGCGCGCCTCCATTGTCTCGACCAGCCGTGCGGCGCGCGTATAGCCGATTTTGAACTTGCGCTGCAGGCTCGACGTCGAGCAGGAACCCTGCATCACAAGCCATCGTACCGCCGGCTCGAAGAGCTCGTCGGACGAGCCGTCGTCATCATCGTAGCTGGACCCGCTCGGGCTCGTCTCCGACGCAACCATCGTATAGACGGCCTCCTCCTGGTCTCGCAGGTACTTTACCAGGCCCTCCGTCTCGCGCTCCCCAATATAGCAGCCCTGAATTCGGACCGGCTTGGCTGCGTCGATCGGCATGAACAGCATGTCGCCGCGTCCAATGAGCCGGTCGGCTCCGGGCATATCGATGATCGTGCGGCTGTCGACCTGCGTCGCAACCGCGAATGCGATTCTCGACGAGATGTTGGCCTTAATTGTTCCCGTAACCACGTCGACCGACGGCCTCTGGGTGGCAATCACCAGATGTATACCCGTGGCGCGGGCGAGCTGCGCCAGGCGGCAGATGGAAGTCTCCACCTCGGCCCCCATCTGCATCATCAGGTCAGCCAATTCGTCGACCACAACGACGATATACGGAAGCTTTTCTTCCACCGAAACACGCGAATTGAAACCTTCGATGTTGCGCGTGCCGACTCGAGCAAAGCGGTCGTAGCGCTCCTCCATTTCCTTGAGGACGCTGCGGAAGATCCCGGCGGCGTGCTTCACATCCTTGATCACGGGATGCAGCAGGTGCGGGATCCCATCGTAAAGCGAAAGCTCGACGCGCTTCGGGTCGATCATCACGAACCGCACCTCGCGCGGCGTTGCCCGGTAGAGGATGCTCGAGATCAGGACGTTCAGGCAGACGCTCTTGCCGCTGTTGGTGCTTCCGCCGATGAGCAGGTGCGGCATCTTGGTCAGGTCGGCGTAGCGGTACATTCCTCCGACATCCTTGCCAAGCGCGAACGTGAGCTTACTGGGCGCGTTGAGGAACTGATCGGTGTCCAGGCATTCGCGCAGGGCCACCATTTGGATGACCTCGTTCGGCACCTCGATGCCGATCGCGGCCTTGCCGGGAATGGGGGCTTCGACCCGCACATCGATCGCCGCCAGCGACATCGCCAGGTTGTCCGCGAGCGCGACAATCTTCTTGACGAGGATACCGGGCTCGAGCTGCACCTCATACCGCGTGATAGTCGGCCCCATGGCGACCTGGGCGACATTCGCTCCGATCTTGAAATCGTTGAGCGTCTGCATCAGGATCGCCTGCTTCTCCTGCGCCAGCCTTTCCTGCTTGATCGGCGGCGGCGGCGACTCCTTGAGCAGACTGAGCGGCGGCAGAACAAAAGTGTCCTTCTCTGCACGTTCAGACAGGGGAATCATCATTTGCGCGGGCCGCTTTGGGTCGGCGACAACTTCCATCGGCTCGGTCGCGATCACGCGTGGGACGGTCGGCATGTCGTCTTCGTCGATGAAAGGAGGGCCAGAATCGTCGTCGTCCCGTCGGATGGGGATAATCTCGACCGGCGATGCGACCACCACCTCGCGCGATCCCCGAGCGCTTGGACGTCGCGCTGTCGGTGGTTCGGCCGGAGGGTCAACCACGCTCGCAACGGCGGCGGCATCAGTCCGGCGCGGACGTTCCGCGATTTCTTTCGCCTTTTCGGCCAGCCGGATGCGCCGCTCCTCGAGTTCCAGCGCGCGCACCTCTTCCTGCTCGGCCCGGCGCTTTTCGGCTCGCGCCTTCATCGCCGCCACGGATCGCTGCACGTTCTTAGCGCCTTTGCGGACGGGTGGGGTAATCTTGCGGCCGGCCTCGACACTGTGTTGCACCATATGCAGCAGGCGCATGTCGAAGGACCAGACCGCGAATCCAAGGGCGAGGAAGCCAAGGACAATCTCTGCTCCCACGTTTCCCAGGGGGGAGCGCAGCCCGGCGGCAAGAATGGCCGCCACGATCCCTCCAACACGTTCTATATGTGCGAACTGGGTGATCTCGGTGGTATGGGCGACCTGCCACCAGGTCAGGAAGATGAGCAGCAGGCCCGTAGCGCCACCTACGAAGTTGGATTGCGACTTTGGCTCGTGGCCGCGAATGACATTAACGCCGAAGGCGAACAAATAGATTGGGGTGACATATGCGCCGACACCAAGCAGCCAGCGCGCGGTAAAGGCCATGGCTTTGCCGACAACGCCCGCATGGTGGGGCGCGCAGAGGCTCACGAGCAGCAGGGCGCCCAGCGCAAGCAGCCCTAACCCGGCCAGGTCCTGGTAATACCGTTCGTTTCGTCGCGGCGGTCTTGGTTTGGGCGCCCGGCTTGGCCGTGGCGTGCGCGGTCGCCGCTCCGCGCTAATCTCTGACGGTTTGACCGCCATACGCATGTTCCCTCTTGTCGCTATTATAGCACATGGAGGCATACTGGGCAAGGTGTTTTCGACGACGTCACATCTCGCGGTCGCCGCTCCGTGCGCCATTCGACAGCGTAACACGCAACGGCCGTCGCTTCGCAGGAGCGCGTGCGGCGGGATGCCTGCTAAACACAGTGTCTCAATCGCTTGCGCGTTAGGCGTCTGTCGGGTAATATCGTGTTTGGATGCGGGCGACGCCCGAGGACGAGCGCGGGGGCACAGGGGCGCCCGAAAAGGCCATGCAGAAAGACCATTGACAGATGAATGAGACAACGCTTGAAGCCGGCAGCGCAATTGCCGAGATGATATCCATCGACCGTTCGGAGACGTCGCTCGATTTTATTCGACAGGCCGTGATCGAGGACCTGCGCGAGGGCCGGTTCGACCGCGTGCATACGCGATTTCCTCCGGAGCCCAATGCCTATCTACACATCGGGCATGCGAAAGCCGTTTGGATCGACTACGGGATCGCCCGCGATTTTGGCGGCCTTTTCAATATGCGGTTCGACGATACCAACCCCGTGAAGGAAGAGCAGGAGTTCGTTGATGCCATTATCGAGGATGTACACTGGCTCGGCGCGGACTGGGAAGACCGCCTGTTTTTCGCGTCGGATTATTTCCAGCAGATGTACGACTGGGCGGTGGAGCTGATCAAAAAGGGGCTCGCTTACGTCTGCGACCTCACGCCGGAGGAGGTCAGCCAGACGCGCGGCACACTGACGGAACCCGGAGTTGACAGCCCCTATCGAGATCGATCCGTCGCGGAGAATCTCGACCTGTTTGCACGAATGCGGGCCGGCGAGTTTCCGGACGGGTCACGGACCTTGCGCGCGAAGATCGATATGACCTCGGGAAACCTCAACCTGCGCGATCCGGTCATGTACCGGATTCTCCACGCCAGCCACCACCGGCAGGGCGATACCTGGTGCATCTACCCGATGTACGACTGGGCGCACGGCCTGGAGGACTCGATCGAGGGGGTGACCCATTCGCTCTGCTCGCTGGAATACGAGAACCACCGGCCGCTGTACGACTGGTACCTGGATCAGGTCGGCGTCTATCACCCTCGACAGATCGAGTTCGCGCGGCTGAATTTGCCATACACGGTGATGAGTAAGCGTCGATTTATCGAGCTCGTCAACAATGGCCATGTGAACGGGTACGACGACCCTCGGCTTCCGACCCTCGCCGGCATGCGGCGCCGTGGCTACTCGCCGGAGGCGATCCATGAGTTCTGTCGGAAGATAGGCGTCACGAAATATGACAGCGTGGTCGACGGCGCTGTGCTCGAGGATTGCGTGCGCGACGACCTCAACAAGCGCGCCCAGCGTATTATGGCCGTCATGCAGCCGCTCAAGGTGGTGCTGACGAACTATCCCGAGAGCTACGTCGACGAGCTTGATGTCGTTAACAATCCGGAGGACCCGAGTGCGGGTACCCGGAAAGTCCCGTTCAGCCGCGTTCTCTACATCGAGCGTGACGACTTTCGTGAGGTGCCGCCGCCCAAGTACTTCCGCCTTGCGCCCGGCCGAGAGGTGCGCCTGCGCAACGCGTTCTTCATTAAATGTGTCGAGGCGGTCAAGGACGCCGCCGGTGAGGTGGTCGAGTTGCGCTGCACGTACGACCCCGCCACCCGCGGCGGCGACGCACCCGACGGACGCAAGGTCAAGGCGACCCTTCACTGGGTCTCCGCGGAGCATGCCGTCACGGCGGAGGCGCGGCTTTATGACCACCTCTTCACGAAGCCCGATCCGGACGACGTCGAGGAGGGGAAGACCTTTATCGACAACCTCAACCCGCAATCTCTCGTGGTCGTGTCCTGCCAGGTCGAGCCCAGCGTCGTCGGCGCGGAGCCCGGCACTCGCTACCAATTCGAGCGACAGGGCTACTTCTGCGTCGACAAGGATTCTCGCAAGGGGAGGCTGGTGTTCAACCGCACCGTGTCGATGCGCGACTCATGGGCGAAGATCCAGAAGGCGCAGCAGGCGCCAAAACGGAGCGGATAGGCGGTGGTAAGGGGCATCGCAGGGCAATAAAGCGACAAAGAGATTGACGAGTCGCGCTTTCAAGATGCGCGCCCGATCAGAAGGGGCGATGATGAAACAAAGTACCCTCCCCAGGTTGGTGTTGTATCTCGTTGTCATTCTTGGCGTTGTTGGCGTGTTGAAGTACCAATCCTACACGCATCAGGCGGACGTTACCAGGCGGTATGCCGCCATTGAGGGGCGGATTGCCCGGTCGGTTATTAACCTTCCACCCGAAGCAGACGTGGTGCAAGTATTCGGCGTTGCGCAGTTGCAGGATGCACATTACGTAGTTTTTCGACTTCCCCCTACGAAATCCGTGCAGGCATGGTTGGACTACGTGTGCGCCCACAATACGATACGCGGCCACACCTGGAAGACCGATCCGGATCAAACGCGAGTGATGCTCAATGGATGGGTGACTGTGCGCTACGACATCGCTCATCATTGGTATCGCTGCTTTTGGGCTCCGAACTACGGCCCGAAGTAAACGACGCGCGCGGTGTTGCGGCAGCTAAAGCTTCAGCGCCTGGCGGACTAGCGTCATAGTCTCAACGGCCGCGGCCCGTGCTCGCTCGGCGCCCGCGGCCAGGACCTGATCGACATAGGCGGGATCGGCCTCGAGCTCGGCCCGGCGGGCTCGAATCGGAGCCAGTGCCGCGTTGATGATCTCGGTCACTTCCTTCTTCGACTGGCCGCAGCCACGGGCCCCGACGGCATTCCTCCCACTGGACCTGGTAATTGTCCGGGTCGTAAACGCGGCGAAGCTTGCAGGCGACA
>JBKQWH010000363.1:0-13638 GCA_052139635.1 Capsulimonadaceae bacterium
GACCACGTTACCGCCTTCATCCTCGATCCAGATGCGTCCGTAGAAGATGATAAGGAGTATTCCTGAGGAATGGGATACGGTTTATCTGGCCCTCGCACCTACTGAGCGGGGAATAGGCAGCGGCCTAACCCATTCGGCAATAACGCGCCGTGCATCGCCGGATAACAAGTTACCCGACGCCGATTTTGTGACCCCTAATATGGAGGTGCTCGCTGCAACTCGCGAGCTTGAACTCGAATTTGTGAAACGCAAATGGGTTTTCAAGCGGGCCATCATATTCGCCAAACGCGACAGTGAAGGTGATTGGGACATCCGGAGCGACTACGAGCACGAGGATTGAGGCTTGACGGGTCCGGCCGGTCGTTTACGCTCCCATGCACCGCCGGGCCGGTCGGTGACAGCGTCCATCATACCGGAAATAGGTGAGCAGAATGGCGACTCAGCGCGCGAAGTGTACGAACTTTGGAAACTGCACGAAGGCGGACCACGGCGAGATCATCGATCTCATGCCGGGCGCCCCGACGATCTGCCCGATCTGCGGCCGCCCGCTGACCATCCTGCCATCGACACGGTCGGGTTCGCCGGTCGGGGCGATCCTCGGCCTGATAGTCGTACTGCTCATCGTCGCCGCCTTCCTGATGATGCACCACACCCCGTCGACGTCGACCGGTTCGGGCGGCCAAACCGCATCGGCTGGGGGTAGCGGCGACACGTCGACCGCCCCGCCGGTCGTCAACCCGGGAGACGCCCTCATGTACTACGAGCGCAGCGACGGTCCCTGGCTCAAGCCGGTCACCGATGCCTTTAACAAGCAGCACACCGGGCAGCCGCAGATCGTGATGGATTACCGGGGCTCGCGCGACGGCAAGCAGGACATCCTGTACGGCAAGGGACAGCCGGTCATCTGGAACCCCGCGGACACCTACTGGGTGGACAAGCTGAACCAGGACTGGACCAATCCGAAGGTCGGAAAGCACGACCACCCGATTATCGACGACAGCCGCACGATCGTCACCACGCGCTATGTCTTCGTGATGTGGAAGGACCGCGCGACCGTGTTTACGGCAGCCATGCGCGAGCCGCAGTACCGGGGCAAGACCTGGCAGCTTTTGTACGATGTCGCCACAAAGGGCTGGGCATCGATTGGGGGCGACGCAAGCTGGGGCAAGCTGAAGTTCGCGCAGTCCGACCCGACCAAGTCCAACGGCGGGCAGACGACTCTTGTGCTGATGTACTACGAGTACCTGCAGTCCCATCCGGGAGTAGAACCGTCGTCGCCCGGCTTCGTGAACTTCATGCGCACGATCGAGGGCTGCGTGGTCCAGTTCGTCGACACCACGAGTAAGTCGATCGGTGTCATGACCGCGCAGGGCGAATCGGGCTGCGACATGGCCGTTATCTACGAACAGAACGCCGTCGCCGCCATCGACAAAGGCACAACCGATATCGAGGTCGTCTATCCGGCCCCGACCATGGAGATCGACTTCCCGGCCGCGATCGTCAACGCGCCCTGGGTGACGTCCGACGAATCCACCCTGGCGCGCTCGTACGTCGACTTCCTGCTAACCCGCGACAATCAAGCCCAGGCCGCCCAGCTCGGCTTCCGCCCGGCCCTCGACGACCTCCACTCCGCGGTCGACGACGCCTTCTCCACCGGCGCCCGCGCCGACGCCGGCCTCAACACCGACCCGCCCACCATTGTCCACCCGGTCGACACCACCCGTGTCGACGACCTGCTGTACCAATGGTACAAGCTGTTCGGCCACGGGTAGTACGAAATCTGGCTATGCGACTATTGTCAGGACGGATTCCACCCGAGTCTCGATCTGAAACGCGGAGCGGGAGGCATCCGTCCTGCCAGCAGTCACCGGAACCAGCCGATTTGAGCCCGTGTCCGCATAGGAGTTTGGCGACGAGGTTTCAACCGCCAATTCTCCGATCGAGGCCTCGAGGCGGGAAAACGGGCCGCTGGTTACTACTGCTCGGACCCTGGAAGTCGTGTGCGTCACCTCATGTCGACCCTATCGCAGCCGCTCGCGAACATACGACGCAAGCTCTGACACGGCGATTCGCTCCTGACCCATTGTGTCGCGATCGCGGACGGTAACGGTGTCCATCTGGCTGGTGTCGCCGTCTTTGCCGAGGCCGAGGGTGTCATAGTCGACTGTGACGCAGAAGGGGGTGCCGGCTTCATCCTGGCGACGATAGAGCTTACCGATGGCGGCAGAGTCGTCATAGACCGTGCGCATGTCGCCACCGGACTGGAGCATCTTCTTGATCTCGCGGGCCTTTGCGACGATGTTCGGTTTGTTCTTGGCGAGCGGGAGGACGGCCACCTTGATTGGGGCGAGGGCGGGCTTGAAGCGCATGACGGTGCGAATGTCTCCGCCGGGCAGTTGCTCCTCGTCGTATGCCTCGCACAACACGGCCAGTACACCGCGGTCGACGCCGGCGGCGGGCTCGACGACGAATGGGACGATATGCTTGTTGTTGGGTTGGTCGAAGTAGGTGAGCTTCTCGGTCGAGTGCTCGTTCTTGAGCGCCCGCTTTGCCGTGTTGGGCGAGAGCGCCAGGTTGGCCTGGTCGCGCGAATGGGAGCCGAGGTCCCAGTCGGTGCGATTCGCGATGCCCTCGAGTTCGTCAAAGCCCAGTGTCGGGTACCGGTACAGAATATCGACCGTGCGCTTGGAATAGTGGGAAAGGTTGACATGTTCAAATAGATCGAGTTTCGCCCGGTCGAGCCCGATCACGTCGGCCCACCAGTCCAGATGGTCCGCGATCCACTCGTCGTGAACACGCTCGTCCTCGCCGGGCATCACGAAGTACTCGATCTCCATCTGCTCGAGTTCGCGCACGCGGAACAGGAAATTGCGCGGGGTGATCTCGTTGCGGAACGACTTTCCCTGCTGGGCGATTCCGAACGGCAGCTTGCGGTTGGTGGAATCGAGGACGTTCTTGAAGTTGACGAACATCCCCTGCGCCGTCTCCGGACGCAGATAGGCGAACGACTCGTCGTCGGCCACAGGGCCGACCTGTGTCTTGAACATCAGGTTGAACGTGCGCGGCTGCGTCCAGTCCCCCGGCTTTCCGTCCGTCGGATCGGGCACACGGGCGGCCTTCAAGGCGAGTTCCGCTTTGGCGGGATCGGTCAGCAGGGTTTCTGCAAGCGCCTCGTGATCCGCGGTCGACGGCGTGCCGAAGTGCTGCGCGATGGCCGCAAGCATCTCGGGGGTCTGATCGCGCAGCAGGTGGTCGAACCGGAATCGCTTCTTGGTGGTGCGATTGTCGATCAGAGGATCGACGAACCCTGCCTCGTGGCCGCTGTATCGCAGCACGAAACGATTGGTGAGCAGGGATGTCTCAATCCCCTCCATATCGTCGCGCTCGTACACATTGTGCTTCCACCAGAGCCTCTTCAGGTTATTCTTGAGCTCCACTCCGAGCGGACCGTAGTCGAATGTCCCCTGCAAGCCGCCATAGATCTCGCTCGAGGGGAAGATAAACCCGCGCCGCTTGCACAGCGACACGACCTGGTCCAACGTTTCAGCAGGCATTGATGATCGGTTCCTTAGTTAGGTTAAATATCGGCTCGGTATGGCTTCTACTGGCCTTGCTTCTTGTAGGCGGCTTCGACCGCGTCCTTTTGCGGTCTCCACCATTGTTCGTTCGCACGATACCATTCAATAGTTGCTACCAGGCCATCGTGCAAGCTCTTGTGTTGAGGCTGCCACCCCAACTCTTCGCGGATCTTGGTCGAGTCAATGGCGTAGCGCATATCATGCCCCGGCCGATCCTTAACATGATCGTACCAGTCTTGCGGTTTGTCCATCAGCGCCAGTATGATCTCGACCATTTGCTTGCCACTACGCTCGTCGCCGGTGCCGATCAGGTATGTTTCGCCGATATCACCTTTTTCCATGATCAAATGAACGGCGGCATTATGGTCGTCCACATGCGTCCACTCTCGAACAGCCGCACCGGCTCCGTACAGTTTCGGCTTGATGCCGCAAATAATGTTGGTAACCTGGCGCGGAATAAACTTCTCGATGTGCTGATACGGCCCGTAGTTGTTGGCACAGTTCGAAATAGTCGCCGCAACTCCAAAGGAGCGGCTCCAGGCGCGAACGAGCAGATCGGAACCGGCCTTGGTACTGGAGTAGGGGCTGGATGGATTGTAGGGGGTGTCCAGCGTGAACTTCAGATCCGGCCGCTCAAGCGGCAGGTCGCCGTAAACTTCGTCGGTGGAGATATGATGAAGCCGCTTCTTGTGCTTGCGAATTGCCTCGAGAATCGTGTACGTCCCGACCACATTCGACTGTACAAACAGCCAGGGGTTACGGAGCGAGTTGTCGTTGTGACTTTCTGCCGCGAAATGAACGACCATATCGACATCGGCAACCAGCCTGTCCATCAGTGCCGCGTCGCAGATGTCGCCCTCGACGAACTCTATCCTGTCCATTACGGTCGCCAGGTTAGCCATGTTTCCGGCGTATGTGAGCTTATCAATGACGCTCACGGCGTACTCGGGATGGTGTGTAAGGGTGTAATGGACGAAATTCGAGCCAATAAACCCTGCCCCGCCAGTAACAAGAACCTGCATAGATTTCCTTCCCGATACTGTTCTGATAGATCGTTTTGCACGCAGATCAGTCAGCGCGATACAAGTACGGCTTGACACAATATTATCTGCTAGTAGCTTTCAGCCGTGCCAGATCAAGAGGTGCCTTGCACTTCACCTTAAGCGCGTGATTAAATGCGTGGGCCGAATTGTGCTGAAGATTATGGAGAATACGCCATCGTCGCTCATCCGTTTTGTTCGTCCTTATTCTTGGCCTTCGGCCTGCCACACTTGTGTTGCTGCTCACGCCATGCCTTCTCGCGACGATCGAGTTCGGCCTTCGGGACGGCGAGCGCCCGTCGAAGACCCGACTCGAAGTTGATGTACTCTTGTGACTTCGCATCGACCGGTATTTCATCCATTTCCTGTTGTTCCGTTTTCGTCATAGTCGTCCGTTTCCAAATCATCGTCGTCATCTGCAAATAGTTCGGTTTCCAACGTTGTTTGGTCACGCCGCGGCTTTGTTGGCACGACCGTTTCACCGCAATATTTGAGCGCTTTCGCAAAATCCGGATCCAGCGAGTGAAGTTCATCAATCTCGGATCGGTAGATTAGATATGTAGCAACATGTATCGCATCTTCCGAATGCGTCACTGGCTTTGACTTCTGTCTATCGCATTCAGAACGCAGTTTTTGAGCCCGAACAGCTACCGGATGATCTACGGCACGGACGTGCAGATTCTCCCATTGAAGTGCTGCTTCCCATCGGTCAAATGCAGCCTGGTCGGTTTTCGATTCAAGAATCTCTACAACGGTCATTTCTGACGTGATGATTATCGCGTCTCCTTGCTCAACTTTACGGAATATATCCTTCGCTGCATCCAGTGTATCCTGGCCGTGAAGGGTTTCGCCTTTGAGTAGCATCAGGAAAACGCTGGTGTCCCAGTAGTATTTACGCGGTGACTTAGCCATTCCTGAGCTCGTGTAAGAATGTGGTTATATCTTTGCCGTCCGTTATCAGCGGCATGCCACCAACTAAGGCGTCGGCAATTGGCGATACGGTACGCTCCCTGAGCGGAACGATATTTTCCGCTTCGATTTCATACGGGTGCGGATCGTCGCCACGGAACTTAACGACTCCGTACACATCCACATGTGATCGAAATACTCCCCAATTCGCGGGAATCTGCCTTTTGGATAAAGGCAACGAACTCTGCTAGGTCCAGCAACTGGATGAATATGAAGGACGCAGGGACTTGTATGGATATTTACCGCCTCAAGTCTGCCGCGAAACGAACCCCGAGACCTGTAGATATTGCCGAGTAACTTTCGTAATTGAACGTCAAATTCAGCGGTTAACAAAGCCGCGTGATGCTCAAGACCAACACGGATATTGCCAACTCGCTTGCGCTGCGCTGCCAGTCGTTCATATTGTTCGAGAGCTGGCGGGTCGATCCCCCTGGTCGATCTCTCATCTCTTATGACCGCGTTTCCGCTTCTGATCTCTTCGAGTTCACGTGCAAAACGCCTTATAACCTGATTGCCAAGTTCTGGTTGTGTGCGTTGAATAATTGGCTCTAGGACGCCACGTAGCGGGATTTCATAGGTCAAGCTAACGACCCTGTACCCAAGGGTTGCCCTGTCGCTATCTGTTTCCTCGCGTTCGACAGCGGCAAGGGTACGTCTCACTTCGGATAGACACATATTAAGCGCGTCTAGACGTAAAGAGCCGCCGTCGTCTGGTAGCCCTTCTAACTGGACCTCTATTCGGTTTAGGCCATCTACGCTTAACATGCTCTTAGTTCGATCCGACGAATGCCCATGAGAGTGCGGTAAGCTGCTTGTGGGTCAGCCGCTTATCTTTGTGCTTATTCTTCTCCAACCCGCCGATATATGTCTCGTCCGCTTCAACCGTACCGGATACGTCCGTTGGCTGATGATCGGAGTAAGCGGTTCGAACACGATGGAGCATGAACCATGCCGACTTCTGGGTGATCCCGAGCGCCCGTGCAACCTCACAGGAACTAATCCCGTTCTTGGCGTTCGTGAGGAGCCACATGGCGGCCAGCCACTTATCCAGACCCATGGGGCTATTTTCCATGAAGGTTCCGACCTTGATCGAGAACTGCTTCTTGCAAACCTGGCAGTACCAGATTCTGCGGGACAACAGGAACCGGCATGTGCGTGACGGACAGTACGGGCAGGTAACTACACCGTCTTCCCACCGCAACGAGACAAGCAGATCAAGACACTTCGTCTGGTCCGAATAGTGTATTATAGCTTCCTGAAGGGTCTTCGGTATGGCAATTTCGCTGTTCATGTATACACTATAATAGCACCTTTAGGCCATTGTGTCAAGTATATAATTACCTTGGCTATCGTACCTCGGCGCCGGCGTGAACGTCCTTCTCCGGAGTCAGCAGGATCGCCTTGCCGTCGGCGTCGGTGGCGGCGAGAAGCATGCCGTTCGACTCGATGCCGGCCATTTTGCGCGGCTGCAGGTTGGCGATCACGACGATGTTCTTGCCGGGGAGTTCGTCTACGCTGTAGTATTGGGCAATTCCGGCGAGGAGGTGGCGGTCAGTGCCTTCCCCGACATCAATGGTCAAGTGAAGCAGCTTGTCCTTGCCGGAGACACGCTCGGCTGTCTTGATCTTGGCGATGCGCAGCTTCAGCTTCATAACGTCATCAATGGTGATCTTGGGATCACTCTCGGCTGTTGCCGCAGCCGCCGGCGACGCCGCCGCAACGGTTTCAACGGTGGGTTCTGTCATGGAACGTATCTTCTCTTTCGTTTCTATTCGCGGGAAAATGGGATGCGCCTCCGCGGCGCGCGTGTTGTCGGGCACGAGTCCCCATTGGAATGCCGTCTCCCAGGATGGAACGACAGCGGGATCGAGGCCGAGTTGCCGGCGGATCTGCCGCGAGGCGTGCGGGAGAATAGGCGCAATCAGGACGCTGGCGATGCGGTTGGCCTCGAGGGCGTTGTAGAGGGCGTCGATCACCCCCTGCTCGTTGCCCTCCTTGCGCAGCTTCCACGGCGCCGCGGTGTCAATCTCCTTGTTGCCGCCGCCGACGAGCTTCCAGATGGCGTCGATGGCGGCGCCGGGATTGCGGGCCTCGAAATGGGCCTGCGCCTCGGTAGCGACCGCGACGGCCAGCGTTGCAATCGGGCCGCCGGCCGTGCGCTCAACCGAGGCGCGAACGACGCTGCCCGAGTACTGGCGTAGCATGTTCAGTGTCCGGTTGAGCAGGTTGCCAAGGTCATTGGCGAGATACGCATTGTACCGCGTCACCAGAGTCTCATACGAGAACTCGGCGTCGGAAGTGAAACCGATGTCCCGGATCAGATAAAACCGAAGCGCATCGATTGCCGCCTCGGTCGATGCTCCGCTGCGAGAGACGATGTACTCGACAGCGTCTTGCGGCGTCGGGATATTCCCCTTCGATTTCGCGCCTTTCTCGCCTCCGACAAGCCACCAGCCGTGGCCGAGCACGTGTCCGGGAAGAGGAAGATCCAGCCCCATCAACATGGCAGGCCAGAGGGTTGCGTGGAACCTGACGTAGATCTCCTTGGCCATGAGATGGATATCGGCAGGCCAAACGTTCTCCCAATTCGGTTGATCGGGCCATCCGGTCGCGGTAAGATAGTTGATGAGCGCGTCGAACCAGACATAAACAACCTGAGACGGGTTTCCCGGGACCGGTATTCCCCAACCGGTATTGCGGCGCGAAACGACGACGTCGCGCAGGCCCTCCTTGATGAACGCCAGCGTCTCGTTCTTGCGCGTTTCGGGCTGCAGAAAGTCCGGATTCGCCTGGATATGGGCCAGCAGCCGGTCCGAGTACGCCGAGAGTCGGAAATAATAGACGTCGTCCGTAACGCGCTCGACAATCGCTCCGGTCTCCTTGGCGCGGCCGTTCACGACGTCGGAGTCGCGGAAGAACGTCTCGTCGGACATCGAATACCAGCCCTCGTAGGTACCCGTATAGATATCGCCGCGTGCCTGCAATCGCTGGAAGACCTCTCCGACCACATCGCGGTGGCGCTCTTGCGTGGTTCGAATGAAGTCGTCGTTGCTGATATCGAGAAACTTCCACGTGTCGACGAAGCCTTGCGCGACCGTATCGACAAACTGCGCCGTGGGAATTCCTGCCTTCGCCGCCGCATTTGCGACCTTCGGAGCGTTTTCATCGGTGCCGGTCAGGAAAAACACGGGCTCCCCGCACTGTCGATGGAATCGCGCGAGCGCATCGGCAACAAGCGTTGTGGTAGCGGAACCGACATGCGGGACGCTATTCACATAGTAGATGGGAGTCGTAACATAGAACGTCTTCGGTTGTGGCACGGTCCAATCCTTCACTGAGCTGGAATGGCGGGTTAAGAGCCAAACAGCCTAGAGATTGTACCCCAGACCGTGCCGAGACAAGCCCACCGGCGCTAAACTGGGCGGATCTGGGCTGCGGACGAACTGGACACCATGGCCCCTGCGCCCGAAAGCCGTGAACCCGGCGTCGAAGGTCACGCAGCGTTGTGTGCTATCCGTTCGTCGACGAGTTGAGCCTCATGATCGCGGCCAGCATTAGTGAGAAACTGACGCAATAACATCATGCTTTCGAGCGTCGCGGGGTGCCTCGGTCCGAGAGCCCGCTCCCGGACATCAACCGCGTCGCGAATGAGCGGCTCTGCCTGGTCAAGTAATTCGCGATTCGTGTAGAATACCCCCAGGTTCAACAGACTGAGCGCCGTGTCCGGGTGGTCGTGACCTAACGCAGTCTCCTGGATGCTTAGGGCTCGGCGGTACAGTGCCCCGGCATCTTCGTATCTACCCAAATGTGTGTAAACTTCGGCTAGCCGCGCCAGACTAAAGCCAACGTCGGGGTGGTCTGGTCCAAATATCCGCTCCTGGATATCAATTGCTCTTTGACAGAGGGATTCAGCCTCAGGTGCGCGTCCTTGCCCAATGTATACACCCGCGAGATTTACCAACGTCAGCGCGACGGACGGGTGATGTGGACCGAGGGCTTCTTCCTGGATGGAAAGCGCCTGGTAATACAACGGCTCGGCCTAGGTATATGCAGGATCATCGCAGTGAATCAAGCCGTTGCGTTGTTAGGAACAGCCAGATACCGTTTTGGTGTTCATACGACACGCTGCAGCATGCGCAAGTCAAAACAGTCGCTTGTGGCGGCAGCGGGCCGAGCGGTTTCCGGCACGCCGGGCAGGCCATGGACCAGGTGGGTGGAATGGACATAACCTCCTGTTCCACATCAAAGCGGCCGGTACCTTCCGAAATCGTCTGAACTCTGATGACGATGATGATGTCAGGGCTGTAATGCCTGCGACGAGCGTGGTTCAAACCATGTCAGACAATCCCAACCAACGGCAGATGCACGAGCGACAATGCGGTATCTCCCCTCGAGAGGATGATCCGCGCGATTCATTTCGGTTTGCCGTTAAAGCAGTCAGTCCGGAGAAACTCACGGTATGGCCGACGTATTGCTCGCGCACTCCTATTTTCTACAGCACGACCCGAAGCAGCAATCGCGCATGAAGCCGTACGCTCCTCTCGCCACGCTCTACGCCGCGTCGGTGCTCCGGGAGGAAGGCTATGCCGTTGCGCTTTTCGACGCGATGCTGTCTGACGGTGTCGCCGAGTTCGCGGAAGCCCTCCGGGAACACCAGCCGCGGTTTGTGGTGTTGTACGAGGACAGCTTTAACTTTCTCGTCATGATGTGTCTGGTGCGAATGCGGGAAGCCGCGCTGTCGATGGCGCAACTAGCCGCCAACGCTGAGGTTACCGTGATCGCCGCCGGGCCGGACGTGACCGATCATCCCGCCACTTACTTATCGTGTGGTGTCTCGTATGCCCTGGTTGGAGAAGCCGATCATACCCTGGTCGAGCTTCTCGGATATCTTACGTCCGGGACCGGTACGGCCTCGGACAAGATTCCCGGTCTGGCCCGGGCCGATACGAGCGAGCCAGGCGGCGTCCGGTTGACGGGAGAGCGTCAACCGGAGCGCCGCCCGGACATATTCCCCTCCCCGCATGGGATCTCCTTGATGTCGAGCGGTACCGCGCCGCGTGGTGCAATGCCTACGAGACCTTCAGCCTGAACCTTGTGACGACGCGCGGATGCCCCTTTCACTGCAACCGGTGTGCAAAACCGATCTGGAGGCACACCGGATTGCGACGCTGGCCCCGACGGCGCCCGCCGAGCAGCGTAGTCTCGCCGCGGCGGCGCGGGCCGAATTGACGGCCTGCGCGGGGGAGGTCGAAGCATGAGAGACGCCGTCCTGCTGAGATCGTGGCGCATTCTATCCACATCCAAATCCGATTGATCGAATGGACTACTCTGGTAAAAGCAAACCCATCGCCCTGGCAAACGCAAGCCGCGCGGTACAATGGGATCATCTCGCGTGCTATACTAAAAGCACGACTCTTAGCACGACAGTTCCGCCTCCGACAAACCTGAGGATAAGCCTAATGTGGAACAGGTTGAGCTTCCTTATCTTTGCTGTTCTACTGACGTTGACCCTACCGGCAAAACCGGCGGCAGCCCAGGTCCCGGCCTCCGCCAAGGACCTGGTGGAGACACCGATTGCCGACGCTCCGGCGTACGCGAAGTATGCCGTGGTCATCGGCGTCACAGATTACGATTCCTGCGCGCGGCTTCACGTCTGTAACAACGATGCGAAGGACTTCGCAAACATGCTCAAGAGCCGATTCGGCTTCGTGAACGTTGTGCTGATGACCGACGATCCCGACACCGACCCGAGCCTGCGCCCAACGGAGCGGCACATCCAGAAGGCGCTGAAAACGATGTATTCCGGGATCGTTTGCGGCAAGAGCGAGGTCGTGTTCTTCTTCAGCGGGCACGGCGCGCGCGCCCGCGATGCAGCCGGCGCCGACACCGACTGGCTTGTGCCTGAAGACGGCGATCCCGACGACGTATCCGGCACCTGTGTCGATTACGATGCCATCCGCCAGCGTCTGGCCACCCTGCTCCCGCGCCGGGTCCTGCTCATAACCGACGCATGCCGTAATCTGCTCGACAATAAGGGTATTGATAGGAATGGCTTCGGGAAAGGCCTGCATGCCATCAGCCTTGGCCCTGAGGTGGCGCAGTTACAGTCATGCCTTCCGACCGAGACCAGCCTCGAGGGGCGGCCGGAGGACTTTGCGGAGTCGGTCTTCACCCACTACCTGATCAAGGGGCTTTCGGGCGACCCCGACGCCGTGGACAGCGAAACCCATGCGGTCACGTTCGACAGCCTGAAGCAGTACGTCCAGTACTCCGTCCACCAGTACGCCGCTGCGAAGCTGAACGCCTCCCAGACCCCCGACGGCAGCGCCACCCTTGGCCGGATGGAGCTTGCCAGGTACGCTCCGGAAGCGCCGGCGCGGTCCACTCCAAAGGTTACTCCCATCGTCACAGTAATAGACACAATGGCCCACCTCAAACTGACCGGCGTACCGAAGGGCGCAATCTTGACGGTGGACGGGGTTGCTCAATCGAGACCGTCCATCGACCTGGATTCTGGGACGGACAAAACGAGAACCGTTGAACTGGCAGTAAGGCAGGTCGGTTTCAGGCCGTACGTAGCGGAGGTCACGCTGACTCGCGGCGCCGATTCGGCTGTTTCGGTGACACTCGTACCGCTTTCGGCCTCGGAGCCCCCTGTCAATCCGCCCGACGGGGCTGAGATGGTGTATGTCCCGGCAGGCGAGTTTACGATGGGCAGTGACGACGACCACTCTGCCGACTACGACCCTTCCTACAAGGATTGTGAGAAGCCGGCGCATATGGTGACCCTCGACGGATACTACATTTACAAGAACCTTGTGACGGTTGCGCAGTACAAGGCGTTCTGCGACGCGACCGGCCGTGCCATGCCGGCTCCGCCGGCGTGGGGTTGGCACAATGATAACTATCCCATCGTCAACGTGACTTGGGACGACGCGCAGGCGTACGCCCGTTGGGCTGGAATGGCGCTGCCGAGCGAGGCGCAATGGGAGAAAGCGGCCCGCGGCATCGATGAACGCAGTTACCCGTGGGGTGACGACTGGGACCCGACGAAATGCATCAATTCAAGCGTTTTCAAACTCTCCTCGCCGGCGCCAGTTGGCAGCGATTCCAACGGCGCCAGCCCATACGGCGTACTGGACATGGCTGGAAACGTACTGGAATGGTGTTCGGATTGGTTCGATTCCAGCTATTATGACAAATCTCAGGGTCGAAATCCGATGGGGCCTTCCCGCGGCGCTTCCCGAGTCTTGCGGGGCGGGCCATGGAATGACAACGGCCCGGGAGGATTCCGCACCTCCTGTCGCCGGCTCAACGATCCGTCGCACCCGAGCGTTTTCGTCGGGTTCCGGTGCGCATCGCCGCTGATTGCGTATCCGTGGTCACCCGCTCCGCTGGCGGAAGTCGCGCCGCCCGAAGCGCCTCCCTCGTCGATGGCTACCCCCTCGATCGTCACCTCTTCGGCGCCGGTGGCCCCCACAACGACGGATACTCCTCTTACCGTGGACGGTTCTATCGTGCCAACGCAGTCGCCGCCAGCGGGTAACTCCGGTGAGGCTCGCGTCAACTCCGGGAGCGCCGGCGGGCCCCCCAGGCCGCTCGAACCGGCACTCTCGGGGCGCCAGGCGGTAACCGTGACGATCTTGATCAACCCGAAAGATGGACTTCGCGCCACCAAATGGACGCCGGGAGCAGTAGAAAAGACTTTCGTGAAGGGTACGGAGCCGATTCCATTCACGCCGATGTACCCGTCGCCGCCTAACCCCAAAACCGGTAAGTAGCGGAACGGGATCGATGCCGGAGGGGTTGAGATTCTCGTGCAGCCCTTCGGGATCGATCCCGGCGAGTACGTCGGGATTCCGGCCTCGACACATCGTTTATAATAGGCTGTCAGCGAATAGTTTTCGCACAAAATGCGGAAACAACATAGCGCGGCATAGCCGCAACCAAACTGCGGAGAAGAAGCGATTCCTCTTTCGTCCGGAGGACGTTCTCCACGGCAGCCCACGAATTCATTCGTGGGTCGATTTCGTCGCCGCCCGCGACGATTC
>JBKQWH010000364.1:0-5217 GCA_052139635.1 Capsulimonadaceae bacterium
AAGACAGGCACGGAGGCCTGTCCCACGATAGGATCGGAGACCTCCGTTCTAACCAGACGTGACGGCTAGGCAAACATAACCCCTTTTCGGGCTTCTCTGCCCGAGAGGGGGTTTTGTCCATCTGGCAATTCCATTAAGAATCGGTTGACGTGTTGACCCAGGCGCGCAGGACCTCAGCGACACTCCAGGCCTGGGCGATGCAGCCATTGGGGGAGTATGGCGGATCGGCGTCGAATATCTCCGCGAGTGTTCCCACTCCGTAGAGGGCGAGTGCCTTTCCGCCGAGCGCATCCAGGACCGCGCGACTGCGTTCCCTGTCACCATAGACCTTGAGATGGGCATCAACGAAGTGCCCGATGAGCCAGGGCCAGACGGTTCCCTGATGGTAGGCGCCGTCGCGCCGGCGCTGGTCACCCGGGCCGTATGTTGCGGCGTACCCCGGCGAGCCAGGAGCGAGCGTACGAAGGCCGTACGCCGTCAGCAGGGCCGTTTCAACCGTGGCCACGATGTCCTGTGCCTGCGGTCCCGTGAAGATGGGAAACGGCAGGCTGACGGCCAGAATCTGATTCGGCCGGATGGCCGGGTCCGGCACGCCGTTCGGGTCGATGACATCGTAGAGCGACTTCGCGCCGGCATTCTGAAAGGCATGAATGAACGATGCCTTCACGCGAGCCGCGCGCTTGTCGAAATCGGTCGCCACCAAGTCCTGCCCGGCTCGGTAGGCGAGCGCGGCAAGCACGCGGAGGGCGTTGTACCAGAGGGCGTTGATCTCCACCGGCTTGCCGAGTCGCGGGGTTACGACCCAATCCCCCACCCGCGCATCCATCCATGTAAGCTGAAGTCCGGGCTGTCCGGCGCTCAGCAGACCGTCGGCGGGGTCGACACAAATTCCAAAGTCGGTTCCGGCCGTGTGGTGGGCGGCGATGTCCGTGAGGACCGGGAGCATTTTCTGAAGCGCGAAGTCCCAGTCGCCCGATTGCTCGGCGTACTGATGCACGGCGTGGAAGAACCACAGGCTGGCGTCGACCGTGTTGTAATCGGCGCCGTCGCCGTTGTCGCAGAACCGGTTGGGAAGGAGACCCCGCCGCGTTGCCCGTGCAAACGATTCGAGGATTTCGCGCGCCACGTCGAACCGGCGCGTGGTGAGACACAGGCCCGGCAGTGAAATCATGGTGTCCCGCCCCCAGTCCGTAAACCAGGGATATCCCGCGATCACCGTGGCCCGCGCCGCGCGCCCGGTACCCGGTATCACGAACTGGTCGGCTGCCAGGGTCAGGGTGGCGCGGACGGGATCGGCAGTGTCAATGACCCCGGCGGTATCAAGGAGAGCACGGCGGCGGGACGCCTCCGCCTGCAGAGCATCGTCGGCGTCCTCAGGAGGGTCCCGCTCTGTCGTTGCGATGAAGGTCACGGTCTGGCCGACGGGCAAGACGCCGTCGAAGCGGCCGGGACAGTAAAGATCCTCGGTAAAGTCCAGCCCGCGTTCCTGTTCGCGTGGATGTTCGAAGTTATAGAACCAGCCGGAGTGGTCCGAGAACGCGAGGTGCCCGTCGTTTGAGAGGCGGATTGGAACTGCATTGTTGAATGCCACCAACTCGACGCGGGTGTCCGCCAGTCGTTTCGAGGCAGCCGGAAAACCATCCCAGCGGCGCTGCTCGCTATGGTAGTCCTTGTAAGCCAGCAGCGGGAGCAAGCCGATCCGGATGCGCTCCGGCGCGGTTACAAGGCGATACCGAATATAAACGGTATTGCGGCCGTACGCCATCCAGATGCGCTTTTCCAACATGACGGAGCCTTCGTGAAACACAAAGGTAAACGTGGGAACAGGATCGGTTGTGAAATGGGTCAGGTGCCGAAAACCCTGCGGCTGTACCACACTGGGATACTTGTTGGCGCTCAGCAGGTAGAGTTGGTCCTCGACGCGGATCTCTTCCTCCAGCTTGGAAAAGACGACCATGCGGCCGAGCGGCGGAGAAAGCGCTGCAACCAGTAACCCGTGATAGCGGCGCGTGTTGGCGCCCGATAGCGTCGACGACGCGTACCCGCCGATGCCGTTCGTGACGAGCCATTCCCGCCGCGACACATCCTCCCAGCCTTGCAGCACGTCACCACTGATTGTTGTCATGGCGAAATCGCTCCTTCACGCAGGCCGAGGTGAGAGAAAATAGGACGTAGGAAATAGGATTTAGGGTTTAGGACCTGGTAAGGCATTTCACCTGCTTATGGCGAACTACCCAACCCCGGCTCGCCCAGGCTCGCCGCCCCTCCCGAAACGGGAGGGAAAGAGATGGCGACGAGCAAAGAAAATGACCTGTTTTCTAAATCCTATTTCCTATTTCCTGCCTCACGCGCCCAGTCCGCCGCGGCTTTTCGTGAATGCCTCGAGCCGCCGCACGGTATCGACGGCGGATCGTCTCCGCTCCACGGCCTGCTGTACCTTAAGGCAAAGCAGCTCATACACGTCGACACCCGGCATGTTCTTCTCCACGTAATCGAAGGCGCCGCGCTTCATGCACTCCACCGCATTGGCCACATTGCCGTAAGCGGTGAGGATGATCACCTCCGTAAAGACGTCGCGCGAGACGGCGCCCTCCAGAACGCGAATTCCGCTCGCGGGGTCCTCCATGCTCATGTCGGTAATGACGATGTCGTAGACCGAATCGCCGCTGTGCAGCATGGCCAATCCCGCGGCCTCGCTCGGCGCTCCCATCACGGTATAGCCCTCACGCTGCAGCCGCCGCTGTACCGCTTCGCGCACTTCCTGTTCGTCGTCAACCACGAGAATTTTACACATAAACTTGTTCCGGACACTCCTACTACATCATCAGAGAATTCGAGCCAATGGGGTCGGTCCGGCACGCTAATACTCGAAATCGGACCTGAGAGCAAGCCCCGTCACCCATATCATTATATATGCACAAACGAACTGCCGCCGCTGCACGGGCGACGATTTCCCGACCCACCGATCGAGATTCGGCCCTGGCGGGCGGATTGCGGCGTCGATTTGGGTAACAACGGTCCGGTCTACCGCGACAGTCAGCATAATCCGGGCCAATCGACGACGTTGTCTGTCGATCAGTCAAGATCCGGCCGTCAGTCCATCACTTGTTTCTGCGGCATTATACCTGATCTATTCTGCGACGGCAGGCAGAAACGCGACAAATTCGGCGCCTCGACCGCCTTTCCCTTGCTCGATAATATTTCCGCGGTGAGCCTCGATGATGCCCTTGACGATCGAGAGTCCCAGTCCCATGCCACGCGCCCGCGACGTGTAAAACGGCCGGAAGATGTGCGGCTTGACGTCGTCTGGTATCCCCGGGCCGGCATCCAGGAAGTCGATGCGAATATACTGCTTGGCGCGCGGAAGCTGGACTCGCTTCTGTGCCTCGGATCGACTGGCAACGCGGGTGCGGACAATCAGGCAGCCGCCGTCGGGTTGAAACGAGACCGAGTTCTCGATCAGTTCCGAGAAGGCGCGCTTGAGTCTTGCAGCGTCAGCCATCACGGTCGGCAGTTTGTCCGCCAGGTCGAGAGTCAGCTCGATCTTGCTGCGCTTGGGAAAGCTTTCGGCGATGCACTGCTGCACAATATCATTGATATCGCATTCCTGGAGCGATATCTGGGTCGCGCGGACGAAGTCCCGAAACTCCTGCAAGAGTTCGTCGAGGCGGTACATGCCCTTGCGGATGGCCGCGGCCAGCTCCCGAAACTTCACGCGGCGGTCGTCGGGCTCGGAGAGCCAGTATTCCAGCTCGTTGAGGTCTCCCTTGATGGCAAAAGCGCGGTTGCCGATCATGTGCGCCGCCTTGGCGGACATTTCGCCCCATGCGGCCATGCGCTCCGTGTTGACGAGTCTGTCGAGGATGCGGCTGTTCTCGATGGCAGCGCCGAGTTGTGACGCGATCGTCATAAGGACACTCTCGTCGTCCTCGGTAAACTCACGTCGAAACCAGAGGGCCACGCTCTTGCGCCGCAATACGCGCAGCACCCCGAGGACGCCGTGGCGCCCGTAGACCGGCACGGCGAGAAAGGCCCCGACTTCCGCCGCGGGAAGCTCCTCATAGCGGCCCTTCCAGCGCGGGTCGGCACTCGGGTCGAGAATTCGAATCGCCTCACCGTGCTGCCCGACCCACCCGGTGAGCCCGTCTCCCATCGGATACGCCGCATTTCCGATGCGATTCGACAGGCCGCCGCGGGCGGCGTGAAGCACGAGTTGTCCGTTGTCCTTGTTGAGTACAAACAGGGAACAGTCCTCGAAACGCAGCATGTCCGCAGCGACGTCAACCACTCGCTGGGTCAGCTCGGTGATGTCGGCGATGGCGCTCAAGTCCTTGCCGATCTCCACCAGGGCCGTCTCGCGAGCCCGATAACCGTCCATCTGCAGACGCATTGCAGTGGTGTCCGCCAGCGGCCGCAGAATGCGGACATGGTCATCGGTGAAGTAGTGGTACGTGCGACTCTGGATATTGATGACCCCGCGGCTGTGCCCGTTGCCGTCGATAATCGGGACGCCGACCTCACTGGCGACATCGACGAAGAACGCGAGGTAGTAGGGGTCCTCGTAGACATCGCCGGTCACGTAGGCCTTGCCTGTTGCGGCGACGTGGGCGGTAATCCCGGTGCGCGGGCTCTTGCCGCGTGCGGGCCCCTCGTCGATCCGCAGCCGGCGGGCCCGAATTTCGTCGGTCCACCCCTCGCCGGCCGTAGCGACAAGCGAGAGTTCTCCGCTATCCGTGTTCGCCAGGGCAATAAACCCGCGATCGCCCCCGACCGCGACCATGGCGCTGTTCAGAAGCTCGTCGAGCAGCATCGGCACGTCGTCGACTTCAAGGGCCATGCGGCAAAGTCGGTGAATAAGGTCAAGGTGGTCGGCCATACAATTGCCATTCTACCCAATTGGCGGCATTTCAGGTACCGGCGTGCGCCTGCGCGGACATTCTGGCTCGACGGGCTTGATCCAGTGCCTGTTCCGCCGTGGAAGTGTGACAAATTCATGGCGTGAGTGCGAATAACGCGCCGACGGCTTGCATTCGAGCCAAATCCGGCCTATAATGAGGGGGCGCATCCTCCGGCAGATGCATTCGTATACGCGGATCCTTTCTCATAACCTCCTGCAGTGGAACAAGGACACCGACATTCGGTCGGTCGGAAATACTCAAGCAAGAAGATTCGATGCCGATAACATTGTGCTTGTCTGGTTTTACTGGTACAATAGCC
>JBKQWH010000365.1:0-4541 GCA_052139635.1 Capsulimonadaceae bacterium
CGTCGTAGAGGGCGCGGTCGTCGTCGAGTCTCTTCACGTGTTGGCGGATGGCTTCGTAGGCGGCCTGTGTGGCTGGGGAGGGTTTGATAGGAGCGCGGAGATCGAAGGCCTGGGCGGCGGCCATCAACTCGATCGCTAACACGGCCCAGGCGTTCTCGATGATCTGGCGCGTCTTGATAGCTGTGGTCATTCCCATGGAGACGAAATCTTCCTGATCGGCGGCGGCTGGTATGGAGCCGGTGGCGGCGGGGTGACTTAGCACGCGATTCTCGCAGATGAGCGCGCCCGCCGTGTACTGCGAGAGCATCAGGCCGCTGAACATGCCAGCACCTTTGGTTAGAAAAGCGGGCAGGCCAGCCGAGAGGTGCGGATTCATGAGGCGGTTGAGGCGGCGCTCGGACAGGGCGGCTACGGTGGTGATGGACATGCCCACCATCTCTAGCGCGAAGGCCATGGGCGTTCCCTGGAAATTTGCTCCGGTCAGCACAAGATCTTCATCGGGGAAAAAGACGGGATTATCGGCGGCGTGGTTGAGTTCGATTTCGAGCATGTAGCGGGCCCACTTGAAGGCGTCCTTGGCGGCGCCGGTAACTTGCGGGCTGGAGCGAAGAGAATAGGCATCCTGGACTTTCTTGCCGGGGCGTTGGAGGAGGTCGGAGCCTTCGGTGAGGCGGCGAACATTTTCGGCGCAAGTTTGCGCGCCGGGATAGCCACGGACATCGTGGATGCGATGGTCGTAGGCTTTCATGTTGGCGTTGAGGGCTTCGAGGGTCATGGCGAGCGCAACTTCCTGGGTCTTGAGCCAGCGCTCGGCATCGCACAGTTCGAGGCATCCCATGCCGGTCATGAGGTCGGAACCGTTGATGGTGGCGAGGCCGTCGCGTTCGCGGAACACGATGGGAGTAAGTCCGGCGGCTTCGAGGCCTTGCTTTGCAGGAAGGCGCTTGCCTTGATAGAACACTTCGCCTTCGCCCATGAGGGTGATTGCCATCTGCGCCATGGGAGAGAGATCGCCGCAGGCACCGACGGATCCTTTCTGGCAAACGACCGGGGTGACGCCGCGGTTCAGCATGTCGATCTGGAGTTGGACTATCTCGTGGCGGATTCCGGAATGGCCCCAGCAATGGGTATTGAGGCGCGAGAGCATGCCAGCGCGAACGTCTTCTTCGGCGCAGGGTTCGCCAAAGCCGGCCGCGTGCGAGTAGAGCAAATACTTTTGGAATTTTTCCACCTGCTCGGGAGCCAGCACGACTTCGGAGAGTTCGCCGATGCCGGTGTTGACCCCGTACATGATTTCGCCGGCCTTAATCTTTTGTTCCAGCAGGCCGCGGCACTTGTTGATCCGGCGGATGGCGTCGGGGTGCAGTTCGATGGGACGCCGGTGGCGGGCAACGGCGAGTACATCTTCAGTTTTGAGGGAATGGCCATCCAGAACGGCGGCCGTCCCTTGTTGCGTTGGAGGTTCTTGCAGTAATGCGCCCATAGAATCTGCTCCCACGTCTTGCGATATACGGCCTTAATCTAGTGCGGCGGTGCTGATTGCGGAAGGATGGTTGTCACTCGGGTGTGTGATTGGTGGGCGATGGGAAGGAGACGAAGTTGAGACTGGCTGTGCAGGCGGCCCACACATCGCAACCGGCGCGATGTGTGGGGCACCCGGCTCTTACACACTATTTACGGGCCGAATTCACAAGATCATGGATCACATCTCGATCCGTGAGTTGCTCGTAGGCATGTTCTCCATGGAGCGATTCGTCGAGACCAATCTCCTCCGACGTCTCGCTGACCTTGACGGTAGTGAAGGAGTCAATGATGCGCAGCATGGCGTAAGTGAACACAAACGCCCACACCGAGGAGAACGTTACAGCCGTGACCTGCTTCAGCAAGAAGGTTGGATCGCCGTAAAGCAAGCCGTTGGCGCCTTCGGGGTTGAATGCCTTGTTGGCGAAGATGCCGAGCATGACGATACCCAGGAACCCGCCAACGCCGTGGACTCCCCAAACATCGAGTGCGTCATCCCAGCCCAGCTTGTTCTTCATTTCCACCGCGTAGTAGCAGACCACGCCGGAAACGCAACCGATGATAACGGCTGTCGTTGGAGAGACAAATCCGGCGGCGGGAGTGACCGTCGCAAGTCCGGCGACCGCTCCGGTGAGCAGGCCGAGGAACTTCGGCTTCTTCTCGTTCAGCCAGGCGACCATCAGCCAGGCAACGGCGGCGAAGGACGCAGCGATGTCGGTATTCAGGAATGCCGTGGCCGTAACGGAGTCCACGCGCATTTCGCTACCCGCATTGAAGCCGTACCAGCCGAACCACAAGAGACCCGTGCCCAGCGCGACCAACGGAATGCTGTGCGGGCCGGGATCGACCGTGCGCCGCTTGCCTACGTAGATCACGGAAGCAAGAGCCGCGATTCCAGCAATGTTGTGGACGACGATACCGCCGGCAAAGTCCTTCACGCCCCACTGTTGCAGGAAGCCTCCGCCCCACACCATGTGGACGAATGGGAAGTAGACGAACGTGAGCCAGCCGGTCAGAAACAGCATGTAGGCTTTGAAAGTGACGCGGTTGGTGAAGGCTCCGGAAATGAGCGCCGGCGTGATGATGGCAAACATCATCTGATAGGCGATGAAGACGAACGCGGGAATGGTGTCGTTTCCGGGGGATGGCGTGCTGAGATTGACTCCGCGCAGGCAGGCGAGGTTGAGGTTGCCGATGACTCCGTGCCAGTCGCCGCTGAAGCACAGAGAATAACCGTAGAGGTACCAAATGACGGTGGTCCAGCCCATGGAGACGAAGCTTTGAATCATGATGGCCAGAACGTTCTTGCGGCCCACCAGACCACCATAAAAGAACGCGAGGCCCGGCGTCATGAGCATGACCAGGCTGGTGCACAAGATCATAAAACCGGTGTTACCGGTATCGAGATGGAGCATACGATCCTCCGACCGAGATTTTAGAGATGTGGCTCGCGGATAGCGAGCGGGGGGTCCGAACTAGCACTGCCGCGCAGGTGGAGGGCCCGCAGACCCAGATGCGCGAAAAGCACTATTACAGTCAGAGGCTCTGCTTATTACGGGAGAAACTCAGTGCCGTATGTCACAGGAGGGGGTGACAAGCGACACGCCGAAGGCTTCCGTCCTCACACTGCGAATCGTCCTATGGCGTCACTCCCAGTTGCCAGAACAGGAACGAATACATGTCGGTAGTGTCCTCGACTTGCTTAGCGACGGGTTTGCCTTGGCCGTGGCCGGCTTTGGTGTCGATGCGGAGGAGGATTGGTTTGTCTTTGCTGGCGCCATTCTTGGCTTCGGCTTGTAGGAGGGCGGCCATTTTCTTGGCGTGCATGGGGTCGACGCGGGTATCGGTATCGGCCGTCATAAATAGGATGGCGGGATACTCCTGGCCGGGCTTGACGTGATGGTAGGGCGAGTAGGCATAGAGCCAGTCGAACTGCTTGGGATCGTCGGCGGAGCCGTACTCGGGAATCCAGAGCTTAGCGATCTGGAAATTCTGGTAGCGGAGCATGTCGAGCAGCGGGACTTGACAGACGACGGCGCGGAACAGGTCGGGACGCTGCGTGATCATGACGCCCATGAGCAGGCCGCCGTTCGAGCCGCCGTTGATGGCGAGGTGATCGCGATCGGTGTATTTCTGTGCGATCAGGTATTCGGCGGCGGCGATGAAGTCGTCGAAAACGTTTTGCTTTTTTTCGAGCATGCCGGCGCGGTGCCAGTCTTCGCCAAATTCGGAGCCACCGCGCAGGTTGGCGACCGCGTAGACGCCGCCGTGTTCCATCCAGAGATAGGCGCTGCGGTTGAAGGCGGGACTGCTGGAGACGTTGAAGCCGCCGTAGCCGCTCAGCAGGGTGGGATTCTTGCCGTTGCGGGCGAGACCCTTTTTGCTGACGATGAACATGGGAATCCTGGTGCCGTCTTTGGAGGCGTACCACTCCTGGCGCACGTCATAGGCCGAGGGGTCGATGGAAGGGGCATCGACGGCGGTCCAGATCGTGCTCTTGCTCGTGGCGAGATCGTAACGGTAGATAGTCGGGGGCACGGTGAAGGATTGGAAGCCGAAGAAGACTTCATTGCGGTCATAACGCCCGCTGGCGCTGAAGACATTCCCGATGGCGGGCTGGGGGATATCGGCAAGCTTCTTGCCGTCGAGCGAGAAAAGCTTCAACTCGGAAGCGACGTTGTGTTCGTACTGGAGGAAGAGCTTGCCGCCGGTGACGGCGACGCTCTGCAGCACGGCATCGGTCTCGGGAATCAGTTCCTTCCAGTGTTCGCGCTTGGGATTAGCAGCGTCGACGACGAAGACGCGATAGTGGGGAGCATCTTCGTTGGTGATGATGTAGAGCTTGTTCTGAAAGACCTCGGCGTCATAGAGAAAATTCTTGCCGGTGGTGATCTCGATGGGAGGACTCTTGGACTGGAGATCCTTGAGATACATCTCGGTCTTGGTCCAGCCATGCTCGACATTGATCAGAAGCCAGCGGTTGTCCTCGGACAGCGAGACCGCAGGGATGTCCTGCGGAT
>JBKQWH010000366.1:0-13706 GCA_052139635.1 Capsulimonadaceae bacterium
GCGTTCTGCGGCGGCAGCAAGGCGAGCGTTTGGGCCCTTCACTCGTCGATCTATTGCAGCTTGGCGAGTTCCGTCTTGGCTGTAGCATTGTTAGGCTGGAGCTGCAGCACCCTGTAGAGATCGTCGATCGCCTCCGTCTTCTTGCCCTCGTTTCCCAGGATGACCGCCAGGTTGCAGAGCGCCCCGACATCGTTCGGATTGAACTTCAGATCCGTACGAAACTCCTGCTCGGCCTGGGCTGCCTTGCCCTGGGCGAACAGGACCACGCCGAGGTTGGCATGGGCGCTCGCCAGGTCCGGGCGAAGGGTGACCGCTTGTTGCAGGTAGGTGGCCGCGGCGGGCAGATTCCCCTGTTTGCCGAGATCCAGCCCCAGGTTCGCCATTGCCTCGGCATACTGCGGCCGGGCGGCAAGCGCCTGCCGGTATGCCACGACCGCGCCGGCGAGGTTGCCGGCCGAGTCGAGCGCCATGCCCTGGTTGTACGCACGGCCGGCCGGATCGGTCGACGGGGCTGGGGGTGGCGGCTGAGCGGCCGCCTGTTGGGCCTGGGCCGCCATGGCTTCCTTCCGGCTGTCCTCGGCCACTCGCTGCGCGATGAGCGCCGGGTCGAGCCGCTGCGCTGTTGCGAGATGGGGCGCCGCGTCATCCGTGTGACCAAGTTTGGTGAGCGCACGATAGAGAACGTACTGGGCGTTCGGGTCGCTCGGATCGAGTGCAACCGCCTTCGTCGCCGCGTCGGAGGCGTCCTGCCAGGCGCCGAACTCCGTATCTGTGAACGCCAGATTTCCCCAGGCCGACTCCAGGTCCGGCTTTAGTCGCAAGGCTGCCTCGAACTCGTCCCGCGACTCCTGGAACTTATTCTCCATCCCGTATGCGGCCGCCAGCGAGTTGTGAGTCTCCGCATCGTTCTCGTCCAGTTGTTCCGCCTTCTGGAACACCGGCACGGCGTCCATCGGCTGCCCCTTCGTGCAGTAAATGGCGCCCAGGTTCTTGTACGCTTCCTTGTAAGTCGGCTTGAGCTTGATCGATTGCAGCATGGCCGCGATCGCCTCGTCGTGCTTCCCGTCGTTTTCGAGGGCGGTTCCCAGGTTGCAATACGAGACAAAACTGCGCGGATTGAGATTGATGGAATACTTGAAGAGGGTATACGAGTTCTGCCAGATGGCGCTCTGCTGGAACGATAGACCCGCCAATACGACCAGCCAAACGCCAGCGATTGCAAATCCTATCGGCGACGGCCGCAAACTCAGCAGCCAGGCCAGAATCAGCGCCGGACCGAGCATCGCGACATACGCATACCGGTCCGCCACGGTCGAGTAGACCTGATATCCGAACGGAACCAGGCCCAGCACCGGCAGCAGTGCACCCGCAAACAGCAACAGGCCGGCCGCAACATAGGGAAGGCGTTTCCACGTGAACGCGATCGCCGCTATGACGGCGGCCGAAAACAGCAGCGTGAAGGGAGGCCATTTCTGGTGACTGAGCCAGAGCGGAGTCCAGCCGTAATCCGGTCCGAGCTTAATCGGGAGGAACAGCTTGTCGAAATAGAAACTGAGGGCGGCGCTGGCGGTAATCAGCCCGTGGCTCTCGGTGGGAAGCAGCTCTTTTGGTATCGGCTGTGCGGTTTGTGTCGTCGCAACAATGATCCCGGCGATCACCACCCACACGCCCAGGACGGGAGCCGATTGCGTGACAGGCCTCTTCAGCAGGAGGAAATCCAGTACGAACACCAGCACGGGAACGATGACAACGTTCGGCTTGCAGAGCAGCGCCATGACGAACAATGCGGTTGCCGCGGCGAGCCAGGCATAACGCGTCGTGTCGTCGGACGCCGAGTTGCGACGGGCTGCTGTGGCACGGCCGGCGGGGTCCGCGGCTCGGAAGTAGGCCAGGGCAGCGAGCAGGGCAAAGAGTGTGCTCAGTGTGCCGCGCGTCTCGGAGATCCACGCGACACTCTCTACCTGCAGGGGGTGAATCCCAAAGAGGAGCGCCCCGGCGGCGCAGGCCGCGTCGTGCTTCACAAACCGGCGCAGCAGGAAGAACACCAGCACCGCGTTCAACGCATGTAGTGTCAGCGTGGCCCCGTGGAACACGGCCGGGTTGAGGTCGTATACGTGTGGAAAGCCGGATATCGTGACTGGCGCACCCGTTCGCGCGATCCCGCTCAGAATTGCCCAGAATGTGTAGCTCACCGGGATATACAGGTTCTGAAACGCCTGACTCCAGAAGTGGCCGATATCGGGAGCCGGGTACATCCATTGATCCTTGAGTATGTGCTTGTCGTCATCCCAGTTCACGAATGTAAATGCGGTCGTTCGGGCAAATACCAGCAGAGGGATGACAAGGGCTGCCAGAGCCGCCAGCCACGAGATATCCTGACGTTGTGGCGTATCGTTTCGCGATCGCGCTGGGGCGCGCGCGGCCGGTTTTACTGCGGTGGCGGCTTGAGGCGCGGCGTCGGGAGTCGTTAGGCGCTCACGGGATCGATTGCTAGTTTTTCGCGACATGGAGGGACCTCACGGACCTCTTTCAAGGAATAATACACAATATTGCACACGCCGGTGCGGAATTCCTGGTTCGTTTGCATGATTTGGCGTGAGACAGAGCGGAACCAATTGCCGTACGTCGGAGTGCAACTCGTCGAAACTTTCGTTAAGCCCGGCTGTCTAAGGTCGCGAGCGGGCAAGTAAGCGCTTCGACGAGCCGCTCAAAACCTCAAACGTCGGGTAAACGCCATGCGATTTTGGTTGACCTGTGTGCTGCTGTTGGCGACCTCAGCCGCGGTATGGGCACTGCCGCAAGCCGACATCATACTTGGCAACGGTGGACCGGGCCCCTACACTCTCGCCTGGAAGAACATCGTAGGGAACTCGGTGAACGTGAGCGAGAATGGCTCGATTCTCGTGGCCGGCCTCGACTACACTGTCGACGTCGGGCAGGGGTGCATCACCTTCACCCATCCTCTTCCGCCACAGGCGAGTGCCCGGGTTGCCTACGAATACGACCCGACGAAAGCGCTGCGCACGAACCCCACGCTCGCCGTGCCGCTCAAGATCGATCGTCACGTGAGCGCGAACCTCGGCTACACGCAATCGCTTGCGCCGCCCGGCGGGGGAACGTCAAATGACTCGTCGGCTGCGGTTTCGGTTTCGCCCGCTTCGGCGCTGCAAGTTCAGGCGAAGTTCGACCAGCTCGCCCAGACCGGGCAGGCGAACACCGATACGACCACGCTCTCTTTAGCCGCAAGGCCGCTCGCCCCGTCGAAACCCGGAGCATCGATCCCCACCGTGGCAGTTGCCGCAAGCGCGGGCAACACCAACCAGGGCGGTACCGGAAAGCAGCAAGCTCAGGTGGCAGTCACCGTGAGTCCCGGCAAGGCGCTCTCGGTTACCACCGGTGTCGGAACAGTGCACAACAACGGGGTCGATCAAGAAGTCAGGTCGATAGACGGGACCGTCGTTCCGGTTAAGGCGGTGCAAATCGATGCCGGCTATCAGGGGCGGGCAGCCAGCCCGAACGATCCGAATGATCTGGACTTACTGAATACGACCAGTGTCAAGCTATCCGTTACTCCTCACACGGGAGTGAAGATCAACAGCAGTTTCAGCCAGAACCCCACCGATTCCAGCGGCGCTCCGACCGCGGGGGTCCAGCGCGGATTGGGATTGGAAACCACTGTCGGGCCGGTCACCCTCAGCGGCGGCTGCAACTGGGTGCACCAGATCGACGACGGCAGTGACAACACGCAGTACAACCTCAACCTGGGATGGAAGCTGAAAAGGTACGGACAGTTGACCACAACCTATCAAGAGACAACGAGCACCAACGCGACCGTTCCGGGCCTCACGCGTTACACGGTAGGATTTCAACACAGTCTTGGCGACTTGTTCACGGTCTCGCTCAACGGCGAGCTTAACCAGCACTGGTCCACGCCGGAAGCTCCCGTCAACAGCGCGACAGACTATACGACCTCGGCCAACCTGGGGATGCGATTTTAGCCGCGATTGTTCGCGAAAGCCTGAATGGACAGCGACGTTTGTCCCTCGATAGGACATGAATCTCAGATGACAGGCAGCGACGCCTGTCCTACGACAGGACAGGAATTATCCGGTCCAGACTTTTACAGCCGCGGCATCGGGTAATCCGGTTTGACGCTGCAATCTGCGTTGCCGGCACATTACGACGGCAATGGAGCAGATTTTCGTATCTCGATGAACGTCTTCGACAACAGAATATCCGTTCATCGTCGCTGTCTATGGTATTATACTGCCTGGCGAACTGATCCGTGGACTCATAAAACACGTCTACGGACTGCCGGCATCGCCGGCGTCGAAATTTTCTAGGCATATAGGAGACAACTATGCAGATCTTTGTTCGAGCCCTGGCAGTTGCGGCCGGGATCCTAACATGCGCACAAGCGGCGCCGGCGCAGGCATATCAACCTGTACAGTCGCCGCCGCCCGTTTACGGACCGCACAAAGGGAGTGCGTCCATTTCGTTGAGCGGCGACGTCATCTCCTACAGCGGCGCTGCATCGAACGCGACCGAGAGCAACATTGTCCCGGGCGTTGGATATTATGTCAACAATCGTACGTCGATCGATGTCGACGCCGACTTTGATAATTACCTCAAAGACGGCCGCCGCGGCAGTATGACGTCGTCCTATTTGAGCTACAATCTCATTTACCATATCGCGGGACAATCTGCCGGGCAGTTCATCCCCTTCCTCGGATTGGGCGCCTTCACCGCGTCCGGCGGAGGATCGCCCGAAGCCACGACACTCGGCGGCACAATCGGGTTTGACGAATACTTGCGGCCTAATCTCGCGTTCACGGTTCAGGCGGAGTACGCACAGCCGGCCTTTCACGGGACAACGACGACAACCGTCGATACGGCGTTCGGTATTAAACTGCTGTTTGACACAAAGAAGTAGCAGCAGACTGGCCGCACAGGCTGCAACCGCCTCCTGTGCGGCGTCGATCCCCGGAGTTTGTGCCTTCTCATCGGCACTTTCTTTGGAGGTGATCGTCGCCACGTCGAAGTTTGGTCCCGCCTGTGCTAATGTCAGGTATAAACCCGGAAACCCGCGTCGCCGCCGCGACCCGATACCGGGTAAAATCTTTTCATGATTGTGACCGTGCTAGGAAGTGGGACCTCGCATGGAGTGCCCGTAATCGGTTGTACCTGCCCTGTTTGCACCTCGGCGGATCCACGAAACAAGCGGACGCGCCCATCGATCCTGGTCACCGCACCATCCGGAGCGAATATTCTGGTCGACACTTCGCCCGAGATGCGGCTTCAGTTGCTCGCGAACGGGGTTCGACGGCTCGATGCCATCCTGTATACACACTCGCATGCCGATCACATTTTCGGCCTGGATGATATCCGCAGCTTCAATATTCGTCAGAATCACGCCGTACCGGTGTATGCGGAGCCCGATGTGGAAGCCGACCTTCGCCGGGTCTACGCCTATATCTTTCGCCCTACTCCGGTCGGAGGTGGCAAGCCCCAGATTGACCTTTACGGCGCAGCCCCTTTGAAGCTCCTGACGCTTGGCGGCCTCGACATCCTGCCCTTGCGGGTTCTGCATGGGCGATTGCCGATCCTTGCGTTCAAATTCGGGCGCCGCGCGGCATATGTGACCGATGTGAGCGAGATTCCGGATGAAACGTGGCCTCATCTGCTCGGTCTGGATCTGCTCATTCTGGACGCCGTCCGGCGCAAGCCGCACGAGACGCACTTCCATCTCGCGGCGGCTCTCGACGTCGTCCGGCGGTTGAGCCCGCAGCGGACGCTGCTCACGCACCTCTCGCACGACTACGATCAGGATACTGTAAACGAGGAGCTGCCAAATGGCGTAGAACTCGCCTACGACACACAGAAAATTGAAGTTTCGGAGCCCGAGACGGCTCTTTCCAGATGATGGTCGCCCATTTGTCCGTAAAATGTCGGCCGATCCGGCCTTTTCACTTCACTCGGGCAGAAATACCCGAGTGAGACATGCATCACTTCTAGGAACCACATGGCAGGGGAACTGCCGGCAAGAGAGAAGGAGTACACCCTATGAACAGAACAATAGCAGGGATAGCAATGGCCGCCGTCCTTGCCTTCGCGCTCATCGATCGCTGCGAGGCTCAGGGACCGGTAGTTACCCAGGCGCCACCTCCCGCCCCAGCAATGGCGCCGGCCACACCGGCACCGGCCGCGCCGGCCCTGCCTCCGCGGGGCCCGATGACACCCCCGTTTGCCTTCGGGACTGTCAAATCGGTGGATGTCGTTGGCAACACAATTGTGCTGACAACACCTCGCGGTGACACGACCACGATCAACGTCACGCCGACCACGAGGATCCAGGGAAGAACGGCCATCAAGGTCGGGGACCTGAAGACGGGCGAGACAATCATGGTTAACGGAGTGCCCACCGGGATAACCGCAAACACCATTACCCTCAACGACGCGTACTCAACGCCTGCCGCGCCGCGTCCTGCAGTGGCCGGATCATCGACCGGAGCTACACCCACTCCGGCGCCCGTCGCCAACACCGCTCCCCCGATTGCAAACGCGTCGGGGACGGTTACCTCGCTTAAGCCGCTCACGATTTCGCTGAACGATTCGAGTTCCCTGGTTATCAAGCTGTCGGACACGGTGCAGGTGCAGCACATCGGTCTCGAAACCATTAAGGACATCGCTGTAAACGACTGGCTTACGGTCAATGGCCGGCCAACGGGCAACGGCTCTCTGGATGCCGGCAACATTAACGTGAATATGTCGCCCAGGATGGGGCCGCGAATGCCCGGGCCGATGGGTCTCACTCCCGGCGCCCCCGGCGCCCCCGGATCGGGCGGTCCGATGGTTGGTGCCGGTCCCTTCGGTGGCCCGGGCGGTCCCGGTAGGCCCGGCGGCCCGGCCGGTCCGGGTGCAACGGGCGGACCATCCAATCAGAATGGACCCTCTCCGTTTGGACCCGGCCACCCTGGCGGGCCGGCCGGCCCCAATGCCACCGGCGGTCCTACCAGCACCACCCCCGGCATCGCGCCTCCCGGCGGTCTCATGGGTGGTCCGGTCCCGGTTGGTCCCGGCCAGTAGAGCCCGCAGGCCCGATTCGATTGTCCATCGATGGGGCGGCATTGCCGTCCCATCGATGCGTTCTGACCCGCCTGCTGCTGAGGAACAATGCGATCAAGATCCACATGCAGTATTTCGGAAATGAGAGTTCGCGAATGGTTCGTGACCCGGAACCTGGATCACGGCGGTCGGCTGTTCATGCGGCACGGAGCAAGCCTGTTCGGCGGTGAGACAACGGCCGCCAGCCGTTAATTCGTAGGAATTTCGATGCCGACAGGGCAATTCCGGCACAACCTCACATCGCACGTCGCATTCCAAACGATATATTGTTGGGTATAATGGCAAGGCTAATAATGCTGAGCGTTATCCTCATTCTCGGGAATTGTGTGTCCGCGGTACTGCTTCCGCCGACTGCCGGGGATAGACCGACTCTGTAACGATACGGCCAGAGGGAACGCATCGCTTGCACTCCCGCGTTGTCCCGATTGCCGGCATCGATCACCTAACCGATGTCTACAAGGTGGAGTAAGTCCCTGTGAATCCAAAACAGGAAATCGCGCTGATACGACGGATTGACCGCGCGGTCAAGAGAACCTTCGATCTGATCGTTACGCCAATTTGCGTCGCGATTCTGCTTCCGGTTTATCTGATCGTCGCGATTGCCGTTGCAACAACGTCGCGTGGGCCACTTCTCTACAAGCAGAAGCGGGTGGGGCGCGACGGGCGCTTGTTCGAGATCTTTAAGTTTCGCTCGATGTATCACGGTGCGGACCGCAACGGGCCGGCGGTCACGGCCGCCGACGATTCTCGAATCACGCCGGTGGGACGGTGGTTGCGCAAAACGAAGCTCGATGAGATACCTCAACTCTTTAATGTCATCCGCGGCGACATGAGTCTGGTCGGCCCCCGGCCGCAAGTGCCACAATTCGTAGAGCACTTCGATCCGGAATTGCGCGACGTTGTCCTGGGGGTTCGCCCCGGTGTTACCGGACCAACCGCCATTCTCTTCCGCAACGAGGAACAATTACTTGCGAACCGGCCGGACCGTGAAACCTACTACATTAGAACGATCCTGCCGATTAAGCTGGAGATGGACGTGGAGTATGTGCGGACGGTAAGCTTGAGAAATGACGTACGAATCCTTCTTCAAACCGGGCAGGTGCTTATTGACAGCGCTGTGCGGAAGGGTCGATCCGTTGCGTCCGAGTGCGAAGACCCGGTAGCCGCTCGCCTGTAGTCGAGGCGGCCGTAACGCGTCTTTGTGTTGATATGCTGGAGCTTTGCTCCGGTCCTGGAGCCATTTGGTAATGCCTCGATCCGTCTTTGTTCTGGGATCCTCCGTCCTGGTGGCATTCGCGTGCCTGTGTATTGGGACCACCCATCTCTGCCGAGCCCAGACCGTGGATTCCAGCGGTCTACAGTCATCCGTTAGCGATGATAATCGTCCGGTCGACACGACCACGGACGCCGATCAAACGGGAAGCCTCTCCAACGGCCCGGACACCGGCACCTGGCTTCCTCCGGCTGCCCCTCCTCCAAGCAATCCGATTACAGATTCGCAGGACGCAAAGCAGCCCGTTTTGGCCGGACAGCGGGTCCGGCCTCCATACAATCGTTTGCCGGATTATCGAGGTGAGTCCGATCCCGAAATGCAGCGCATACAGCGTCGACAGGCGCCGCTGCCGCTATACGGGTACGATTTTTTCGCATCGGCGCGCCAGATCATCGAGGCCCGCCGAGATGCCCTGCGAAGCCTGCTGGCGGCCGGTGTGCCGCGCCCCGCCGTCCGGCAACTCGCCCCGGACCGCTCGATTACCCTGACCGATGTTCGCAAGGCAACCCTTTTGCGCCGAAAGTCATTGGGGACGCTGACTCCCGCCGAGCGAGTAAAATACCGCTCGTTCCTCTACCCGGACATCTACAACGAGGACGGCTCGCCTCGCAATCCGAACTACAACCCGCTCACCCAAACTCTTCCGCCCGGAGCTACGGCCGGGAACGAGGCGCCGACGACAACTACAACGAACGGAACGTCCGGTGCAACGGCGGTTGGCGGCACGGAATTGAATGGAAGCGTTCAAACAGGCGTCGGACCGGTCGAGGAGACATCGCCCGACCAGCTTGCTCCGACTGCGCCGGGCGCGTCCGAAGCCATCGGAGCGGAATCCGCGTACACATCCCCCGGCGCATACGGCGAGTACGGAGCCTCCAACTCGGACACGTCCACCAGCACCGGCGGCTACTCTTCCACCGACAACGGCGCGAACAACAATGGTGAGAACGATAATGGCTTGAATGATACCGGGGCCTATCCTTCGAACGATGCCGGTGCGAGCACGTATCCGTCGACCAATAAGAACACGGGCGGCTACCCTTCGAGCGATACCGGCGGGCCGCGTTCCGAAACCGGCGGCAGTGAAAACGATACGTCGGAGTGGCCCGGGGACAGCGCCGAGTACCTCTCTGACATTCCTTCTTCTCCGAGTGCGGACGCGACTACCTCGACGCCACCGGATAACTTTGAGCAGGAATCGTCCGGACAGTACGATAACAGGCAACCTGGCTCACGCGGGCAGGTTTCCCGCGAATCGGAACAGGCGGGCGGCGTGAACCAACCGCCTTATCCCTCAAATCCGCAGGAAGCTGCGCCTGCCCGGAGTGTTCTTCCGCAGATCGATGCCTACCAGCAGGTCGGCGATCCGCTGGCGACTACCCTGCAGCAGGTAGTGGCGTCGGCGCCGACGAACTACCAACTCTCGGGCGGCGACCAGGTGATCCTTCGCTATTCCAGCCCCACGCTGGAGGAGCAGATGGTTCGGCTCCGCGTCGATAGCGCCGGCGGTGTCGACGTACCGACTGCCGGGCGTGTGATTGTTCGTGGCGATACGCTCGGCCAGGCGGAAACGGCGATCACGGCCCGCATGCAGCCGTTCTACCGCGACGTGGTGGCCACCCTCGAATTGGGGCCTCTGCGGACAATACCGGTAACGGTCAGCGGCGCGTCGTTCTACCCCGGCACCTATCAGGTCTCCGCCGTGACCACGGCCTTCAACCTTATCTATGCTACCGGCGGTCCCACGCGCGATGGGTCCATGCGCGGTATCCAGGTGCTGCGCGGTGGGAAAGTTGTCGCCACTCTCGACGTCTACCGTCTCCTTCAGGGGGGAACAGGCGATGTCGGCCTCCAGGCAGGCGATGTGATCTACTATCCCGGATACGCCAGTCGCGTTGCGGTGCGCGGCGAGGTGCGCCGCCCGGCCGTCTTCGAGCTCAAGGACAATGAGACACTGGCGGATGCGCTTCAGTTTGCGCAGGTGAAGCCGTCCGGAGTGACGCAGCGGGTGCTGGTCTCCACGGTCGACCCCGGATCGAGCCGCCTGCTCAAAGATGTCGACGTCAACGATCCCGCCAATGCGCGCGCGGTCAAGCTGTATGACGGCGCCACGGTAGATGTCTTCTCGGTGCGAAACGATTTGGTCAACAAGGTGACTGTCGACGGGGCCGTCGACCAGCCGGGCGACTACGCCCTCACTCCCGGGATGACCGTGGCGGATCTTGTCGAGAGCGCACGGGGAGTTACCTCCGAGACGTACACCACTCGGGCCGATCTCTATCGCTACAATGCCGACACGACGCTTACGCACATCCCTGTCGACCTCGACAAGGCCCTGGCGCGTGACCCGGCCGCCAACATCCTACTCACGCGCTGGGACAGGCTGCACGTGTACGCTCGCGAAGATGTCGCCTTTATCGGGCGCCGTGACGTTGCCGTCCGGGGCGCCGTACGCCACGCCGGCATCTACTACCGGAGTGACAACCTGCGCGTCAAAGACCTTTTGCTCCAGGCCGGCGGCACGATGCCCGAAGCCTACACGCCGCACGCGGCACTCCTGCACCAGCGTCCCGACGGCTCTTACGCATACGAGTTCATCGACCTTGACGAGGCGATGAAGGAGAACCCGGCCGATAACGTGATGCTCCTCGATCATGACGTGCTCGCGGTATACACCACGGCGCAGGCGCAGTTTGTGCCGCGGCATACTTTTTCCATCAAGGGAGAGGTTGTTACACCCGGGACCGACTATCCGCGCGGCGATGGGATGCGCCTCAGCGACGCCCTCCGCCTTGCGGGTGGCCCGACGCCGCAGGCCGGTGACCTCATCCAGCTTGCCCATGCCCGCCAGGATCAGGGGACGCTCCCGACCAATGTGACCTATTCGCCGCAAACGGGAGCCGTGCACCCCGACCCGCTGCTCCAGGACGGGGACGTGATTACTCTGCCGGGTCGGGGGTCGTTCCAGGAGACGCCCTGGGTGGTCAACGTCGCCGGCGCGGTCAACCGTCCGGGACCGGTCATTCTCAGCGGGCCGCAGGCGCGCCTCTCGGACGTAATTCGCGAGGCCGGAGGGCTGAAGCCGGAGGCGTACCCGGAAGGGGCCGAATTCTCGCGCAATGATGCCAATCTGGAGAGCACGCAGCAATTGCGGCTTACGCAGGTGATCGACCGTGTCAACAACATCCTGAACGACGCCGAATACCAGCGCGCCCTCGCGCAGTCGGACCTCCAGCGAATTGCGGCCTATGGGTCGGCGTCTCGCCCGACAGCGCAGATCGGGATTCCCGGCTATACGCAGCAGCAACAGGGGTCCGCGACGCCGGTTCCGGAGGCGGGAGCGAGCAATCTCTTCAGCCGCGACCTCGTATCGCCACCCAGGCGCTTGACGATGGCTGAACTGCGGTCCTCGGGGAACATCGCCGTCAACCTGGCGGCCGCACTGCGGCATCCCGGATCGGAGGACGACGTCACGATGCAGGACGGGGATATCATCAACGTCCCGGTAAAACCGACAACGGTAGAGATCGTCGGCGCGGTCTTCCGCTCGCAGGGAGTCGTGTTCCGGTCGGGCGAGCCGATTCAGTACTATATTGACCGGGCGGGTGGATTCACGCCTGATGCCGCACGGGACCGCGTGCTGATTATCCACGTGGGCGGTGGCTTGATCCCGGCCCAGAAAGTCCACTCGCTGCAGCCGGGCGATGTGATCCTGGTGCCAACCGGGGTCCTGGCGGCCAAGATACACGACCATGCGAACGACTTCAACACAATCTTTACGTCGCTCACGACTGGCGTTCTGACCATCCTCGTGGCCACAAAGCTGTTCGGGCTATGACCACACAGGAAGACGATTACATTGTTGTCGACGGGGCCGTTTTGCGCGACGTTGCGCGGCAGGGCGCCAGGCGTTGGACGGCGCGGGCCGCCGCTGCATTCCTGGTCATGGCGGCGCTTGGCCTGTTCGTTCTCCCGCAGAGCTATGTCGGACAGTGTTCGGTGGCGGTGCAGGGAACTGGCGGCGGCGCCATGTCGGCGCTCGGCCTTCTCACCGGCCAGGATAACAGCAAGCGCTACATCGGCATCTTGAAGAGCCGGTGGGCGGCCGAGCATGCCCTGCAGCAGGTCGACGTGCAGCATCTTTACCGGCTGAAGACGCACGCCGACGCGGTCGATCTCTTGATGAAGTCCGTAAAGGCCGACGACAACGCCACCGACGGCCTTCTTTACATTGATGTCACGCTCAAGGGCCCCCCTCGCCTCTCCTTCTCATCCGCCCGGAGGACACGGGTGAAGGATGCCGCCGCGGCGGTCGCCAACGCGTACGCGGATGCGCTCCATCAGTACTACCTCCACAATGACATCGACCACGAGACAACGCTCGTTCGCGACGCACACGCCGAGTTGCTGCGCGCGCGGTCGAATTATCAGGAGGCCGAGCGCCGTCTGTCGTTGTTCGCGCTCGGCCTGAACTCAATCGACCCGCGCGCAAGCCCTTCCATCGACACCACTACTCGTTCGCCGTCCGAGGAGGAGTTGGTGGCGCTTTACCAGGCGCAGGCGCAGACGCAGGCTCAGATCAGTGGAGACGAAGCCGCGCAGTCCACGGAGAAGCGTATGGTGGCCGGTCAGCTCAGCGGGATCGCCACCGTGCCGGCCGAGGACCCGCTGCTGGCGAGCGCACGCCAGACGGTTGTTCAGGATCAGGCACAACTTGACCTGCTGCGCATCGAGTTCGGCCCGGAGTATCCGAGCGTCCACCGCGCCGAAGCGCGCCTGCAGATCGACCGGGACAGCCTGGAACAGCAGATAAGCGGCGTCGCGCAGAATCGCACGACGCGGATGGTGCGCCTGTCCGCCGAGTTGGATGCGTTGCGCGCCCGTGAGGCCACGCTCGACACCCAGATTGCGGGGGCCGAGCAGCACCTCAACATCAGCCGCCGCCTCTCGGGGGATTACCTGAGCCTGCGCACCGAGCTGGAAATCGCCCTCGAGACGCTGAAGGCCACCGAGACCGAGGCGGCCAAGATACGCCTGGATAACGTCTCCGCGCAAAGCCGCATGTCGGTTGTCGACGCGGCCATCCCACCGCGTGTCGGCTCGCCAAACATCCTGATCGTCTTGATGGTCAGCCTGACTCTCGCAATCCTTGGCTGGTGTACCGCGCTTGCCCGCGCATACAGTCGCCGCGTCGACGCCGTACGACCAATCGACGCCGGCGCGCAGTCGTTGTAAGCACGGCACGGTTCGGATTCGTGAGTATCTGTTTCCGACTCAGATTCAAGCATGTTGTAGATCTGCTCCGCAC
>JBKQWH010000367.1:0-8299 GCA_052139635.1 Capsulimonadaceae bacterium
CCACGGGGAGTGGAATTATGAAGTAGCCCCGTCAATCCAATGGTATAATGATCAATTAATTACCTGACGAACCCTTACCTTCGAGTTGTCGTTGAGACAATAATCGTGCAACTTTCGTATTGACTTCTCTATCGGCATCGGCGAAATAATTCTCACCGGGATATCCGCGACTGATATATTGATACGAAATCGGACCGACTTGCTATGCGAACCAGTCTTTGGCATTGTTTATCCCTCGCACGTCATTGTCACAGCAGCGTTGGAATCGAATATTTCACATTGATTCCAACTACTACTAAGGCCTATACGGTGCATACGCCGATGCTGGTGGCGGGCCAGACCATGGACCTCCATCCGGGCACGGCTGGTGACCACCGGCGGACCCGCTCGTGCCAGATGTTGATCCGTATGGCCATATAATACTCCCCTCCTTGCCTATTGCCTGCATTATTCCTACTCCACCGCCATCAGTGATCTTACCCATTTTCTCATGTTTTGGAAAATCAATACCTCCGCCAAAACCACCGAAATCAGGAGTATTTCCGTTCTTGTCGATGGGTTGAAAGTATTGTCCAGATACACCTAGTCCTAAGTCACCAAAACCCGAATATCCACCCATGATGTCTGAGGATGAGCCCATTTTCTGTTTGTCTGGCGTGAACCCAAAGCCAATTCCATCGGAGAATCCAAGGCCTGCGCCCGTTCCGCCATAGAAATCACCGCTGAATCCCCAACCGTGGTCCCCAAATCCGAAATTACCATCAAATCCTCCTCCAATAGGTCCAATCATACCGGCTGCGCCGAACCCGAACGTTAGGGTCCAAAGCCCACTCGGGTCCACATTATCGACCGGGTCATCCCACGCGTACTCATACGGGTTGAGCCCACCTTCAAGCCCGATCGGGTCCTGGTTTACGAACCGGCCCTGGCTCGGGTCGTAGAACCGATGGCCGAGGAGATCGAGGCCGGTGGCGCTGTCGTGATAATACCCGAACTGGGCGCCGAAGCCGGCGTAGGGGTCGCCGGAGGTGTTGGGGGTGAGCTCCTGCCCGTACGCGGAGAAGGAATGGGCGTCGAGGACGGCGCCGTCGACGTCGGTGCGGAGGGCGGTGTTGCCGCGTGGGTCGAAGGAGTAGAAGGCCGTTGCGGCCGTGCCGCCGCGGAAGGTGGACCGCATGACCAGGCCGGTTGCGCCGAAGGCGTTGAGGGCGACGGGGCTGCTGTTCGAATCGAACTCCGCCACGGGCGTGTCGCCGTCGTAGACGAAGTACGTCGTTACGCCGCCGGACAAGCGAGAAGCCGGCGGCGAATCGGCCCACGAATGAATTCGTGGGCTGCCATGGAGAACGTCCACGGACGAATGAGAAATCGGCCTGGCCGGCGTCGACGCGGGCGGGGCGGTAGCGGAACGTCGTTGTCGATGAGAGATTCTACGCGCCAAACCTTCGCGATTGGTTCGACCTGGTAACAACTAACCCATGTTTCCGTTGTCGAGAGTATCCCGATTCCTTGGTATACTGACTCGGATGACACCTCGGGAGCCGACAAAGACCAATTAGCGCCGCGCCCGCATCTGAAAACCCATGAACGCCCCTGTGTGCACACGCCCACCGCCGGGCGGCGAAGAGAGATTTGCCATGACCAACGTATTGCGACAGCATGCCGAAGATCAGTTTCGCGAGGAGCTCGACGCGCTTGCGAGGGCCGATAAGCGGGAGAGGCCGCCGAACTGGAAGCTGTCCCCCTGGGCTGTCACTCAGTACCTCCTCGGCGGAGCCATCGACGGTGGCTTTGTGGTCACTCCCAAGTACATCGGCAACCGGCGTATCATCGAGATCGCCGTCAGCACCCTGACCACCGACCGAGCGCTCCTCCTGCTGGGCGTTCCCGGCACGGCCAAGACCTGGGTGGCCGAGCACCTGGCCGCCGCGGTCTGCGGGGATTCCACGATGATCGTCCAGGGGACCGCCGGGACGAGCGAGGAGTCAATCCGGTACGGCTGGAACTATGCCCGGCTGCTCGCAGATGGGCCATCGAAGCAGGCGATGGTCGCGAGCCCCTTGATGCGCGCGATGGAGGACGGCAAGATCGCCCGCATCGAGGAGCTGACCCGCATCCCGGCCGACGTCCAGGATTCGCTGATCACCATTCTGTCGGAGAAGACCCTGCCGATTCCCGAACTGGGCGGCGAGGTTCAGGCCGTCCGCGGCTTCAACGTCATCGCCACCGCGAACGACCGCGACCGGGGTGTCAATGACCTGTCAAGCGCCCTGAAGCGCCGCTTCAACACTGTCGTCCTTCCCCTCCCGGCGACGGCGGCTGAGGAGGTCGAGATCGTCCGCCAGCGCAGCGAGAGCCTTGGACGCGCCCTGAGCCTGCCGGCCGAACCACCGGCCCTCGAGGAGATCCGCCGGATTGTTACGATCTTCCGCGAGTTGCGCGGCGGCACGACCGAGGACGGCAAGGCGCGCCTGAAGTCGCCCAGCGGAACCCTGAGCACCGCCGAAGCCATCTCCGTCGTCAATAGCGGCGTGGCCCTTGCCGCCCACTTCGGCAACGGCAAGCTGCAGCCCGCGGACATCGCCTCCGGCCTCCTCGGCGCCGTCGTCAAGGACCCCGTCCAGGACAAAATCGTCTGGCGCGAGTACCTCGAAACCGTCGTCAAGCACCGCGACGGCTGGCGCGATCTCTACAAGGCGTGTCGTGAGATCAGTGAGTAGGAGAGGAGAGGATTAGGAGTCTCAACAACGGAAAACACGGAAATCACAGAAAAGGAACCTACCGTTGCGATCTGGTTTGCTATGGGACAATCGTGCTCGAACTTAAGGCGGTTCATAATCCATTACCGGAACAGAAAGCCCAGCTCCTTAATTATCTCAGAGCAAACGGTAGGGAACTTGGATTCCTGATAAACTTCGGCAGTTATCCTAAAGCCGAGATTGAACGTGTTGTCGCGTTCGACCGGTCTATTGAGGATACAGACCAGGACGAATTGTTCTTGAACAATTCGGTTTCGGAATTCCAATTTCCGCGCTTTCCGTGTTTTCCGTTGTTAAAACTCCTATTCCGGATTCCGCCTATTCCGGATTCCGTCGTATTATGATTGACCGAATATCGGCCGGTGACGATATGCCATCCAGTCAACCACAGGTTCATATCTACGGGATACGCCATCATGGTCCGGGGAGCGCGCGGGCGCTGGTGGGAGCGCTTAATGCCGTCATGCCTGACATTGTGCTGGTGGAGGGGCCTCCGGACGCCGATGCGCTACTTCCGCTGGCTGCGAGCGAGGGTATGAGCCCGCCGGTTGCTCTGCTGGTGTATGTGCCGGAGACGCCGCATCGGTGCGTGATGTATCCGTTTGCGGAGTTCTCGCCGGAATGGCAGGCGATCCGCTGGGCGCTGGCGCACCATACGCCTGTCCGGTTCATGGACCTCCCACAGAGCGTGCAGTTAGCAATCGAGGCACCCGAACTTACCCTCGGCCCCTCCCTAAAGGGAAGGGAATCGGAAGAAGAGGATGACGAGACGTCGGAAGTTACCGAAATCGACGGGGCCGCTTCGAAGCCCGCCGTCGCTGTTGACGAAGGGTGTCCGACGGATATTCGCCACGATCCCCTTGGCGCACTGGCGGCGGCGGCCGGATACAGCGACGGCGAGCGGTGGTGGGACCGCATGGTCGAGCACCGGACATCCGGCGAGGACATCTTCGCCGGCATCCTCGAGGCGATGACCGCCCTTCGCGCGGCACAGGAAGAGACATGCTCGTCCACGGGCGCGGCTCCCGGATCCGAAGAGACGTCGGACCGGTCCGGCAAGTCCGACAGGTCAGACCAGTCCGACTCGTCCGACGCTCGCCTGGACGCCCTCCGAGAAGCCCACATGCGGCAGACAATCCGGTCGGCGCAGAAGGAGGGATTCCGGAATATCGCGGTGGTCTGCGGCGCGTGGCATGGTCCCGCGCTGGCCGAGATGGGGCCGGCCAGGATCGACAAGGCCCTCCTCGACGGCGCTCCGAAGGTCAAGACCGCGGCAGCGTGGGTGCCGTGGACTTACAGCCGGCTGGGATATCGAACCGGCTACGGCGCCGGCGTCGAGTCGCCGGGCTGGTATGCCCACCTCTGGGCGCACCGCACCGGCATCACCGAGAGCTGGATGATCCGCGTTGCGCACCTGCTTCGCGGCGAGGACCTCGACGCGTCCCCTGCCAGCGTCATCGAGGCCGTCCGTCTCGCGGACACCCTGGCCGCCCTGCGTGGATACGGGGTCCCGGGCCTTGCCGAGATGAACGAGGCCGTCCAGACCGTCCTGTGTTTCGGTAGTCCGGTTCCGATGCAGCTTATTGCCGAGCGCCTGATCGTGGGCGAACTTCTGGGCACTGTGCCGGACGACGCGCCCGCGGTACCCCTCCAGCAGGATGTCACACGCCAGCAGCGCCGCCTGCGCCTGGCGCCGGATGCCTCGCAGAAGCCCATCGATCTGGACATGCGCAAATCGGTCGACCTCGAACGCAGCGAGCTCTTGCATCGCCTGCGCCTCCTGGGAGTCCCCTGGGGCGAGCCCGACCGGGCTGCCCGCATCGGCAAGGGAACGTTTCACGAGCAGTGGGTCTTGCAGTGGCACCCGGAATTCGCCGTGCGCCTGATCGAGCGGGGGATCTGGGGGAATACGGTCATCGATGCCGCGACCGGCTTTGCGCGCCACGCCGCCGACACGTCGGCCCGGCTGGCGGACCTGACGACGCTGGTCAAGTCTGTTTTGCTGGCCCGTCTTCCGGCCGCCGTCGAATACGTGATGGCCCGGCTCGACAGCGTGGCCGCGGCCGCAAGCGACATCGGGCACTTGATGGACGCGCTCCCGCCACTGGCCGACGTTGCCCGCTACGGCGACGTACGTGACACCGACAGTACGATGATCATCCATACGATCGAGAGCCTCGTGACGCGCATCAGCATCGGGCTCGCCGGTGCGTGTTCGTCCCTTGACGACGATGCTGCGGCCGCGATGGTGCGCCGGATCGCGTCGACGCATGGTGCGATCTCTGTGGTCGATGTCGCCGAGTACCGGCAGGAGTGGATTCGGGGACTCACGGCGGTGATCGACCTGCCTGGATTGCACGGCCGGGTGGGGGGCTACGCCACGCGTCTGCTCCTCGACGCGGGAGTGCTGCCGCCCGACGAAGCCGGCCGGCGCATGAACCTGGCGATTTCGACCGCCGCTGAGCCGGCGCACGCCGCCGCCTGGGTCGAAGGCTTCCTGATGGGCAGCGGCCTTCTCCTGATCCACGACGAGTCCCTGCGCGGCACGATCGACGATTGGGTAACGGGGCTCGACCCGGATGCCTTTCCGGTCCTGCTCCCGCTTCTGCGCCGCAGCTTCTCAACCTTCACGGCCCCCGAGCGCCGCCAACTCGGCGAACGCCTCGCCGCCGGCCCGGCCAGAGCCGCCGGCGCAGTGCCCTTCGACGAGGACCTCGCCGCCGCGGCCCTGCCGTACGCGATGCAACTGCTGGGGCTAGTCTTGCCGGAGGAATGCCGATGACAAGCGGAAATGACGAACGACTGCGGCGCTGGAGGCTGATTCTGGGGGGCGAGGAGGCCGACGGGATCGGGGTCGGGCTGGGGACGGAGGAGGAGGCGATGGACCGTGCGCTCGCCGCACTCTACAACAACCGGCCCGTCGACGGGACCGGCAAGGCGCGCGACCGGCGCGGGGGCCTGGGGGCGTCGGCCCCCAATGTCGCCCGCTGGCTGGGCGATATCCGGACCTACTTCCCGTCGAGCGTCGTGCAGGTCATGCAGAAGGACGCGATGGACCGGCTCGGCCTCAAGCAGATGATCCTCGAGCCGGAGATGCTCGCCGCGGTCGAGCCGGACATTCACCTGGTCACCACGCTGGTCGCCCTCAAGAACGCCATCCCGAATAAGACGAAGGATACGGCGCGCCAGGTTGTCCGCAAGGTTGTCGACGATCTCCAGCGGCGACTCGCCAATCCCACCCGGCAGGCGATCCTGGGCAGCCTGAATCGTTCGGTCCGCAACCGGCGGCCCCGGCATAACGAGATCAACTGGCCGCGCACCATTCAGGCGAACTTGCGGCACTATCAGCCCCAATACCGCACGATCATCCCGGAGACGCGTATCGGCTACGGGCGCAAGCGCAGCTCCCTGCGCGATATCGTCCTTTGCATCGATCAGAGCGGTTCCATGGCCGCGTCCGTCGTCTACGCGGGCGTCTTCGGCGCCGTGCTGGCGTCGCTGCCGGCCGTCAGCACGCGGATGGTCGTCTTCGACACCGCCGTCGTCGACCTGACGGACGACCTGCATGATCCCGTGGAACTGCTGTTCGGCGTCCAGCTTGGCGGCGGAACTGACATCAACCGGGCCCTTGCCTACTGCCAGGAGCAGATCCGGCGTCCTCGCGAGACCATCCTCGTTCTCGTGAGCGATCTTTATGAGGGGGGCCCGCGAGAGGAGATGCTGCGCCGCGCCGCCACGATTGCCGCCTCGGGAGTACAGATGGTCGCCTTGCTGGCCCTGAGCGACCAGGGCGCTCCCGGCTACGACCATGACATCGCCGCGGCCATGGCCGCCCTCGGCGTCCCCGCCTTCGCCTGCACCCCGGACAAGTTCCCCGACCTGATGGCCGCCGCCATCAACCGCCAGGACCTGGGTCTCTGGGCAGCCGCCAACGACATCGTCACCGCCCGCGCGGCTTCAGGCGACGCCTGAGTCGAATCTGGCTCCCGTGACCCCTTCACTCGACCGCTTCAGGAACTCAAACGACCTGTTCCGGCGTTCCCCAGTAACGGCTGAGAAAAAAAGAACCTGGCGGGCTGGCATTTTTGGAATCCATGCCGCATAATGAACCATTATGTCCTTATTACTGGTTAAAGAGCCCCTGACGATGATTTGCCCGACCTGTGGTACGCCTGCCCCCGCGGGGGACCGTTTTTGCCACCGAGACGGGACTGTGCTGATAAACGGCGGTGACATCTGCCGCTGCGGAGACGAGGTGGATGTGGACGAGAACGGACAATGCCTGACTTGCGGAGGCCGAGTGGACGAGGTGCAGCGGGACCATGCCGAGGCGGAAGCCGCGCCGAATCTCGTGGGAATTACCGACATCGGGCTGCGGCACTCCGACAACCAGGACGCGATGGCTGTCGCAGCCGTGAACGCGGACGGCGAAGTCAGTTATGTCGCGGTGGTTTGCGACGGAGTTTCCGGTTCGGACGGTGGCGCGGATGCCGCGCAGGTGGCCGCTCAGGTGGCATGCGAGATTCTGAGCGATGTGCTCGAGAGCGGCGCCGCCTTCAACTTGAGCAGCGCCATGTACCTGGCGATCCTGAAGGCCCAGGACGCCGTTTGCGCGCTGGGAGTGGCCCATACCGGCGAGAAGGACCCCCCGGAGACCACGATTGTGGCAACTGTCGTGCGAAATTCCGTCGCCACGGTGGGATGGGTTGGGGACAGCCGGGCCTATCTGGTGACGCCGGAAGGGACCATGCTGCTGACACGCGACCATTCGTGGGTGAACGCGATGGTTGACAGCGGTCAGATGACCGAGGACGAAGCCCTCAACTCGCCGCTGGCCCACGCGATCGTCTCCTGCCTTGGCGGGGCCGAAGACCCCGAGTCGCCCGAGCCCGTCGAGCCGGCGTTGACCCAGGTCTACCTCGCCGCCGGCGACCGCCTCGTGCTGTGTTCCGACGGCCTCTGGAACTACGCTCCCAACCCCGAGGACATCGCCGTCATCGCCGACCGTAAGAGCCATCCGTCCGCGATCACGGCCGCGCGCCGCATGATCGCATTCGCCAACGAGATGGGCGGTCGCGACAACATCACCGTGGCGGTCCTCGACGTGTAATCGCATCGCTTTCAAGCCTTAACAGCAGCTTCGCGGCGTAGTACAGGAAGGAACCGAATTATGGCTTGCCTTACGGGTTTAGAAGCCAACTTGAAAACGCCCCAATTTCGGTTCCTCAGTACATTCCGATGACCGATTCGTGCCACAATTGCCACATTTGAGAAGCGCGCTTGCTTTGAGAGGCGCGACTGAACTGCGTCTCGACCGCCCGCGGTCGATAGGGTTTGACGCGTCAGACTGCATTATAGCTGGACCCGACCACGAATGAGTGTCACAGTCTTTGTAGCCGGAATGGGCGCCGAACTCCGGTGGTCGGCGGCGGGCACATCGAAGACGCGTCTGTCATCAAGGGCGCGGACGAGGCGCACTACGCGTGAATCGCAATAACGACGACGCATGCCAACGCTTCGTGCCCCTGGTCTCTTCTACC
>JBKQWH010000368.1:0-11765 GCA_052139635.1 Capsulimonadaceae bacterium
GACGTAGCTCCCGTACTCGCCGTCCAGGACAGAGCCACCTGGGCATTGCCGGCCGTCGCGGTCAGCCCGGTCGGGGCCGCCGGCGCGGTAACCTGCGGCGTAGCCGACGCCTCACTCGACTGTGCCGACGTGCCGCCCGCATTGAGCGCTGCTACCTTGAAGTAGTACGCCGTGCCGTTGGTCAGTCCGGTGTTGGTGTAGCTCGTGGCGGTGACGCCGGTGGCGATTGCGGTCGCGCTCTCGCCTCCGGAGGCCGTGCCTCGATAGATGTTGTAAGACGTGGCTCCCGTACTCGCCGTCCAGGACAGAGCCACCTGGGCATTGCCGGCCGTCGCGGTCAGCCCGGTCGGGGCCGCCGGCGCGCTGACCTGCGGCGTAGCCGACGCCTCGCTCGACTGTGCCGACGTGCCGCCCGCATTGAGCGCGGCAACCTTGTAGTAATACGCCGTGCCGTTGGTCAAGCCGGTGTTCGTATAGCCGGTCGCGGTGACGCCGGTGGCGATCGCGGTCGCGCTCTCGCCTCCGGAGGCCGTGCCTCGATAGACGTTGTAAGACGTAGCTCCCGTACTCGCCGTCCAGGACAGAGCCACCTGGGCATTGCCGGCAGATGCGGTCAACCCGGTCGGCGCGGACGGGGCCGAGCCGCCCGTAATCGAGTCGATCTCAATTCCATTGACCTGGGCCTGATCGACCACGAGGGTGAAGACCATGACGAATTGTCCGCTCGAATTGGTCGTTTCGGTGAACTGCTGGATGTTGGCGATGTTCTCGCCGCCAGCAGTTGCGAACATGTCGAAGTTGGTTAGAACCTGCGTGCCGTTGATGCTGAGATTAAACTCACGATCGCCGGCCGCGTCCCAAAAGGTCTCACAGAAGTGCAGACGCACCGTGTAGGCCGTGCTCGCCGTCAGTCCGCCGATTGTATACGTCATGTTGCCGTATCGGTTGGACTGGTAAACGGCAATCGGCGCGGGATTGGTGACGCTCGCGGTGTTGATCGTGTTGGTCACCACATCGGCCGTGCCGCCATTGTAGTCCTCGTCGGTAACCCAACTTCCTGTTGCGCTGCCACCGCAATTGACACCCAGTACCATCGCTCCGGCACTTGCGGATGGGGTCGCACTGGCCTCGGTCGACTGCGCCGACGTGCCGGCCGCATTGACCGCGGTGATCTTGTAATAATAGGTGGTGCCGTTGGTCAATCCCGTATTGGTGTAGCTGGTTGCGCTGACGCCGTTTGCGACGGCCGTGCCGCTCTCGCCGCCGGAGGCCGTCCCCCGGTAGATGCTATAGCTCGTCGCGCCGACGCTCGCTGTCCACGACAGCAGAATCTGAGCATTGCCGGCTGTCGCGGTCAGGCCGGTGGGCGCCGCGGGCGCGGTCACGCTGTCGATCTCAATGCCGTTAATCTGGGCATTGTCGATCACGTTGGCGAACGCGACCACAAACTGACCGCTGGAGTTCGTTGTTTCCGAAAACGACTGGATGTTGGCGATATTCCCGCCGCCGGCGGTAGCGAAGATGTCGAAGTCAGTGAGGACCTGCGCGGAGTTAATGCTGACATTGAACTCGCGATCACCCTTTGCCGTCCAGTAAGTCTCAGCAAAGTGCAATCGCACCGAATAAGAGGTGCTCGCGGTTAACCCGCCGATTGTATACGTCATCGCACCGTAGCGATTAGTCTGGTAGACCGCCTGCGGAGCCGGGTTTGTGACGCCGGTCGTGGTGATCGTAGCGGCTGTGGATGTGGTGGTGCCGCCGTTAAAGTCGGTGTCGGCGACCCACGTGCCTGTCGCCGTGCCGCCGCTGTTGATAGCGATAACTTGCGCGCGGACTGTTTGTGATGACAACACCATGATTGTCATCACAATCAGCCAGAGCTGGATTGCCCTTCTGAGAAGCATGCCGTGTGAACTCCTTGTCGTTTGATGAGATCCCGAATAGCGCCTTAATACTCGGGCTTACTAATACTGCAAATGTTGCTATTACTGTCGCCGCGTCTTGATCAGGGGATGGAACGTCATGTTCCGCCCTCAACCGAACTCCTTGCCCGAGGTGGCCAGCGTTCCGAACGTCTGTACAGCGATGATCGCGTTAATATCGTATGCTCTAGTACTCGCTGTGTGGCTGCCAGAGCGGCAGAACTTAATTAAGTGTCGGGGCGCCCCGATCATCGCCCCAGCGGTTGAATCCGCGACTAAACAACGACATCCGCCTTCGCGGATACTAATACGGGTTACGAGTGCGCTTTTGCACCGCCAACCGCAACGCATCTGACATCTGAACTGCAATTATCACATTACAACCGAATAATTCACAGGATATCGCGCGTTCAAACGATTATTCATCCGAAATCCTGTCTGGTAGCGAGCAGTACGCCTCAAAATCGCCACCGAGAATCTTGTTAAATCGATCAGTCAAGCAGATTATACTCCTTATGCGCGGATGTGTCAATAGAAATTCGCAGCAGCAGCAAGCGCAATGGGGGGAACCTCCCTCAAGCAATCTTTCGCCTTCAATGTCTCTCCAAACCGGATCATGGCACTTCGCCAGGCGAATGGTTGTTCATAAGTTGTACGTCCGCTATCGCGGTCAGTTAGGCGCGTAACGAGAAAGGAAAGCGGATGCGCATTGGAGTGGCACGAGAGATTAAGGACAACGAGAATCGGGTGGCGCTCGTACCGTCCGGGGTCGAGGCACTTGTGAAGGCCGGACATACGGTGTATGTCGAGGCGGGTGCCGGATTGGGCACCGGAATCCTTGATGGAGACTATGCAGCGGCGGGCGCTGAAGTGGTCGACACAGCCCCCGCGCTCTGGTCGGCATCGGAGATGGTCGTAAAGGTGAAGGAGCCCCTGCGGGAAGAGTGGCGGTACATTCGGCCGGACCACGTTTTGTTCACGTACTTTCACCTTGCCGCGTCGCGCACATTGACGGATGCCATGCTGGCGAGCGGGGCGGCCTGCGTAGCTTACGAGACAGTCGAGTCGGCCGACCACACATTGCCGCTGCTGACGCCGATGTCGGAGATCGCCGGTAAGATGGCCATGCAGGAGGCTGCAAAGTACCTGGAGCGGCCGCAGGGCGGGCGCGGAATCCTCCTTGGCGGGGTGCCGGGCGTGCCGGCCGCGCATGTCGTCATCCTGGGCGGCGGCGTTGTCGGCATCAACGCGGCCAAAATCGCGGCCGGAATGGGCGCGAACGTGACGATCATGGACATCAACCTGGAGCGTTTGCGCTATCTTGACGACGTGCTTCCGGCGAATGTCACCACGTACTTCTCCAACTCGCTCCACATCCGCGAGATCCTGCCGACCGCCGATGTCGTCATCGGCGCCGTGCTGATCAAGGGCGCCCGCGCCCCGATTCTGGTGACAGAGCCCGACCTGCGCCGCATGAAGCCCGGATCGGTCATCATCGATGTCGCCGTCGACCAGGGTGGCTGCATCGAGACGATGCAGCCGACCACTCACGCGGTCCCCATCTTCGTGGTCGACGATGTTATCCATTATGGCGTGGCTAACATTCCAGGGGCCGTGCCGGCGACCTCGACTTATGCGCTGACAAACGCGACATTCCCGTATCTGCTCTCCATGGCGAACCTCGGCGTCCGCAAGGCGCTATGCCAGGACCCCGGTCTCGCGCGCGGGCTCAACGCAGCAGGGGGCCGATGCACTCTCCGCGAGGTTGCCAGTCTGTTCGGCCTGCCCGCGCACAATGTCGCCGAATGGCTGGCGGCTGCATGAACAGCAATCGCCTGCCGTTGAATGTATACTAAGACGTATAAAAGTGCAGTCGGGCGTGAGCACCCTGCTGCCGCAGTAAAGCGAAGGGGGAATCATCCGGTATGGATCCCGCGGTTCATGACTGGGCCATGTATCCGACAGAGATCAACGGTTTGGGCGCCATTGTCTTTGTCGACCTCGCCCTGTATTATCGGGCGCCCGATCCGACACGACCGTACCTGTTGTACGCGTTCGTTCGGATCAATCATCCCAACGCCGGCGGTCTTCCGAAGGAGACTGAACGGGCCGCCCTCAATCTGATCGAGGATGAGGCCGTGCGAATGGCCACACAGGAGTTCGACGCGCTCTTCGCGGGCCACATTTATCATGCCGGCGATCTTCAGCTTTACTTTTACGGACCACAAGCAGACGGTTTCGAGGCCGCCCTGAACGCAAGCCTGGTGGCACACCACCGGCATCGTGTTACACCCGGCGTCAAGGAAGATCCGGAGTGGTTTCAGTACCTGGACATGCTCTACCCATCACACGAGTCCCTCAGATTCATTCGAACCTTGCACGTGCTCCAGGGACTCGACGAGCACGGGGACGACCATTCTATTCCGAGGGCCGTAACTCACTACATCTACTTCTCCACCGCGGAGGACCGACGCCGGTTCGCCGAATCGCTGCCGGCCGGCGCATTCCACCTTGACGAATCGGACCGCGAGGGCGAACATCCCTTCCAACTCGCAGCCGAACACGAAACCCCGGTCGACCTCGACACAATACATGACGTTGTGATGCGCCTGTACCGCTCCGCCGATCATCATGGGGGCCTTTACGATACGTGGGACACGCATGTGGAGACGGGACAGAAAGAGCCGGCCACTGAAGCGGCGGCCGGATAATCCCGGGTATCGACGAGCATCGTTATCGGGCCGTATCCGAGGCCAACGTGGCATGCGCGACACGGGCGGATGGGCTCCCTCCGCTGTCGCGGGCGAGTTGGCTGATGGTTACGAAGGTATAGCCGCGCTTGCGCGCCTCTTCGATAAACGCCGGCAGGACATCGATGGTTTGCTGGATTCCGTCGTGGAGCAACACAATGGCGCCGTTGCGGAGGCGGTCGAGGGAGCGCTGCAAAACAATATCAGCGCCAGGCCGCGCATAGTCCGCGGGATCATCCGTCCAGAGCGTCGTAATGTATCCCCGCTTTCCGGCCTCCCGATACACGTCGGAGTCGCAATCTCCACCCGGCGGGCGGAAGAACCGTGCCGAAACCCCGATCGCGCGCTGGATCGACCGGTTGCATTCATCGAGCTCGTAGCCGATCAGGTCGGGGGGGATCATGTTCAGGTTAACATGGTCGAAGGTGTGGTTTCCAATCTCGTCGCCATTCAGTGCTTCCTGCTGGACCAGATACGGATACCGATCGACCTGCTTCCCGATCACAAAGAACGTAGCCGGCGTGTGCGTGGCGCGCAGCACGGCAAGGAGCTTCATGGTGTAGATGGCGTGCGGCCCATCGTCAAACGTGAGCGCCACCAGCCGCCGGCGCTCGTTCCCTCGTGCGATGCACGTCATCCGAATCGGCTTCTCGCGGGCAAACTCGGCATGCGCGAGGGCAGCCATTTGATGCCAGGAGGCGACAGGCAGCGGCACGTTATCGGGGTCGACACCGTACGCCGGCAGAACCGGCGTGCCGCTGGTCGGCGCACTTGCAGTGCCCGCGGCAGACGGCGTAAGCAAGCGGCTAACCGGCCTTGATGGCAGGGTGGATCGGACGGGGCGGCCGGATTCGAGAATGAACAGGCCGACTAAAAACACACAAGCCAGCAGTAAAGTGGATAAACGAGTCATTGACGGCATATATTACCTCACTTTGTCTTGAACTGCGATGCGTATGATGAAACGAGGAGGGTCATTTCGAACCAGCCTCATTACCGGATGTTGCAGAGCTGGTCAGAACCGGGTAGGATTCCGGATATGTTTCGTGCCACCAATCACCCTGGACACATTCGCCTGTTTTCAGCCATCTTTCTGATCTTGAGCTTGATCTCTGCTCCGCGGCCCGCGGCTGCCGACCCCATCCCGAACGCCGGTCCAATACGAACCGATCCGGAATTCCGAGCGTTCTGGGTCGACGGCTTCAACGACGGTTTCACGACCCCCGCCCAGTGCGACACGCTTCTCTCGAGGGTCCGAGCCGCCCATTGCAATGCAGTGTTTGTGCAGGTGCGAAAGCGCGGCGATGCCTACTACGCTTCTCACTACGAGCCGTGGGCAACCGACGACACCGAGCACTTCGATGCCCTCGATTACCTGTGCCGCGCCGCGCATACGCCGGGCCAGCCATATATCCAAATCCACGCTTGGATCAATGCCTGCACCGTGGGCGGACGCCACTACACGCAGGGGATCGTAACAGCGCATCCGGAATGGCGATCCCTTTCGGACACCGGGGCGGATTTTGATGGCGAGACGTACAAGATCGACCCCGGCAACCCGGCCGCGGCCGATTGGACATACCGCGTGTTCATGGATATTGTCCGTAACTACCCCGTGGATGGCATTCATATGGACTTCATCCGCTACGGCGGCGAGAGCAAAACGGCCGGGCACTGGGGTTACAACCCCGTTTCGGTGGCCCGTTTCCGCAGCCAGGCCGGCGCAATCGAGAACACAACCACGCCTCTGTGGAACGATCCTCTCTGGCAGCAGTGGCGCCGCGACCAGGTGACCGCGCTGGTCCGGAGAATCTACCTGGGGGCGGTCGCGCTGAGGCCGAGTATTATCGTAAGCGCAGCTACTATTTGCTGGGGTGACGGCCCGGCGGACGACACCCAGTACGAGGCAAAGAGCGCCGCTTACACGCTGGTGTACGCGGACTGGCGCGATTGGCTGCGCCAGGGCATCCTCGACGTTAATTGTCCCATGACTTACATCGACCTTGCCCGGCATCCATCCTACTGGGACCATTGGGCGGCGTTCGTGAAGGATCATCAGTACGGCCACCGTTCCGTTATGGGAATCGGGGCGTGGATGAACACAATTCCAGACTCCATTCACGAAATCGAGGACACGCGAACGCCATCAACGGCCGGCAACATCGCGGCCGGAGCAGTCCTCTTCTCCTACGCTGGGAATGACACGGAGAACGAGACACTCCACCAGTACGACAATGCTTTCTATTCCGCTCTGGCCGCTCCCGAGGTATTCGGGACGGACGTTCCGACCCCCAATCTTCCGTGGAAAGACCATCCCACATCCGGATACATCGCCGGTATGGCCATTCGCAGCGATTTAACTCCCTATGACGGAGGCCGGGTGACGGTCGTTCCGGTCGGCGCCGGCGACGTCCGCACGGCCACGATCGATGGAAATGGCTTCTTCGGATTATCCGACGTTTCTCCGGGAACATACCGGTTGGAGACGCCTGACATTGGATCATACAGCCGAATTATAACCGTTCGTGCCGGCGACGTGACCCGCGTTGCTCCAGCGATCCCGGGCCGTGTGGTCGCCGGAACAGGGGACCTGCCGGACGGCAGCACGGTCACTTATGGCGATGTCCTCGTCACAGTTGGCTCAGACCGGCTTGGAGACAATTTCTATATCGCGGACGGATTTGGCAAGCCCGCCGTTCGCATCCTTGCGCCCGGTTTGTCCCCGGTAACGGTTGCCGGAGACCGGGCGGCGATATTGGGCACTGTCCGGCACCTGCCAGGCAATCCCCCATATATTGACGCCCAGGCCGTCCGGGTTGTCGGTGTCGAGATGATTCCTTAGCCTCAGACAACCCGAGAACGGTCGGTCCAGTCGCTATCATAAGAATTTTCGCGCGCAATCGCCTTCACCCCTTTACAGATTGCCTGGTTGGTGTTATACTTGACGTGTTAATGGCGTATTGTCTCTGGGTTCATCAATGAACCGTCATCGAATGCGGGCACAAGACCCAGACCAATCGATGCGTCTGCCGATAAATATGAAATGCCCCAGCCGTTGGGCCGCCCGCCGGCAAAGGTCGTATCGCAAGTGTTCTCGACTCGCGATCCGTTGTACAGTCGATCGAAACAACGGATCGCCGCAAACGCAAGTGACGAAGAACGTGTCATTTGCAACGTTTACTATCTACACAAGGAGGAGTGACCACTCACCTCCAACACAGAGGCCGGGTCCGCGGCCCCGAACGAGGCACACTGCGGCCTGCGATTCTCATAGCAACATTTGCTATATAATGCGCCGGTCGCCTAACTTACCGGATTGTCCGGAATGGAGAGACTGAATGATCAGTGGAAGAATACTCAGACGGCATATCTCGAGTTTGCTTGCCATAGCGGCCCTTGTCTGTGGGGTGTCGGCCGCGCGGGCGCAAACTGTTACAATGACAATTGTCAACGATTGTAACACAACTATCTATCCCGGCGTTACAGCCTACTTGACCACACAGCAGAATTACACGCTGACGCCAAACACAAGTGTTGTCGTAACCGTCCCCTCCGACTGGTCTGCGGCGCGCATTTGGGGTCGGAAGAACTGTATTACGACGACTTCGCCCTGGACCTGCGATTCCGACCAGGGCGACACCACTCTTACCGAGTTCACCCTGTCGGGACTTACCGGCGGAGTCGACTGGTTCGATATCAGCGATGTCGATGCGTACAGCTTCCCGGTCACACTCGCCAACACCATGGGTGCGAACATCACCGCAGTTGGCGATGTCTTGCAAGCCTGCCCGTCAGTGCTGCAGGTCATCGGAGCCGAATCCGGCAACGTGGTTTCGTGCGAGAATCCCTGCGGCTATTACAACAACTCGCTGGTTTGCCAGTCGATCCTGTCTCCACAGAACTCGCGTGACGTTGTCAGCGATTGGCCGGCAACCGCGCAGCAGTATGTCAACCTGATCCACAACTACGAGGGTGAAACCTATTCGTATCCTTACGACGACTGGTGGGGCCTGCACACAACACCGACCGGCGGCAACTGGACGATCACGTTCTGCCCGAACGGCCTAAACCCGGTCCCCGGCAACAATCCCGACCTGTTCCCGCTCGCGCCCACCAATCTTACTGGCACGTCGAGCGGCACGACCGCGACACTCACCTGGAACGCGGTCGCCGGCGCGACGAGTTATAACGTCTACCGAACCATCACTGAAGGGTCCAGCACGGCGAACCCGCAGGATACCCCGCAGGCGAACGTCACCACGAACTCGTTCTCCGATACCGGTTTGACCACGGGCACAACGTACTACTACATTGTTACCGCGCTGAACTCGGCAGGATTCTCAGTTCCCACGTCTGAGTTGTGGCTTACGGCCGGCGCCGGCGCGGGTTCAACGATCCCGAGCCCGATGGGAGTGGTCACGGGGACGTCCGCGAGCGGACAGGTCACGCTGTCCTGGTCCGCGGTCTCCGGAGCGACTAGCTACGACATTTACCCGGCCCTGACGCCGGGGACCGAGGCGCTGAACGGACTCACCGCAACGCCCGGTAACGGCGAGAACGCCCTCTGCTGGACGGCCCTTAGCGGCGCCACCAGCTACAACGTGTACCGCGGCAACACCAGCGGCGGCGAAGTCCAACTCGCAACCGGCCAGACCAATCTCTACTACATGGATGGTGGACTGGCCAATGGATCAACGTATTATTATGAGATAGCGCCCGTCAACAGCGCCGGGTCGGTAGGGACAAAGTCGAATGAGGCGGCCTCGGCCCCGGTTGCCGGCGCTCCAGCCCCGATTCTCCATTCCAATCCGTGGGAGTACACGACGACCACGAACTCCGACACGATTACTGGTCTGCCCAACGGCGAGACATTCTATTTCATCGTCCTGCCGGCCAATGCGGTCGGACAGGGCGCCGGTTCGACCGAGATGAACGCGACACCATCGACAACGACCTATCCCAATGGCGATATCCCCATCAACTGCGGTGGGACTGCGGTCACGCCCTGGATAGCAGACACCGACTTCAACGGCGGCACCGAATCTGCATCGGGTAACCCGATCAGTTTCGGCGGCGTGACAAACCCGGCCCCGGGCGGCGTGTACCAGACCAACCGCTACGGAACGTTTACCTATACGATTTCCGGGCTGACGGTGGGCGCCAGCTACACAACGCGCCTCCACTTCTGCGAAACCTTCCACACCGGAGCCGGCCAGCGTGAGTTTAATGTCTTCATCAACGGCACGCAGGTCCTGACCGACTTCGACATCTACGCCACTGCCGGCGGACAGAATGTTGCGTGTGTCGAGCCGTTCACCGCGACCGCCAATTCCAACGGGGCGATTGTCGTCACGTTCGGTGCGGTCGTCGATAACCCGCAGATAAACGGCATCGAGGTCTATCCGACCACCGCGATCGCGCCTGCCGCTCCAACCAATTTGGTGGCGACCGGCGGCAGTTCCCAGGTCTCTCTCACCTGGAACGCCAGCGGCGGCGCAACGTCGTACAGCCTCTACCGCGGCACAAGCAGCGGCGGAGAGAGCGGAACCGCGCTCGCAACTCTCACCAGCACAACCTACCTCGATACGACGGTGAGCAACGCGGTAACCTACTACTACTACGTCACGGCCACCGACGGCAACGGGACCTCAGGACACTCGAACGAGTCCTACGCCACGCCGCAAGGCACGGCTCCTGCCGCTCCGCTCGGCCTGAGCGCCAGTCCGAACAACCAGCAAATAACCCTCGTCTGGTTCGCGTCGGGCACCGCCACCAGCTACAACATTTACCGCGGCACGACAAGCGGCGGCGAGAGCGCCACGGCAATCGCCACCGGCATCACGGCCGCCACTTATTTGAACACGGGCCTGACCAACGGCACCACGTATTACTATAAAGTCTCCGCGCTCAACGCCTACGGCTCATCGGGTCTGTCCACGGAAGCTTACGCGACAGCCAACGGGCAGCCGCCGGCCGCGCCTTCCGGCCTGACATCCGTCTCCGGTAATGCGCAGGTTACGCTGTCCTGGACGTCCGACGCCACCGCCACCAGCTACAGCGTCTACCGAGGCACAACCAGCGGCGGCGAGAGCGCCACGGCCATCGGAAGCGGCATCACCGTCCTCACGTACACCGATACAACCGTGACCAACGGCACGACCTATTACTACAAGATCACGGCGTTGAACACGTTCGGCACGTCGCCTCAGTCCTCGGAAGTTACGGGAATACCTGAGCCGCCGTTCACCGGACTCCAGATCGCCTGCGGCTCAACGGCCGCGATCAGCCCGTACATTGCCGACACCGACTACTCCGGCGGCACGACGGATAGTTGGACCACCACAGTAAACACCACCCTGCTCACCTCCCCGGTACCCCCGGCGGCCCTGTTGCTGCAGGATCGTGAGGGCACGTTCACTTATACCATCAACGGCGTGAGCTCAGGCCAGTCGTACCCGGTAACCATGTACTTCGTCGAGCAGTACTGGGGCGCCGCCGGCGACCGAGTCTTCAGCGTCACGTGCAATGGCACGACGGTCATCAACAACCTCGACATCTATGCAACGGCTGGTGCGGATTACAAGGCCATTCAGGAGACCTTCACTGGGGTCGGAAGCAGCACGGGCCAGCTCGTATTCACCTTCACCCCGAGCGTTGACGCGGCCAAGTGCAGCGGCATCTCCATCGGCACCGCGAGCGGAACTGCTCCGGCTACTCCGACCGGCCTGACTGCGACAGGCAGCAGCGGGCAGGTTGCGCTGACGTGGTCGGCCAGTAGCGGCGCGACCGCGTACAACCTCTTCCGCAGCACCACGAGCGGCGGCGAAGGCACAACGGCTTACAAGGCCGGCCTGACCACAACCAGCTATACCGACACCGGCTTGACCAACGGCACCGCATACTATTACACGGTGAACGCGGTCAACAGCTACGGCTCATCAGCCCAGTCCACTCAGGCTTCTGCCACGCCGTCAGCCAGCGTACCGGCAGCCCCGACCGGCCTGACCGCGACCCCGGGCAACGCCCAGATCGCACTATCCTGGACAGCCAGCAGCGGCGCGACCAGCTACAATGTCTACCGAGGCACGGCCAC
>JBKQWH010000369.1:0-6170 GCA_052139635.1 Capsulimonadaceae bacterium
GAGCGACCTATGCCATGATCCGACTAAGAACCATGACTGTGACTGAGGAACCCATATTATGAAACTTTCTGCGCGAAATCAGATTGCCGGGACGATTAAATCCGTGAAGCCCGGAACAACAACCACGCACGTGACGATTGAAGTGACTCCCACGCTGACGATCACGGCAGCGATTACAAACGAGGCCGCCGACGAACTCGGGCTTGCGCCCGGGATGGACGCTATTGCGGTGATCAAGGCTTCGGACGTGATGGTCGCCGTCTGATTTGCCGCGACCTTGCGGACTTGAGACGTAACCCGGCAAAACTGGCGTAAAGCGGGGATTTAGCCTTAGAAACCGCGGAAGCACGGAAAGTCGGCGATTTCCGTGCTTCCAACGTTCATGGCATGATTTCCGATGTGAGTCACCGACGATGCTCTTTGATGAGTTCCTGTGCCATTTTCCGATTACCTGACGCATACCGATCGTCTGAGGCAATCTGCCTCCATATTTGAAGTGCCTCGTCGCGCCTGCCAAGTGCCATAAGCACGTGGCCTAATTCTACTTTGGAGTCGCTATTCGGTTTTATCGAGATTGCCTCGTTGTACGCGTCCAGCGCTGCTTCGTATTGCCCCGCCTTGCACAATGCTTGTCCGAGCGAACGCCAGGGACCGGGGAAGCCGGGAAGAATCTCGGTGACGTGTCTATACTCCTGCAGCGCGTCATCTACTCGTCCCATTCCCATCAGTGCGTCCGCAATTCCACCCAAGGCGATTTCGTTGCCGGGATGAACTCTTAAATGACGTTGCAAGTAATCCAATGCTGTGGCATAGTCCCCGCGATCAACAAGATCCAACCCGACGTTAAGATTTGCTTCCGGGCTATCCGGATCCACCTCGAGCGCTCGAATCCAACACTGAAATGCTGCGCCGGGATTGTGGCCTTCGCTCAGCCTTGTGCCCAGCTCCAGCCACTCGCGCAAGGTCGTCGGCTCCGGCCGATCGTCAGCCAAGGAAAGATACGGTGATCTCGATTGCGTGGTAAGCTTTGTGAATAGCTCCCGCAAGTTGTTGTCGATGCTCAGCTTCATCGTGTTAGGTCGAGTTCCATATGCTATTGTCCGGCAGCGGCCGTGCCGGGATTGGACGTGCCGGACGTGTCTATACTGGCCGGCGTGGCCGATCCGGAAGGTTCGGACGGCGCTTGCGAACTCGGCACGGCCGACGGCTCCGGCGACTCCCGACCAATAACGTTGATGCTGGTGGGAGTCGTTCGCCGGGCACGCGAGATGAAGTAAGCCACGGCGACAGCACCGGCGACGGCAGCCAGGATCATGCAGGCCGTGCCGAAGATCACGCTCGCCGGTACCCGTTTAGTGCGGTTAACGCGCGCCATGGCTAACCCCGTGCCCGATACTCGAGGGCGGCCGCAATCAGGCCGGAGAAGAGCGGATGGGCGCGGTTTGGGCGCGATTTGAACTCCGGATGGAACTGAGTCGCGATAAAGTACGGGTGCACGGTGCGCGGCAGCTCGATGATCTCGACCAGGCGGTAGTCCGGTGACACGCCCGAAAAGACCATGCCGGCCTTGGAAAGCTGCTCTCGATAGTCGTTGTTGACCTCGTACCGATGCCGATGGCGCTCCGCGATGATATCGAGGTTGTACAGCGTCGCCGCCATCGTATTCTGTCCGAGACGGCACGGATAGGAGCCCAGACGCATCGACGCCCCCTTGTCCGTCACGCTGCGCTGCTCGGGGAGGATGTGGACGACCGGATGGGCGGCGTCGGGCTCGACCTCCTCGGTGTTGGCGCCGGCCAGCCCGCACGCGTGGCGGGCGAACTCGATCACGGCCATCTGGAGCCCGTAGCAGATCCCGAAGAAGGGGATGCACTGCTCGCGGGCGTATTGAATGGCGGCGATCTTGCCCTCGACACCGCGGCTGCCGAAGCCAGGTGCGACGATAATCCCGTCCGTCTCGGCAAATCCGGCCGCGATGTCGTAACCGGGCTCCTCGAGGTCGTCGCTCTCGACCCACCGGATGTTGACACGCGCGTCGTTGGCGATGCCGCCGTGCTTGAGGGCCTCCTGGATCGAGTGGTACGCGTCGCCGTTCTCTGTGTACTTACCGATCACAGCGATATTGACCGAGTGCTCCGGCTGCTTGACCCGGCGGACGAGAGTGCGCCACTCGGCGATATTGGGCTCGCCGTTGGTCAGGTGCAGCTTGCGCAGGACCAGTTCGGCCAGACCTTCTTCCTCGAAGACGAGGGGGATCTCGTAGACCGTCTCGGTGTCCTTGGCCTCGATGACCGCCTCCTTGTCGACATCGCAGAAGAGGCTGATCTTGTCCTTCATCTCGTCGCTGATGTTGAGCTTGGTGCGGCAAATAAGGACGTCGGGCTGGATTCCGATCTCGCGCAGCTTAATGACGCTGTGCTGGGTCGGCTTCGTCTTGATCTCCCCCCACGGCCCGACGTACGGGATGAGGGTGACGTGGACATAGAGGCAGTTCTCGTGGCCGACATCCTTGCGAAGCTGGCGGATGGCCTCGAGGAATGGAAGTCCCTCAATGTCGCCGACCGTGCCGCCGATCTCGGCGATAACGACGTCGGCGTTCGACCTGCGTCCGAGGCCGGTGACGCGCTCTTTGATCTCGTTCGTGATGTGCGGGATCATCTGCACGGTGCCGCCCAGGTAATCGCCGCGCCGTTCCTTCTGGATGACGGTCGAGTACACGAGGCCGGTCGTGACCGTGGAATCGCGGGTGAGGTTGACGTCGACGAAGCGCTCGTAGTGCCCCAGGTCGAGGTCGGTCTCGGCGCCGTCGTCGGTCACGAAGACCTCGCCGTGCTGGTAGGGGTTCATCGTCCCGGCGTCGACATTGATGTACGGGTCGAGCTTGGTCATGGTGACGGCGAAGTTCCGGTTTCGCAGGAGCCGGCCAAGGCTGGCGGTCGTGATGCCCTTGCCGATGCTGGAGACGACTCCGCCGGTGACGAAGATATACTTTGTGGGGTTTTTGCGCTCAGTTGAGGCCGGTTCCGTTGCCATGGATCTCCTGGATCGTTACCTCGGCCGGGCACAAGAATCGACGCAAACGTCGACCGGACCGGGCCGAGAAAATTGGAATGGGGCGCGAGGTTACGCGGCGGGCCGATCGTGCTCCCGTGCGCCCAACCATTGTATCACATTCGTGACATTCGAATCAATGGGCGCTAGCCCGCAGCCCAGTTTTCATCAAAAACGGTCCCGCTACCCGGCTGCCAGCCGGCGGGCGACGAGCGAGCGGAGATACGCGAGATATTCGGTGTCCCGGCACATCTCCTTGCCCGGAGAATCCGAGAGCTTGGCCACGGGTTGACCGTCGCACTCGGTCATCTTGATGACGATATTAAGCGGGCTGAAGCCAAGGTCGTTTGTCAGCCACGTGCCGATCCCGAACTGCGTGCGGATTCTGCCGGCAAAGTGCGCCGCCAGGGCGAGCGCCTTCTGGAAGTCGAGACCGTCCGAGAACACGGCGGTCTTCGTCCGCGGATCGATCCCGAATCCGGCATAGTGCCGAAGGAGGTCCTCGCCCCACTCGTACGGATCACCCGAGTCATGGCGGCAGCCGGCATAAAGCATGGCGAACCCTTTGTGGAAATCGAGGAGAAACGGGCGCATCCCGACCACATCGGACAGCGCGATTCCGAGGTCGCCCCGATACTCGTCGGCCCATCCCTGGAGAGCGCAGGACTGGAATCTGTGCAGCGGTGCGAGGGCCTGGAATGCCTGCAGGTACTCGTGCGCCATGGTCCCGAACGGCTTGAGCCGATGCCGCATGGCCGATCGGACATTGCTGGTGCCCAGGAAATGGATCTTCGGGTGGCCTTCGAACGTACGCTGGAGCATCGCAATCACTTCCTGCTGCCACTCGGCCCCGAAACGGCGCCGCGTTCCAAACTCGATCAAGTGGAAATCGGAGTCTCCCACGTTGTCCATCAGCCACCGGCACTTCTCGCGCAGCAAGCGCCGCCCATTTTCCAGGTTCGCATCCGTGTCAGGCTGCGAGTTACGGAAGTACACGCTGTTGACAATCGCGAGAACCGGCACCTCGAACAGGATGGTCTCGTACCAGTAGCCCTCAATGGTCAGCGTAAATGGGTCCGTTTCGATCGTCACGGCCTCCGGATTCAGCCGCAGGTCGCGCAGCGAACGGACGTAATCCCGGGACAGATAGGGTATTCCCTCCAGATACTCCAGTTCCTCGGCCGTGATGCGCAGCGAGCAGAAGTGGGCGATCTCCTCTCGGATCTCGCCCGCGTAGGGGGAGAGGTCGACTCCGGCGTTGCGACACTTAAAATCGTATCGCACGCGGATATTGGGATGCTTGTGGAACACGACCTGGTTCATCGTGAACTTGTACAGATCCGTGTCCAATAAGCTGCTGATCGCTCTCGATTGCGTCATCGCGTTCTCCAAATCATGATGCTATTCCAGGTCCTCCGGTGAGAAGAAACCCGGGAAACTGCTGTCGCGGTCGTAAACATAGGCCCCCGCCTCGAGCCCGTCGACAATGCCCGTAAGCCATGTGCGGAAGTCGGGCGCGACACACTCCGGTGTGTCTTGTTCGTGACACCACTGGAGGATCTGCCCGTCTTTTCCGCCCTCGCCGGGGTCGAGGTCGATGCAGAGGACGTCGCCGCCGATGTCCTTGGCGAACGGAAGCCAGGCCGGATAGAGGAAAAACGGCTTTACCCCCGGATTGCCAACTGCCGGGTCGTTTTCATCCCCGATGTCCTCCGAGATCGCGCGGTGGTCCTCCCATTCGTACAGCATTCCCGACAGAGAGAGGAGAGTGTTTCCACAGGGAATCAGCGTGCCGCCAATGGGATCGCCTTGGTCGTTCAGGAGTTGACCGTTATGCCTGCGGAGCGACATACGAACGTCGTCCGGGAGTTGGACGCCGACCGCGGCCTCATAATCCGCGAGATCGGAGTCTGTTGCGCCCGGCGCTAGTCCCGCGAGCATCTCCGGTGCTGTCCGTTCCAGATACACTTCTATTCGCTTCCAGACACTGTCCATTGGATGTCAGGTCCCTTCCATTTTATGTCGCGAACTCTCGATCAGGGGGCGGACTGCCGGTGTGCCCTCCGTGATCTCGACTTGCGTAATCGGACATTCTCCACCGCACGCGGTTATTCCTCCGTGCTTCGGCCGCCTCCAACAGCACTCAGCTATACATATTGGGAGATTCCTCGCGGGCGGCCATGGAGAATGTCCTTCCGACAGAAACGGATCGCTCCCGCGCAGCTTGCCCGCGGCTGTCACCGCCGCACTTCGGCCGGGGCGCACAATCCAATATTCGTGATACCGCATAATTCAGGCACTTTTTGTATGCGTGGCCTTGACATTCGGCCCAGACAGGGGTAAGATGAGCGGCATAATCGAATTCAAATGCGTTGACGAGGATCATATTGCGGTCGCTAGTCTTTCAGAGAGTCGCCGGTTGGTGCAAGGCGATAGCGAATGGCTGCAACTCTCCCCTCTGAGCAGGACGCCGGAAACGGCCGTTCCCTCTTCCGTATCGGCGGGAGGGACTGGCCCCAGTAAGGAGTTCCCGGGTGCGCCCGTAATAGCGTTCCAAGTGCGGAGTCGGCGTCGAGGCCGAACCCGAATGAGGGTGGTACCACGTGAGGATTTGAAGCCTTTCGTCCCTTTGGTGACGAGGGGCTTTTGTGTTTGTAGACCATCCGGGGACGGCGGTCCGCAAAGGTTGCGGCCGGTGGGAGGAAACCTGACGATGAAAATGAAAGGCAGCCGCGCGCTGCTCGAGGCGCTCACACGCGAAGGCGTCGATACGATCTTCGGATATCCGGGCGGAGCGGTCATTCCGATCTACGACATGCTCTATCAGTATCCGCAGATCCACCATGTCCTGGTTCGCCACGAGCAGGGCGCGGGCCATATGGCGGAAGGCTATGCCCTGGCAACCGGAAAGGTTGGCGTCTGCCTGGCAACATCAGGGCCAGGCGCAACCAACCTTGTCACGGCCCTCGCCGACGCGATGATGGACTCGGTGCCGATCGTGGCCCTGACCGGCCAGGTTCGGTCCCATCTGATCATGAAGAAGCCCGTTGACGAGAAGAAACCCGTTGAAAAGAAAAAGGCTGCCGACAAGCCGGAAGAGCCCGTATCGCCAGCGAAAC
>JBKQWH010000370.1:0-10975 GCA_052139635.1 Capsulimonadaceae bacterium
TCGCCAGCGCCACCTACGAAGGCTCGCTGGTCCGCTTGCGTCCCATCATGATGACCGCGCTGGTCGCCTGCCTCGGTCTGCTTCCCGCGGCTCTCTCCACCGGCGTCGGCTCGGACTCCCAGAAACCATGCCTCCAGTAGCCGTCAGCCCGGTTGGGGCGGCCGGGATCGGCGGCTCCGGCGTGGCCGAAGCCTCCGTCGACTGCGCCGACGTCCCGCCGCCGTTGACGGCGGCGACCTTGAAGAAGTATGTCACCCCGTTGGTCAGTCCCGTGTCTGTGTAGCTGGCAGCAGTAATGCCAGTCGCGGCTGCGGTCGAGCCCTCGGCGCCACTTGCCGTGGCACGGTAGACGTTGTACGTCGTTGCTCCGGTGCTCACCGTCCAGGTCAGCGCGACCTGCGCATTGCCCGGTGTTGCCGTAAGGCCGGTCGGTATGACCGGGATCGGCGGCTCCGGAGTTGCCGATGCCTCGCTGGACTGCGCCGATGTCCCGGCACTGTTGACGGCGGCCACTTTGTAGTAGTAGGTGACGCCGTCACTCAGGAAAAAGTCGGTGTAGGACGTGCTCGCGGATGTGCCGATCGCCTTGGCGCCCTCCGCGCCGCTTGCCGAGCCGCGGTAGACGTTATATGAGGTAGCGACGGAAGTGGCGCTCCAGGACAGCGAGACCTGTGTATCCCCGGCCGTTGCGGTGAGATTAGTCGGAACCGGCAGGGGGTCCGGTACGACGGAAACCTCGCTGGACTGTGCGGACGTGCCGGCAGCTGAGACAGCGGCGACCTTATAGAAGTACGTGACGCCGTTCGTCAAGCCGATGTCCACATACGACGTGCTCGTGCCGGACGTACCAACGGCAGTTGAGCCTTCGCCTCCGCTCGCCGTACCTCGATAAACGTTGTAGGAGGTCGAGCCCGAACTCGCGGTCCACGCGAGTGCGACTTGTGTATTGCCGCCTGTGACGACGAGCCCGGTCGGGGTGGCCGGAATGGCATTCTCAGGCGTCGCCGATACCTCGCTCGACTGCGACGACGTGCCCGCGCCATTGACCGTGGCGACGGTATAGAAGTATTTCACACCGTTCGTCAAGCCCGTATCGGAATAGGTCGTTCCGGTTCCACTGGTCGATCCGATGGCCGACGTGCCCTCGCCTCCACTTATCGTCGATCGGTAGACGTTGTACGAGGTCGCCCCCATCGCGGCGACCCACGACAGCGAGACGAGCGAATCCCCGGCGGTGGCCGTCAGGCCGGTCGGAGCCGGCGGAGATGGCGCCTCCGGGGTTGCGGACGCCTCGCTCGATTGTGCGGATGTCCCGACGGAATTCACAGAGGCGACCTTGAAATAGTACGTGTCGCCGTTGGTCAGGAATGGAACCTCCAGTGACGTGCTGGTCGACGTTGCAACCGGAACCGTCCCTTCGCCGCCGCTTGCCGTGGATTGATAGATGTTGTAGCTGGTCGCGCCGGCGCCGGCAGTCCAGGACAGCAGGACCTGTCCATTTCCGCCGGTTGCGGTGAGACCGGTCGGCGTGACCGGCGCCCCCAGGATAGCCAGACTGTTCGCATCGCCGCCTGCAAGCGCAGACACTCCCGAGAGGCCGGTCACTTCCACCGGAACGTCGCTGGCGGTCGACGTGCCGTTGCCGAGATCGCCGTCCAGGTTGTCGCCCCACGTCCGGATGCTGCCGTCCGAGCCGATGGCCAGACTGTGGCCAATGCCCGCGGAAATCGCCACAACCGCGCCAATTCCGGTTACCTGCACCGGGACGCTACTGTTTGTCGTTGATCCATTGCCGAGTTCACCGTCACCGTTGTTCCCCCAGGCCCAAACGGTCCCGTTGGACTCGAGAGCAAGACCGAAGTCATCGCCACCACCGGCGATTGCAGTTACACCCGTCAGGCCCGTCACCTCGACGGGAACGCTGCTACTGGTAAATGTCCCGTTGCCGAGTTCTCCATATGTGTTTTCACCCCAGGACCAAACAGTCCCGTCCGCGCGGAGTGCCATCCCGAAGAAACCGCCGGCCGCAATCGCAGTGACTCCGGTAAGTCCTGTCACATCGACGGGAACGCTGGAGTTCGTCGTCGATCCGTTCCCAAGCTGACCTTCGTTGTTTTCACCCCATGCTTCAACAGTCCCGTCGGAAAGACCGGCCATGCTGAAGAAACCACCGCCGGCAACCGCGGTGGCGTCACTCACACCCGTCACCTCGACAGGGGCTGAGTTGTCTGTCGTATTTCCGTTTCCGAGCTGGCCGTAGTTGTTCGCGCCCCAGGCCCAGACAGTGCCGTCCGAACGCAGCGCCAGACTGAAAACCCCAAACGTTTGTGCGATCGCGGTCATGTCGGTCAGGCCCGTCACCTCGACGGGAACGTCCGTCGCGGATGTCGTCCCGTTCCCAAGTTCACCATCGTCGTTCATGCCGGATTCCCACACGGTACTGTTGGATTCCAGGAAGATGCTGTCCCCGCTGTTGCATGCGATCGCCGTCACGCCGTTGAGGCCAACATCCACAGGAGTGGTGCTGCTCGTCGTGGTCCCGTTGCCAAAGTCACCTCCCCCGTTGAAGCCCCAGGCCCACACGGTCCCCGACGTGGACATGTCAATGGCCGACGCCTCACTCGACTGCGACGACGTCTCGAGGCTGTTGACCGCGGCGACTGTGTAATAGTACGTGACGTTCGGCAACACAATATCGTTATAAACCGTGCCGGTCGCCGTGCCCTCGACGGTTGTGCCCTCTCCGCCGCTGGTGGTCGCGCGGTAAACGTCATAGGAGGTTGCGTTGCTGCTCGCGGTCCACGACAGCGAGACCACACGGTTCCCGGCGGTGGCAGTCAGGCCGGCCGGAACAAGCGGCGGCGGAGGTGCGGGTGGCTCCGGCGTGGCGGAAACCTCGCTTGACTGCGCCGACATTGTCCCAGTGTTGACCGCGGTAACCGTGTAGAAGTACCGCACGCCATTCGTCAGTCCGCTGTCGATGAAAGCCGTCGTCGAGCAAGTGGCGATCGGAATCGATCCCTCCCCGCCGCTTGCGGTGGCCCGGTAGACGTTATACGATGCCGCACCGGCGGTTTCGCTCCAGGCGAGGGAGACCTCAGTATTCCCCGCAGTTGCACTCAGTCCGGTTGGAACGGCAGGAATTGGCGTGGCCGACGCCTCGCTCGACTGCGGTGATGTCCCGCCAGCGGCAATTGCGACCACGGTGTAGTAGTACCATACGCCGTACGACACGTCCGTATCGGTGTAGGATGGGCCGGTGGCTGTGCCGATCGCCAGCGGCCCTTCGTCGCCGCTTGTCGTAGAGCGGTAGATGCTGTACGAAGTCCCCCCGGTATTCGGCGACCACGCCAACGCGACGTCCCCAGCACCGCCGGTCGCGGTGACGCCGGCCGGTATCGCTGGGATTGGCGTAAAAACCGTCCCGTTTGCCGTGGAGGCGTCGTAGGCGGCTGTATATGTCGTTGTGCATGGAGGGATAACCGTAAATGTTCCGGTCGTATCGCCGCTGTTGACCACGGCCGACGCTACCGGCAAATTCGTGGGATCCACGATCTCGACCGTCGCGCCGGCGACGGGAGCAGCGCTGCTCAACGTGACCGTGCCCGTCGAGGACTCTCCGATACCGACAGTGGATGGATCGAAGCTGAGAGACTGGACAGTAACCGCCGTGAAACTGACCAGATCGGCATACAGATTGTCGGCCACGAAAGTGCCCCAGCCGGTCGAGTTATCGTAGCCGGTCACTGCATTGTAGAAGAGGTTGTTGCTTCCGTCGGCAATGTCGTGGAAGTCGTTCGCGTAGTTCGCCGGGCGCTCTGCCAGGCTGTAGATGGCCGGATTGGCGAATCCAATTCCGGGCTTGAAGGCCGCGCTCCGCCCGGCGTTTACGCTTGCCAGGAAACCCGCCCAGAGGGGCGCTTCGTTGCCATTGAACCACCAGGTATATTGAGTGCCCACGGGGCCATAGGCTCCGGTGGTGTCGGTCCACAGAACCTCGTAGCCTTGATCACCGTAGTCAGAGAAAATCGAAACGTCCGGGAGATTGCGCATTGTCAATGAGCCCTGGGTATTCACGGACGGGTTGAACGCTCCGATCTGGAAACTCGGCAATGCCCAGAAGCTGCTGAATCCTCCACCACCGCCTAGCGTTCCCAAACCCCATGACGTTTCGCTGACATAGGTTTCTCCGGGTCCATCGGTCAGGTCGGTGCCGCCGACCGAAAGCACATAGGGCATGGCCGCCTCGAAGCCGACATTGGGAGTACTCAGATACGGATCGGCGTACGCGCCGTTATCGCCCGCTGCCTCGCAGAATGTTTGCCCCTGCGCAGCCATCTCCTCAAAGGCCTGTTCGACCGAAACCACATAGCCCTCACCCTTGACAAAGTCATCTTCCGTGTATCCCCATGCACTGCTGATCATGCTCGCCTTATCGTCGGAAGCCATCTGGTTGTACATATCGAGCGCGTCCTGGGCGTCGTTGGCTGGCGGCTCGTAGACATACAGGTTGGAGATGCCGGGAGCCATTGTCAGGACCAGATCGATATCGACTGTGCAGCACATGGACCCGCCCACGCTCAGAATCGGCTGAGTCTCACCATCCACAGGAACAACAACCGGCGTTACCGTGGGCGGTGTATGAAATGCGATACTCCCCCAATCTGTGATGTCTGCCGGCGTCCAACCCGCAAATTCCACCAGGGCCACGCTCTGGCCGGCGCCTGTCGAAGGTGACGTCCAGTCGTAGATGCTGTAGACGTCGGAGGGCAATAAACCTGCGCTGCCGGAATAGTAGCCCACCACACTTGGCGTCGGGCGAATGTTCGGGATATCGAGACCCGTCCCGGAAACGCGTTCCGCGGGCGCACCAGCGTGGTGCAGCTTCTCCGACCCGTCGAGGCCCACCACGGACAGCAATGACCCGGCAAGCCCCGCAGGAAGCGTGGGAGCTCGATCCGCGGCGATGAACCGACCGCCGTCCGGTCCGATATAGTCGTTCAGAGTCACTCCGAAGGCGGCATCGACCGTCGACGCCGCGCCGCCTACGCGGATAATCGTGTTGTTCGGCGAGACATCGAGCACCGCCAGTCCCACCCTCGACGCCGCGGCTTTGACCGCCGTCACCTGGTCGCTGGTCGGGCCGAATTCGGCGGTAAATCGCGCGGGAGTGAGGTATTGTCCGTACATCGAATCGTTGACGTTATACAGCTTGTGGATCAGCGCGGTGAGCTGCGCCTGATTGCGGACCGGGAGCACCAGGGACAGCGTGATCGGCGTCGATGCCGCCGTTGGGCCGAGCCTGGTTGAAGCGGCGAGAACCGATTTACCGGCGAATGCCGCGCTTTGTGGTGACAGGCAGATCGCGAGGCTGACGGACAGGGCGGCCAGTCCCGCGGCGATGCGGCGCAAGAGGCTGCTGCGCCCCGGCGTCGGAGAACAGGAAATACTGAATGATGGCATCCTAGCGACCCCACTTCCAATCTGTGATGATATTTCGACGTTGAGGTTCGAGACGTTGAATAGAGCGGCCACCGGGCAGCCTCCCGTCAACGCGACGGGATCAATGAACAATGTGTTCAGGCCCATGGCGGACGACGGAGGGGCGAAGATCAGCCCGTATCGATCGAGGGTCAGAGGTCTGGCCAGTAGTGCGGCAGAAGGGTACGGTCGCCCGACTGCGAGTTAATGCGGCACCATTATAGCAAACCGGCGCAACGATGTCAACCATCACAATCCGTGGAACGATCGCCTGCTCAGAACCGTCTCGAAGTCCGGGCGGTGGCAACGCGCCCGACAACCGCACGCGGGCCTGGATTCACGTTGGCAGATCGTAAGGGCGGTCGAAGAATTGGAAAGAATGGGATTGGACCCGGACGAGCGGGAAATCTATGAAAGTGAGGTGAAGCGAGGGATGGTCGATGCCGCACAATTGCAGTACGCTGAGGAGAAGGGGCTGAAACAGGGCCTCTCACAGGGGCTTTCACAAGGCCTCTCACAGGGTCTCTCACATGGCATTCAGCAGGGGCTTTCACAAGGCGAACGGGCACTTCGGCACGCCTGCCGCAGGGCGTCCAGTAGACAATCACGAACGGCCGGGGCCACCGTCCCGGCTTTTTTTTGCGACACGACCATCCAGGGCGCCGTGGCAAACGCCATACCCTGTCCGACCCGTCCGACTCGTCCAACATTAACACAAGCAAAGGACAACAAACACATGGCAGACTTCACAAAACCAACCCGAAAACAGCGAAACACAGGTCTCGCAACCCTCATGAGCTGGATCGACGGCGGCGGGCAAGCCGCCCTCCTCGACGCCCACCGGCGCCCAATAACGCGCCCGCGCGCGTGGGGGTGCCACAATTGCCACAAAATACATCCATCGCGTCCATAGTCCATCGCGTCCTTACGTCTCGTCGAATGATCCACAGTGGAAGGCGCGCGAGTGCTGAATTCGGCCAGGCCAATATCCCTCGCGCTCGACTGCTAACAGTCTCCTGGACTGCGGAACAAAGGAAACATTTCCGACGACTATGGCCGGTGGTCTCTGTCTACCAACGCAGCCCGCAGCGCGGATCGCGAGTATCTGAAATTCGCTCAGTGCGCGTGCGGAAAACCCCTCGGACACCGGCCTCTGCGAAACGGCCGCCGGTGTCCGCTGGGATCAGTGCGATTCGACGGTGATCGCGAATGCGACGTCGCTGGTCGCCCAGGAGGTCGGAGGGACGTATGTGCTCTGGTCCGAAATTCCGCGCGACGATACCGCCGGCTCGAGCAGGTCGTCGAAGGGAGTGCCCATGCCGCGGACGCCTTTGTCGACGTTCGCGAGCTGCGACAGGTCAACATACTCGTCGGTGGCGATCAGCTTGAACACCTCGTTGGGATCGGCGCTGGAGAACTGGTAGACCACCCAGTCCGCGACATCCTGGCCTTCCTTCCAGAGCCGGTGCGGCTTGCCGTCCGCCGGGATGATGTTGTCGGTTCCGTGGTACTTCGGGCTCGGCCACGCGACCGACACGTCTCCGTCGCTCTCGATGTCGAGCACGGCGACGTGGAGCGGTTTCGACGCGTAGTTGGTGACCTCGAGCGTGAAGTATGTACCGGCCTGGTAACTGGCGGACTTCACCTCGGGGGCGTCCGCCTTCCAGATGCTGTGCTTTCCATACTGGTCGACATCGGGCAGGACGGCGGGAACGATCCGGAGCGTGGCGCTGACACCCGTCGCGGGGTCGCTCTGGTTGAGCGAGAGCGCGGTCGTGTACTGCGCGTAGCGGATCAACGCGGTCTTCAACTGATCCGTCAGGCCGTTCGACGCGACCAGCGGCTTGTTGTTGATCACGGTATGCGTATCGTAGCGCTCGAGGTAGAGTCCCGGCTCGTGATGGCCCGTTGCCGCGCCGCGGCCGACACTGCCGGTGTCATTCACCAGGATCAAATCCGGGGTCTTGCCCGCGGGAAGGTCCGTGCTGACAATCTTGATCGATGCCAACTGATCCAGAACATCGTTCGCAACCGCCGGGGCGGCCGTGCGAACGCTCTGCGGATCAAGGATCAGCGGTTGCGCCGGGTAGTTGTGCGTTGTCTCGACGGCATGGCACTGGTACACGTCGGCAGCCTGCAAACCCGCCGTCGGAGTGTCGATGGTCAGGACCGAAGTGGTGACATCCACATGCGTTACCGTGGCACTGCCCACCGTCTTGCCGGTCGAATCGATGATGTCGTACTTGGACCCGACCGTAACTCCGACGATCTTGCCCGCTGACAGGGAGAGAGTCTGGTTGGTGATCGGCGATACGACCACCTGATTGGTCGGCGGGGCGGCCTGTCCGCCCAGCACCATCAGATCGCGGTCCCCATCGAGCTGTGGCGTCTGGTCGCTGAATTTCGCCTGAAACATCGAGCGAACCTCGTCGAATATCTGTCCATAGCTCGTCGTCGGGGTCGCGTGGGCCAGCACACGGGTGAGACAGTAGGTGAACCGCCCTTGGGCGACGCCGTCAACCACCGTTTCCCAGGCCGTCTCGGCGTCGTCGCAGGCGGACAGCATCACCCACGGGCCATTCTCCACGGCGTCCTCGGCCTTCGCCGTCAGGCCCGGGTGCGGCACAGCGGCGGGAGGCTCCTTGCCGTAGGCGCCCTCGTACCAGGCTCGAAAATCGTCGTATCCCTCGCCGCGGCACACCGACGGCACGGCGCTGCGCGCATCGCCGCCCGAGTGGCAGGCGTCGACAACGACCGTGATCTGCGCCGGGTGCTTGAGGGCAAGCTGAGCGAGGATGGCGCGAATCTCATGGCCAGTGATCTCGTTCGTTTGATCGTCGCGATAGTCCGCGGGGACGATCGTTTCCTCGAGCCCGGTCGACTTTGTGTCGTCCGGAACCTGCGATCCATGGCCGGAATAGTGTATGAAGACCACGTCGCCCGGCTTCGTATCGTCGATAAGCCGTTGCAGCGCGGCCAGTATGCTCGCCCTCGTCGTTTGCTCCGGCGTCGTCAGCACGGCCATGTCATGGTCGGGAGTGAAGTGGAACTTGCTGACCAGGACGGACTTCATAAGCGTTACGTCCTCGTCGCAGTCCAGGTCCGGGAAAAGGGCCGGCCCCACATACGTGGTCGGCGTGCCGTGCTGGAACGCCGAGTACTTGGAGATACCGATCAACACGGCCCTCTGGACCGCGAACGCCGGAGTGGATAGCGTTCCGGCCGCCAAGGCGAACACGGCGAGTAATCCCCACCGTCTCAAAGTGATCCCATTCATAATGCCCCCTGTGATACTATTATTTGAACTGTGATCAACGGATGACTGGATTGTTCGGACCAGATGCGAACGATCGCCGGTTAGCGGTCCCGTGCGCAATGATCGCGCGAGGACCGGTTACTCGTTGTAGCATATTCAGGATCATTCCGATTAACCGGGATTATTCGTCAACGTCGTGGGGCAGAAATGAGCCCTGGCTCTGTTTTTGAATAATCCGGGCTAATCGGACCTGATCAGTGAACGCCGTCAATTCAGACGGCCGGAAGCCACATAGCTCGGGATAACGTCGTTCAACTTGAGTGAGGTCGGTGTTGTCACCGGAGAGCGATGAACGACCAGCCGGCTGCTATTCGTGTTGTTGATGGTATCGACGCGGCGCCCGTTTAAGTATGCCGCCTTCAAGTTGTAGATCGCGTTAAAGTCTCCGGCTCCACGGTGCGTGTAGAAGTTGTAACGGTTGCGCACGTAGGTCCCCGTTCGAACGTCAAAGTCGGAGCCAAGTTCCACAACGACGACCGTGTTGTCCCGATTTTCGGGATGCATGCTCAACTGGCGCGCCGCCGTCAGCGTCAAATCGAAATCCGTGGCGTCCGGGCGGCGGATCTTCACGTCGCCGTCGCGAAAACCAAAAACCTTGTTCATCCAGGGGTCCATTGTGTTCTCCTTTTCGATGGCTCTCTCGTCAGCCGTCGGGCGCACTCTCGGTGCGCACACGTTATTAGACGGCAAAACGAAAAACCCATCTATTAAGGGCTGAACAGTACGGGTGTAAACAAATCATTGATCGTCGCAAAGAAAGGTTCCGGACGGCCAAGCATCCTGTCCATCGGTTCCATATCGTCCAGTCTGACATGCGCGGCCGTTAGCAACAAGCCGGAATCGGCGGTGGACTGGCTCCGGGCGGCAATCGCAAAGTCCAGCATCGTGGCCGGTTTGACGCCGGACGGGTGCTGGCGATCTCCGGTGAGTTCCGTGACGCGGTCATAGGTGTACGCCGCCAGCATGTTGAAGTCGACCAAACCCGAGCGGTCGTAGTCGCGTGTGTGGTCGTAGGCCGCCTGCCCGTCCAGGGCTTCGATCAGCGCCTTGGTAAATGCCCCGTTGTGCCAGTCGGGATTCTCGTAAGCCGGTTCGTTTCCGGTCGCGGCCGCAAAAACCACGGCGCCGTTGGTTGCGTCGATCAGGGAGTTGATGAATCCCGTCGTGTTGGGGCTGCCTGCCACATCGCCGGCGTAGCAGGAGTCGTCGAACAGAATCACTTTAGCCGGTATCGAGCGCAGCGTGGTGAAGAGATCCGTTCCCGGCAGGCCGGTTCGCCGGATCCCGGCAGGGTCGAAGTTGCTCGGCAGGAAGTAGTAATTGCCGGAATCGGTCAGGCCATGCCCGGACAGATAGATCATCGCCACATCGTGCGGATCGGTCGCTTGATGGGCAAGCCAGTCCAGGCCGTCCTCGATGGCGTCCTTGGTTGCCTGGTCGTCCGTCAACGGACCGTCTTTGTACACCTTCACATCGCGGTAAAGCGCGCCTTGCTGGAGCTTAATGGCCGCCACGAAGTCGGCCGCGTCCTTTGGCGGCAACGCAAGACTGCGCACCGATTTGTCCTGATAGGCCCCCACACCGACGGCCAGCACGTAGAGAACCGGCTTGGGACCGGCATTCGCTTCGCTCCAATCACTGATGCGCTCGACACCTTTCGCCTGAGTTGACCCGGGCGTCGCCGTCGAGATGTCGAGTGCGACTGTCGCCGCCGTGCTCGTCCCGTCCTTGCTCTGGGCGATCAGCGATATCGTGCCGTCCCCCGGCGTCACCGGAACGGCCATCCCGAGTGTGACCCCGACCGGAGTCGACGTATCCGCGGCCATCAAGGAGAGTGGTCTCGGATCGCCGCACGGCCGTCCGTTCACCAGAACGCGAATTTCGGTGGCCGGCGAACCGGACGGTGTCCGAATGTTATACTGCAGGAAGACCTCGATTCCCCCCGCCGCCGGCGTGCCGTCGACCTGGCCCGTTTCCGGCGAGAGGATCGTGACGACGGGGGGCTGGTCGTTTGTAACCACCGCTTTAGCATCTTCCACTGTTCCAAATGTCCGTCCGGCTGCCAGATCGGCCTGCCGAAGCGCCTCGGCTTCGTCGAGCGTCGTCAAGATTCGCCCAACCACGTCGGGACGATAGTAGGTATCTCGGAAGCGCGACGCCGGAAAGAAATCGGCGGCC
>JBKQWH010000371.1:0-3062 GCA_052139635.1 Capsulimonadaceae bacterium
AAAGCGGTGATAAATCACCGCACTCCAAAGCTACTCGTAATCCAAATGCATCAACAGGTCGGTCCGACCGCGCAGGGCGGCCACGCTATCGAGGCCCAGGCGATGGAGGATATCGACCAGCGTCGCGCGCCAGGCGTGGTACAGGTTGACCAGCCGCTGGGTACACCACTCGACAGTGACCATCTCCAAGAGTTCCGAATCGGTGGTCGCAATGCCCCGCGCGCAGCCCCGCCCGCTCTCGCAGCAACCGCAGCGAATGCAGCCTACGGCCACCAGTTCCGCCGTGCCGATGACGCATCCGTCGGCGCCTAACGCGATGGCCTTGGCCACGTCCCAAGGCGTGCGTGCGTACACGTCTACCAATCGCAATAACTCGCCATCCAGTGTATACGCTTTCGATGCGGACCTGGGAAGTCTCCTGTGGCGCCATCAATTTGCGGCCGGCCTTGCCCAATTTACAACGTGCGCCCCGGTGATCGACGCGTCGACCTGCACGATGTATGTCCTGACAAAGGATACCAATACGTACGGTAATACCAGCCTGCACGCCCTAGACATTACGACCGGACTCGAGAAGCCCGGCAGTCCCGTCCTGGTCCAGGCGGCTGTCCCCGGCACGGGCGACGGCAGCGTCGGGGGCGTGCTGCCCTTTGTGTCCGCACAGCAGAATGAGCGCCCGGGGCTGCTGTTCTTGAACGGCAACGTCTATTTTGCCTGCTCGGACCTGGACCACTATTCTCCGTTCAACGGCTGGGTGTTCGGGTACTCCTACAACGGCTCGGCGTTTACCCAGACCGGCGTCTTCTGCACAACGCCAAACGGTTCGCTTGGCGGTATCTGGCAGGCTGGACAGGGGATCGCCGCGGATTCGGACGGCTACATTTACGTGGCAACCGGAAACGGAACGTTCGACGCCAATACCGGCGGTAACGACTACGGAATGAGCTACGTCAAGCTGGCCACACCGTCGCTCTCCGTCGTCGATTACTTCTCGCCGTATGACGAACTGGAATGGAGCAGCCAGGACTACGACCTGGCTGGCGGTGGAATTGCCGGAATTGCTGGAACAGACCGCTTCTTCGCCGGCGGCACCAAGTTCGGCTCAGTTTTCCTCGTCGACACCTCGAACATGGGCAAGTTCAATCCGACGACCGATCATGTCCTGCAGCGTCTTGACAACATCAGCGTTGTGAACTCGACGGGACAGAACCCGGTGACCTGGGACACGGGTTCGGTCAAATACATCTACCTGTGGCCGTCGGGCAATAACCTCATGCAGTTCAATTACGATCCGGCAGTTGGCATGCTGAACCCGGCGGGGGTTTATAAACTGTCCGCGACTGACACGGATGGCGGCGCGCTGGCGGTGAGTGCCGACGGCGGCACGAACGGCATTCTCTGGGCCCAGGGATGGGACGACGTACTGTATGCGTTTAATGCAATCGACGTGTCCCAGGCCGACTTTTGGGACAGCAGCAAGAACCCCACCCGTGACGGCTTGACCAAGAGCCCGCACCTCTCGTTCCCAACGGTGGTAAACGGGAAGGTTTATGCGCCGGCCGGAGACACCATCGCTGTCTTCGGCCTGCTCTCGGATGCCGTGCCAACCGGTCTCACGGCTGTGGCCGGCAACACCCAGGTCACGCTGTTTTGGAGCGCGAGCCCTGGGGCGGCCTCGTACAACGTCTATCGATCCACCGTGAGCGGCGGCGAGGGCGCCACGGCGGTCGGATCAGCCGACGGCCCATCCTACACCGACACCGGGCTCACGAACGGGGTCATATATTACTACACGGTGGCCGCGGTCACTCATGGCGGGACGTCGGCACAGTCCGGCGAAGCGTCGGCGACGCCGTCGGCCGCTCTTCCGCTCGCACCGACCGGGCTGATCGCGTCGGAGGCCAATAATCAGGTCGTTCTCTCATGGGCCGGCGTTGCCGGTGTGAGGAGCTACAACGTCTATCGAGCCACGGCAACCGGCGCGGAGGGATCGACGGCCTTTGGTACTTCCTCCAGTACCACATTCACCGACACCGGCTTGACCAGCGGCGTGACGTACTGCTACAAAGTCGCCGCGGTTAGTGGGAGCGGGACGTCGGCGCAGTCGAGCGAGGCGTCTTCAACCCTCACTCCGGTCACTCCAAGCGGAGTCAAGGCACTCAGTGGCAACGCCCAGGTTGTGCTACTCTGGATTTCCAGCATCGGAGCGACATCGTATAACGTCTATCGAGGGACCGCGAGCGGCGCCGAGGGCGCGACTGCCATCGGCATAGCCGCGAACACTTTCTACACCGATACAGGACTGGCGAACGGCGCTACGTACTTCTACACCGTCGCCGCGGTCAACGGGGGCGGGACATCGGGACTTTCGAGCGAGTCGTCCGCGACTCCGGAGCCTCCGATTCCGGCCGTGCCGACCGCACTCTCTGCGACGTCGGGAAACGCGCAAGTGTCCCTGTCCTGGACGGCCAGCACCGGTGCGACTTCCTTCAACGTCTATCGTGGAACCGCAAGCGGCGCCGAGGGCTCGACGTCGGTCGGCCCGGCCACGACGACATCCTATTCGGATACGGGACTGACCAACGGTGTTGCCTACTTCTATGAAGTCGCCGCAGTCAATGCGGGCGGCACATCGCCGCTGTCGAGCGAGGCGTCCGCGACGCCGGCGCCGCAGATTCCGGGCGCTCCGGCGGGGCTAACCGGGACGGCGGGCAATTCGCAGGTGGCACTGTCGTGGACCGCGAGCACCGGTGCGGCATCCTATTGCATCTACCGCGGCACCGCGACCGGCGCCGAGGCCGCGACGGCGATTGTCACCGGCATTACCGCTGTGAACTACACCAACAGGAGCGTGACTAACGGCACCACGTACTTCTATACGGTCGCCGCCGTCAACAGTAGTGGGACGTCGCCGCCGTCGAATGAGGCGTCCGCGACTCCTGAGCCGCCGATTCCCTCCGTGCCGTTCGGCCTGACAGCGTCGGCGGGAAACACCCAGGTCTCGTTGACCTGGACCGGCGGCGCCGACGCGACTTCGTATAACGTCTACCGCGGGACCTCCA
>JBKQWH010000372.1:0-16765 GCA_052139635.1 Capsulimonadaceae bacterium
GTCCACGGCGTATACTCCGACTTCGTGCCCGGGGAGATCCGTTAGGGGGTGGCCATCGCCGCTCCACACACGGACGATATCGGAACGATGCCCCCCGGCTGCGATCCGCGTTCCGGAAGCGTTCCAAGGAATACTGAAGATCCGGCCTACGGGTCCAGGGCAATCAGCGATGATTTCGCCGTTCTCGGCATCGAGTATTAGCGCCCCACCGTCTGACCCCGCGGCGACACGGGAGCCGTCTGGGGACACCGCGACCGAGAAAACGGTGCCACGCCCCATACTTGAGGCATCCCATGACGTACGTCCGGTGGACAGGTCCCATCGGCGAACCTGGCCGTCATTGTGGCCTGTTACGAGGCTTCGATCATCGGGGGACACCGACACGCTCAAGCAATATCCGCTGTCCTCAGGCGCGCGAAGCACGCGCACCAGACCGCGCGCAGGATCGGCCTCCGGCAGGTTCGACGGGACCCACATGGTCGGGCGAGCGGGGGCGGTCGGGCGGCGGCCAACCGTCAGCGCCTGGCGGCGCACGTAGTCGTCGAGGGTTTCGGTCATGGTAGGCCTGACTAGCCGCCTGCGGCGCGCTCGAACATGCGGCCGGCGTGGGCGTGGTAACCGGCTTGCTCCAGGCGCTCCGCGGCGCGCACGAGGTCGCCGGCGAGCTCGAAGCGCTGGGCTTCCTCGACCAGCCGCGCGCGGGCGGCCGGGTCCGCGGGAGCGGTCGCCGCGCGCGTTGGGGTCAGAGGGGCAGCCTCGGCCTGCGCGACGTGGATGCTTCGGGCGAGTGCTGAGAGTATGGTGTTCGTTTCGCGCGGCATAACCTCCGTCACAGGCGGCACCTCGCCGACCCAGAGGGACCAGAGCGGGGTCATACCCTCGACCGGGAAGCGATAGGCCCCCTCCTCCAGGACCACCGTGGCGGTGTCCGGCGTCAGGCCGAACCGGTGGTGGCGCGCGTCCTCCGGGAGCGGCGGGGTGAAGCCTTTCCCGAGCTCCACATACAAGCCCCCCGGCCCGATCCGGGTCAGGGGACGGCCAAAGGGCACGGCCGATGCCAGGCCGCCCGGCGCAGTGAGGAGGCAATGGCCCTGGCCGGCGAACAGGAACGCGGTCTCGTCGATTGGCCGGCCGGACGCGAAGATGCGCAGCCAGTTGAGCTCGGTCTCGTCGAGCAGGACGGCGTCGACCCGACGCGGGGCATCGATCCGGCTGGTAATTCGGACCGGCGACGCCGCAGGGAGCGATGCCGCCGACAGGGGCGGTCCGCCGGCATCCTCGAGGGCCGGAACGGTGAGCAGGTCGACGCCGTCGATCGGTCGCCCGGTCCGCCGCAGGCGCCAGTGCCCGATGTCGCGCGGCCCGAGCGCCACGATCTCGCCGGCCGGGCACAGCCCCAGGAGAGTATCCCGCGGGACCGGGAGCCGGCGGCGGACATCGATCAGGAGGCGCCGGTCGGAGTCAAAGGGAGAGGCGTCGCCGATCAGGACGTAGGGCAGCGAGCCGAGGCCGTGGACCAGCGCGGCCGGCACGGGACCGGCTGGCGACGTGATGCGCACGATCAGGACGCTCTCCGCAACGCCCTTATTGCGGCCCAGTCGACGCCCCTCGGCCGGCAGGATGGACACGTCGAGGCCGAGCGACGCGGCTCGCCGGATGATCCAGCGGGCGAGCGCGCCGGGCGTGACGACATCGAGGACGGTCGCGGCGCGCACGCGGCACGTCGAGAGGACCGCGCGCCCCAGGAGGTCCGGGCCGGCGACAGCAGGCCAGGCGGCGACGTCGATCGATTCGCTCTGCGGCGGCGCGACCGCCGGCGGTCCGTCGCCAAAGATCGGGTACCAGCGTCCGTTTAGCTCGGCGTAGGGGTGGCCGCCGACCGCCCGGGCCAGGGCGGCGGTCCGTTCCCGCGGGATGTCGAGGGAGACCCACCAGTCGCTGTCGGGTGAGCGCCGGACGGGGGACGTGTCCAGGAGGGCGTCGGCCGCGATCGACGAGAGAAATGCGAGGACGGCTCCGGCGCTCGTGAAGAGGGCGCCGGTCGCGTCACCCCAGGCCGGGGGCGCCGTCTTGCGCGGCTTGTCGGGCTTTTTCTTCGTGCCATCGCCCGAGGCGGCCGCAGGGCGCCCTGTTCGTGCGGGAGGGGGCGTCGACGAGCCGGATGGTGGCGACGGCGGTGTTGCTGCCGGCGGCGTTGGCGGGGGTGCGCCGTTGCCGGGCGGCCGGCCGGGCGCTTCGGAGGGGTCGATCTTTCGTATTTGGAACCGCGGTCCCGTGTTTCCGTCTGCCAAGTGCTTCTCTCCCGTGTATGGACAATATGGACGCGATGGACGCGATGGACGCGATGGACACCGGGTTGGCCGGAGGCGAATTCGCCTCGGACCGGCGAGACGCGCCCCGGGCCCCATGGACTGAAGTCCATTCCTGATGAGACAGAAGTCCCTTCGGGACTGAGGAATTGTGCCCCTCATCTGCCCCAAAAAGGCTTCGGGCCCGTCAGCCCGACAATTTAAGTGTACGGTACCCTGGCGCGGGCTCGCTCCGGGCGCGCGAGGAGGTTTCCGCATCACGATTGGCTGCTGTGCGCCCTCCTCGAACCCCTACGAAGAACGCGCTGCGATCTGCTTCGCGCCGAGACCGGACCAGGGGCGACATGCTCATCCAGGGCTATGAGCATGGCACCCGGAACAAGATCGCTCGGCGGTGTGAGCCGACGCTTCACGAGCCGGTTTGCTGGTCGAGGCTGGTGAGCGTCTCCCAGTCGCCGTCGGGCCAGCGTTCCCACAGGTCGCGCGCGCCGGCTCCGCCGGAGGCGATGGCGGAGGCGTGGACGAGGGCGCGCAGGTCCGGGCGGTCGAGGGCGTCGGCCACGCGGATCGCCCAGGTGTAGACGGGAGGGTCGCCAAACGGCGTGCGCGTGCGGGCCATCTCGTCGGCGACACCGCGGAGCCGGCGCGCGGCGCCGCGGCGGGCTCCCGTTTCGGCCTCGATGCGCGCGCGGACCAGTTCTGCGCCGAGTTGAGCCGCGGCGGTTTCCGGGTCCGCTGCCTGCGCCAGGGCGCTCAGGGCGGCGCGCGGACGGCCGACCCGATCGACCCAAACCCAGGCGGAATGCAGCGGCTGGCCGGCCCGCAGGAAACAGTTCGCCGCTCGATCCGGCGCTCCGGCCTCCATGTGGCAGCGGGCCGCCTGACGCCAATCGCCCGCCTGCTCGAAGGCCACGGCCGCGTCGCGGGGCCTGCCATCCCGTTCGAGGGCGTAGGCGGCGTTGAGATGGTCCCCCAGCCGCTGGTAGACTCGAGCGGCATCCGCGGGCAAAGCCGCGTTCGTGTAGCACCGGGCCGCGTGCTTGAGCCGGGCTTGAACATCCGCCGCGGATGCGCTCGCTTCCGGAGTTGGGACAGGCGTGGCCGGGCGTCGACCGGAAATCACCCGATTCAGCCATTCCCGCGCCGGGCCGAACGGCCCCTCTTGCCCTGAGTTCAACCTCATCCTGCCGTTCTCTCACGCTCGGCGCCGGCGGCGCCCTGTTGCGTCTCGCCGTCCGCACACCCGGCATCGTCGTAGAGCTCCGATCCGGGCAGCACCTCCAGCACCTCCGGATTGCGCTCGAACACCCGGCCGACATCGGCGGTGATGCGATCGTGCAGCCGGTTGTGTTCCGCTTCGGGCAGGCGCTCGCCGCCCTCGTCGATCACATCGAACACCTCCACCTCGCCGGTAATGCGATTGAGTCGCACCTTGACCTTCACATCCATCGCTGCCTCCTTGTCTACGCGCGTAGACTGAACTCGATATCGACCGTGTCTCCGGATTCGTCGCAGTGGATATCGCTGGCGCCATGCAGACGTGCGTACGCGAGAATGGAGTTTGCGTATCCCTGCGCGAGAACGGCATGGAACGCGCGGCGCGCGAGCACGCCCACGGTCTCCATGCGGCTCCTGGATTGCGCCGCAAGGTCCGCTCTCGTCTGCTCCGCCTGCTGACGCATCTGCTCCCGCGCGCGCGCCGCGGCCTCGGCGGTCAACCCCTGGGCTGCCAGGTCTTCGGCCTCCCGCTCCGCCGCCGCGATCCGTTCGCGCTGCGCCTGGTCGAGCGCACGCTGCGCCTGCGCGTCGGCATCCCGCCGCGCGTGGACCTCCGTGCGTCCGCCCCAGTGATCGTCGTAGTACTTGCCCTCGCCCTGGGCCTGGAGCGTATCGACGATTTCGCCTCCGAGCCGCTGAGTGGCCTCGCCGACGACAGTGACCGTGTCCCGCGACTGGGCGACGATCTCGAGCAGGGACTCATCGGCGTGGTAAAGCACGTATCCGCCCTCGACCTCGTGGCGGAAGCCCTCTTCCACGGCCGTCCAGCCGGATTCGGGCCGGGACATCAAGTCGACGATGGCGCGCAGGACCGGCGCGCCGACCGTTGCGCCAAGTGGCTGTCGGACACGCGCCTCGCCGGTGACGATCTCCTGCAACTCGATCGAGCGCGAGACCTCACGCTGCCAGGCTTCACGAAGCTCGCGGGTCGCCGTGACCCGCACCCTGCGGGGATTACACATATTCGGCCTCCTCCAGGCGTAACAGGATACGATGTATCGTCTGATCGATGGTCTTGCGTCCCTCGTCCTCCGTGGGATGATCGCCGATCATCTCGCGGCGCAGGACGTTGAGGTTGCTCAGATGGGCGGCCCAACCGGCGTCGGTATGAATGAACTTCTCGCGACTTTCCAGCACGACGAGTTCGGCCAGGATGTCGCCAGCCGGGCGAATCGCGGAGATCATGCTTCCCTCAGCGCCGGAAAGCCGCGGCTTCAGAACCGACTGGATGGCATCGCTCTCCTGTGGCCGGCTCCAGAGGTGGAGGAGGGGCCAGAAGTCGCAGGCTTCGGCGCGCGCGGATTCGCGCAGGAGGGCGGCGGCGGCGATCAGCTTGAGGCCGCGGACGGCCCGCCGGTCGGAGAGGTCGACGCTGCTGCCGCGAAGCTCCTTGACGATCTGCGTGTACTCCTCGCGAATGCCGGAGAGGTCGACGTCCCGGACGTGGCTGTGCAGGTTGACGAAGTCGGTGCTGTGCAGCGACGGGAGCTCCGTCCCCATCTCCAGCTTCCTGGCAGCGCGCACGGCAGCCTCGATCCGGTCGCGCTCGAGCTCCCAGCCAAGGTCGAGGAGGTCGTCGACCTGCTCGTCCGTGACACGGGTGACTTCCAGGCGCAGCACGAATCGGTCCGCGAAGGCGAGAAGCGAGGGGTCCTCCGGAATGGCATTTGTCGCGCCGATCATGCTGATCAGCGGGATGTGCTGTCGCTTCGGCCCGTTGAAGAACACGCGCTCGTTCAGGAGGGTGAGGAGCGCGTTCAGGATGGCGCTGCTCCCCTGGAAGACCTCGTCGAGGAAGACGATCTCGGCCTCCGGCAGCATATTGGCGGTGCGCACCTCGTACCTTCCCTCCTGGAACGCCTTCAGGTCGAGCGGGCCGAACATCTCCGACGGCTCCGTGAACCGGGTCAGCAGGTAGTGAAAGCTTCGGGCGTCGATCAGCGATGTGTACCGCTGGATCAACTCGGTCTTGGCCGTGCCCGGCGGCCCAACCAGCAGCAGGTGCTCATAGCTCACCGACGCGAGGGCGAGCAGCTCGATCGCCCTGTCGCGTCCGGTAAAGCGCTCCTTCAGCTTGTTCTTAACCGTGTTCAGTCGGCGAATGGTGGGAATCAGGTCGGCTATCCAGGGTATGTCGGTCATGTCGGGTTCTCCAATGAGGGCGATGGTATTTCGGCGGCGGGACGCCCACCGATGACGACGGTCGGGCCGCTCGGCCCCTGCCGTTGACCGGGACGCGACCCGCCAACGGCGGATGTCTGCCGCGCGGAGGCGCTTTGCTGTTGCAGTTTGGCATACTTGAGCGCCCCGAGCAGCTCCCCGTAGCGGCGCGCGGTCGGCAGTTTCGGCGGAGTCTCGCAGTGCATCCCGACGACGACGTCGCGGAAGAGGGAGCGGATATCGTCGCCGTTCAGGCCTTCGGAGGCGCGCGCGATCACTTCGATCAGTTGATCATTGACGGGCGCGTGGAAGTGCTTGGCATGCACCCGGGCGATCTCCCGGCGCGCCTGCACGTCGGGCAGGTCGATCCGGACCGGTTTGAAGCGGCTGGGACGCAGGAGGGCCTCGTCGATGATGTCGAGCCGGTTGGTGGTACCGATCACGAGCATGGGCACGTCGGGCCGGAAGCCGTCCATCTCGGTCAGCATCTGCGCGACCAGGGCATTGCCGGCGCGCGACCCGCCGTCGTCGCGCCCGCTGCGCTTGCTCGCGATCGAGTCGAACTCGTCGAACACCAGCACAGCCGGCGCGTTCCGGCGCGCGGCGGCGAACAGGTCGCGCACCTTGCGCTCGCTCTCGCCGACATACATGTCCGTCACCTCCGGCCCGGAGACGACCAGGATCGTGGCCTGCATCCGGTTGGCGACGGCCTTGGCGAACAATGTCTTGCCGGTTCCGGGAGGGCCGTAGAAGATAAAGCCGCGCGGAATCAGCTCTCCGCGCAATTTGGGGTCCGGGAGATTGAAACTGCCGTTGATGAGGTCGATCGCTCGCAACAACTCCAGCTTGACACCGTCGTAACCGCCGATATCGTCGAACTTGACGTTCGGGACCTCGAACTTCGACGACGTTTTGGCCTTGAACGCTCGGATGGCGCTGTAGAGTCGGTTTACGTCGACCTGGCCGGCCCTGGCCTCCTCCTGCACGGCGTAGCGGACGGCGTCGCGCAGACGGATCGGGTTCATTCCCGACACATTCTTGTAAAAATCCTCGGGCTCGTAGCCCGTAAAGTTCGCCGCCTCGCCGCGGGTGACCAGGGCCCGGCCGAGGATGCGCTCCTCGCCCGTGGGGTAGATGACGCTTCTGTGGATTTCGCCGATCTCCATGTTGATGGCGAAGCGCGACGTGAGCACCTCGGGCAGATCGAGGGAGCGGTCGGCGAAGGCCAGGATCAGGCGGTTGTTCGCCTCATAGGTTAACTCGATGAGCTCGCGCGCCTCCGTGGACAGGTTGGAATCGCCCCCCGCGAGCAGATCCAGGTGCGGGATCACGAGGACGTGCCCCTCGCCCATCACATGGATCATGTCCCTCAGCTTTGCGAGCTGCCTTTGCCGCAGGCCGCGGGCCATCAACCCGCCGTCGCCGTCGTTCGGAACGGTCAGCACATCGGCCTTAAGGCCGGCCTGCACGGCGATCTCGGGGTAGAGATCGTTCATCACCAGCTTGTCGCAGTGCACCAGCACGGAGAGGCCGCTGCGCAGGAACGAGGCGGCCGACACGATCTCTCGCGCATAGGCGAGCCGGACGGCATCGTGATCGGACACGGATATCGGCAACTCCGCTTCGGCGGGCGGGTCGATCGGGGCCGACGCTCCGTTTTGCGCCGGCTTAGATCCCTTTCCTTCCGGTTGGGACGGTCTGAGCGCCGGTTCCGCCGCTCGCCCGTTCGATCCCGCGCCCTCGACCGGCGCAACCTGCAAGCCGGGCGGCCGGTAGAGGGGGACGTCCAACGGCTGCGTGACGACCTGAATAGTGAGTTGCTCGGAAGGAGTGTCCAGGACCTTCTGGCTGAGGGGTGTGGTCGACAGGGCGGGATGGCGTGCCAGGATGTCTCGCAGCGTCAGGGTGTCGTCGCCCGCCAGCACAAGGTCGTTGAGCGCTTCCGGGTCGCCGAGTGATACCAGAGCGATATTCGGCTTACGCGACATGATAGTCTCCCGTCAAGTTTCTCGAACGCTGGTACAGCTTGATGCCGTCCAGGTAGTCGTAGCCAAGATAGTAGCGCTGGCGCAGGCTGTCGATATCCTCGCGGCACAGCCTCCAGAGGGGGCCCCACCACTCGGCGACGGTCAGCGCACCGGCAATTTCAGACGCTTCCAAGCCCGCGGAGCCGCCGAACAGAGCCGTGCGAGCTTCCCGGATTTGCGTCGCGATGGGGTCCCTGTACGAGACAAGGGCAGTCTCATAGACGTCGAGAACGAACGCGCGGGCACGATCGTCGCCGGTCCGCAGCCGATCGAGCATCCGGGAGCGCCACCCCCGCACGGCCGGATCGGCATCCGGGATTGCCAGAAGCACGGTGATGGCGGCCCGATGCTTTGGGTTTGCCATCGCCTTTTCGAGCGTTTTCCAGGCCATCGGCTCGTCCCCGGGGCCTGGACGATCGAGGAGGCAGGTGAGTGGCGACACGGACCGCAACTCATCGGCGACATCCTGCGATGTGTATCGGAGCGCAGGCGAAACCAGTCCATGGCGGGTCACCCAATCGATCCACGGGCTGTGCAGCGGGTCGGGGATCGCGCCCCTCAATGCCTTCACCAATTTCGGGTGTGCGGACACGCCGATGGCGACCGCGAGCACCAGCAATCCAGCGTCGACCGATTCCGCGGCTTCGCCGGCGCCCGGCCCCATCCGTAAGCGAGCGGCCGTCAAGGCCGCCAGATTCCCAAGGCACTCGCGCGCCTCCGTCGTCGGCCTTGTCAGCCCGTCGATCCCCATAATGTCGCCCTGCGGCGGCGGCATCGATTCTCTGGCTCCCTCTCCTTTCCAAGGAGAGGGTTGGGGTGAGGTTCCGTACGCCCAGCGGATTACTCGGATGGCGGTGTCCATGGCACTCATGCCGTTTCCTCCCCGATGTCCGGTGTCGCGTCGGTCGTATCCGGATCGGCGGTTGCGTTCCCAATCGTCCGCCACGGGCATTCGCGCATCTCCGCCCCATCCCGCACGTAGTAGCGCTGCACGCGCTTGGTGCCGTCGATGTTGATCAACCCGGCGACCTGCCAGGGGATCGTGAATGTGAGGAAGTGCAGGTCGTAGTCGACGGACGATAGCCCAAAGTCCGGGGTTGCGGCGAACAGATGCGTGTGGTACCAGCCCAGTAGCCGTTCGCCGGTACGGTCTCGTGCGAGTACCCTTTTCACCTCGGCGAAGGAGTCCCCGGTGAACGTGAAGTGCAGGAACGATGCCCCGGTGTACTCGGCCGGCGGCGCCGCGGTCAGTTCCAGCAGGTACCCTCCCGGCCGGTCGCCGTTGATGTATGTTCTCCCGATCAAGAAGCCACCTTCCTCGAACTCCTTCGAGAGCGTCCTCCTTTCGAGCAGATCCTCGTTGAGATCGTCGTGCACCAAGACGACTACGGGAGCGTCGACGGTGTCGGCGTCGACGGTCAAACCGTAGTCCGCAAGCGTCCGAACCGGCGGCGCCTCCTCCTCGATCCGGCGTATGCTGAACGGCGCCTTCTCTCCGGGGCCGTACGGCTGCACGGTGGTGCGTCCCTCCACAACGGGAGCGGGTCGAACACGCCGGATGGGCGGTATGCCGGGAATATCGACCCGGAAGGTCCAGGACGTCTCCTCCGGGTACTTGTCGCGCAAGACGCCCTGAAGCGTTTTGGTGATGATCTCGTGGACCGGGTGCGGATGTTTGTACACAACAGCGCCTCCTTCGATCACCTGCACATAGCAGTATCCGAATTCCGGCGTCCCGTTTTCCACGGCCGGTAGTCCGGCTACACCCGAATAGTCCGGCACACCGAGAAACGTAATAAACGGGTCTGCCTCGATCATGCTGCGTCGAAGCAATCGCTCCAGCGATTGCTTGACAATGCGCATGAACTCAATCCGTTCGAATATCTGCTGTTCGGGACCGCTGTAAAGTTCGATTTCGATTGCCATTAGTCCAACTTCCTGATGAGAAGCCGCCTCGGTTCGGTAGGCACATACTGGCGCGCCAGTTGCCGCGTGACCGACTCACCGCCAATTCGTTCGATGGCCAGTTGTCCGGGAACGGAGATCGCCCATCGCATCGCGTCCCCATTATAGCCGTCGTCCGCGGCGTAGTTGCGGTAGCCGGCAATATCGACCAGGAATTGGCACAGGTCGCGGAAGTCGAGGCCGATCCGATATTGTTCGTCCAGGACGCCGAGGCAGACTTTGCCGTATTTCGCGTCAATATTCGGATGAAAGATGTCGGTCTGCCAGATGACCAGCGGAGCCTTCATCGGAAAGTCCGGCGGCAAAGCGACGAAGACCACGTGATCCTCGATTTCCCGTGGTTCATCTCCCGGTTGTGATGGAGTCGCGAAGCTTCTCGCTTGGAACCGTAGAACATATTCAGTCGGCGCATTTGATCCGTCCGCTTCGACAATGAACCCCGGGTGTGTATCGGCGAACTCGACGATTTCGAGTTTGGCCCTTACGAGGGCTGGCTCCCGGATTTGTGGGCTCACCGCCCCCGCCCTGCCTTCCGGGTGGACGTTGACCCTTGCCTCTTCGCTGATTCCGGCGTCGTGGAGCGTGCTATCCGGGCGCAAACGATGGGCTCCGGTCTCGTCGACCAGATCAGCCACCACATTACGCGGCTTACCCTTAGCGTCACGCGAGAAGTGTGGGCTGTTGCTGTATTCCTGGTTGATTATGCCCTGTGCAAGATCGCCGACCGTAGTTGACGCACGAACGTTCTCCACAGCAAATGCTGCCTGGTCCGGCCCTTCAACGTACAACCGGCCAATCAGGTAGTCGTTAAAGTCGCTTCGTCCCACCGTGGCACGAACGACGTGACCAAGCTCCCTGCATCGCTCCTGAAGACGTTGCGCGAACGACGACGCTTGTTCGAATCCCCATCCGAGTAGGGTCATCAACATGCCTTCGGCGTTCGCCAAAGCTGGTGAAATGGTGTCCGGCAGTCCCATGTCCGATGCAATCCGCCGCGCCACTGACAGGAGACCTCCGACATCTGACCAACCGTCGATCATGACGTTCGTTGAGGACCGTGCGGCGTTGGCGGCTCCCCCATGAGGGAGGTCCGAGCGCGTGCCCGTTCCGAGTGCTTCCGCCCCGGTGAGCGCGTCGGGATCCGGACTGTCCGTCCCCGGGCGTGTTTGTGCGGGTTCCTCCTCGATCGAATTGCTGGAGACGGGCTGAGCCGCGTGCGGCGCTTCGGTCGTATCAATCGTAACCGGGCTAGGAGCATGCAACCGAAATACCTCATTTTGCGGATAGGTATTATGCGCCGCCTGGATTACCGCCTCAAACGTTACATCTGCAGGCCCCGCGCCGATCACCCGGCTCGCACGGTGCCAGAATTCTTCTCCTGACACGCTGTCGGTGGGTAATTGTTCGCGGGGAAACCCAGCACGTTCCAGCAGGATTTCAGCTTGTGTTCTGCCCGAAAACTGGCGAGCCAACTCATTAAATACCCCGTTGTTCAAGATGTCTCGAAAAGTTAATCGTTTCATTCTTCATCCTCACTGCGTTGCTTTGCTTACCTGGGAATTGCGACTCTTAGATGTGAGCCCGTTCGACCATCGGGATCCACGTTGACAACTGCAATCCCAGGGGCGTCGTTTCCGTCAGGTGCGATTTGAATGGAAATCGTGTCGCCGTCGACAAGTCCGGCTTCACCGATTGTGTGATCTATGTTTAGACGACGAACTCCGTTCGAGCCCATGTGTCGAATTACCAAACTGCCGATGTCGCCACTAAACAGCGGGAGATGTTCCTTTACGTGCGCCTCGACTAGTTCTCGTACCGTGGTAGATAAGGGGACCCTCGTGGCCTCGGATCGTGCGTGGCCGGGCCCGTCAAGGATGATGCACGCGAGCGAATTGCTCTGATCAGTTTCGTGCACGTAGTCCATGACCGAATCCGGCGACACGATGGAGTACTCGTTGCCAGCTTCACGGAATGCGTGGGTTAGCGTCTGGACATCCATTGATGACGGTTTCCATGACGTATACTCGAGATGCACGTCTGGAGCTACCGGCATTACAACCTCGGCCAACTGCCCAGTTCACTTTGGAGGTGCTCGAGGGCCTGGCACGTATTGGCATAGTCAGTCCAGTTGTCCCACCTGCTAACTACGTACTCAATGGATATCGGGCGTGAAGTATTATCGCGTGCTAGGAAAAGTCTTCGAAGATTACCGGCCAATTCGGATGAGCCAAAGGCATCCGCGTAGGCCCGTGTTGCTTCGGCTGAGCCCATTCCCGATGTTTCGACTAGATCTTGCATCTGATCGGCGAGGATTGCTAGAGGTTGAAGGTGTAACTTTCCGTCGACGCCTCGCTCGATGGTGCGCGCAAACTCGTTAGCCTCACGGTCGGAAAGTCCGCTCAACCTGACCTCCGGGAGTCCTATCCCTAGAACCGCGTCGCGGTAGATTACGCTGAGTAGACCCAGGGTCTGTCGTCGCATGTCTTCGATCGACGCCGGCCTCTCCTGCAAACTTACTGGCCGTTGAATTGCGTCAACTCTGATCGCTCGATGTTGGACCCGTGGAAGTACTCCGGAAGAAGCGACTCGTCCGCCAGTCGCCTGACCGGCTGTTGTGGAATCGACGTACTCTCGGAAAATCAGGTTCTTTGGAAGTATCCTGTGCGCGGCCTCTAGCAGGGAATGGAAACCGTCCAGCCCACCGCTTATGTCAATTTGACTACAAATTACGTGCCAATACTTTCGCGAAGGAGGGGACTCGCGTGGAATGTCGGCGGAGGGGAAGTCCGTTAGCACGAGGACCTGATCTGTCCGAGGATCGCCCGGAAGGAAGCACCGCGCGATCTCATCGAATAAACCAGACCTGAGAAGATCACGGTATGTACGAATAAGTATTCTTCTTTTTTTTCTTCTTGGCATTTCTGTTTGATTCACGACCTTTGGTACTACTACTAGCCTCGCAGCCTCGGAGTATGCATCAGCTTAGCGGTCACGCTCGAATGATTACTGCGTTCCGCCTGTCACTTCACGTTCCTTATCGCCTTCGCAACACGGTCGAACACTGCCTCATCCTCCGGCCCGCCGCTGAGCTTACATCCGTTGAGGCGGGCAAGCAATAACGGAAGCTCCGTCAACGCAACGCCGGAGAGACAGAGCGGAATCGTGATGCACCTGCCACGCGCTTGACGGTCCACGGCAATGTCCACCTCGGCCGATTGCCACGGACCGAGAGCGTTCGCGCCGACACAGACGACGACGGCCTTGACATCGCCGAGAATCGATTCGATGTGACGTCGAAACGGTTGGCCCAGCGGAATATCATACTGGTCCATCCATATGCGTAATCCCCGCTTGGAGAGCGCATCGTGGACTCGCTGCACTTCCACGCGATCGCCGCTGGAATACGAGATGAATGCATCGAACTGTCCGGGGAATCCGGGTGAATACGTCGGCGCTGCGGAGGCCGCCGCGGCTGCGCCCGCGACACCTGCTGGAAGGGCCGCGTATGGAAGAAAATGAGGATTCTTGGGGAGTCGTTGGTGCGCGCATCTGAGTAGATCCTCAAAGTTGCCAGGCTCCGTCCCAGCCTCGATTGCCCGGCAAATGTCAAGCCAGAATCGCGAGGCGTTTGGAGCGTTTCCCGGAATTTGCGAGTCAGGAAATCCGGCGCAGACAAGCACAATCTGGGCGATTGCGTCTGTGCCGAGATTGTTAGCAAGCTTATCGAAAAGCCCGTTATTGGTCAGCATTTGTAGATTAAGTGCCATATTGCAAGCTTATCCTGTTCCGTGTTTAGTTATCGTCGATCTGTCCTCGTCCGTTAATCGGCTATCCGCGTAGCTCCACCCAATCCATCCCGTCGCCAGTGCGCACCGCCAGCACCTCTCGGGGCGCAATCCCGAGAGCCCGCAACGTCATATCGCCCGGCGCACCGGATAGCTCCAACGTGGTGCGCGGGAGGAGCGGTTTGCCGCAGCGGGGACAGGGGGCGCGCTCCGGCAGGCCCCAGTGGGGTTCCGTATGGCCGCAAGCGAGGCAGTCCGATCGATACTGGACGGGGGTCCAGGCGAGCGGGACGGCGTGCGGCGACAGGGCGGCGAGAAGTTCGGCCACTGTACCGTCGACGGTGACGTCGATCGGCCGGATCTCGCCGGTGCGCTCGTGGAGCAGGCACGAGGCGTCGCGCGACATCTCGACCACACTGGTGACGCCGCGGACGGTGTCGATCAGAAGCAGGCCGGACGGGCACGGGAGGCCCATCAAGGCGCGGATGGCGACCGTGGCCATCCACACGCCGACGAGGGCGCTCGACGGGATCGCGGCGGGGCCGCTCTCGGCAGCGACGTCGAGGCAGCTCCAGGGCGCGTCCGCCGTTCCGCGCTGGGCCTCGGAGAGCGCGCAGCCGTAGCATGGCCCGTCCGGGTCGAGGTAGGGGCGGACTTCGCCGCCCCACGGATGGGTGCCTCCGTCGATGACGCGTGCGCGGACCAGATTGCAGCGGCCGGCCAACTGCAGCCGCGCCGATCGGCTGTCGAGACAGCTCAACGTCAGGTCAGCGTCGCGCAGTTCCGCAAGCCCGACTCCGTGGACCAGCGGGAGCGGACGTGTGTCCAGCGTGATCGACGGTGCTAGGCGGCGCAGGCCGTCCGCGGCGGCGTCGACCTTGAGCCGGCCGACGTCGTCGACCCCGAAAAGGCTCATGCGGCTGAGGTTGCTCTCCTCGACGCGGTCGGGATCGCACAGGACCATCGAGCCGACGCCGGCCATTGCCAGGACCCGGGCCGCCTCGTTCCCGAGGGCGCCCATTCCAACGACGATAACACGAGCCTCGGCCAGCGCCGTCTGGCTCCAGCCGTCAATCTGCTCGTGTCGACGAAACCGCTCTTCCATCAATTACTCCCGAATGCCCTACGTAATCGGGCAATGACGGTCCTCCGATTGCCCCGTCCACCAGGCATCCAGGCAGTTGAGGCCGTTCACCGTGTCACGATGCACCGCCGCCTGGCAGATCGGCTTGCCGGGGCTGCACGGGCAGATGACGACCTGATCGAACTCGCGGAAGGTGTGTCCACAGATCACGCAATGCTTGCGGCGTATCCCCTCCAGCGGCGGGGCCAGCAGACGGTGCCCCGGCGCAAGCACGACCACCTCGACGTCCTCCGGCGGCGGCCAAACCTGGTTGACGCCGTCGATGAACTCCGCCGTGCCCGCCCAGGGCTCCGGAGGAGTAACTTTGCTGGCGCAGGGCAGTAGCACGGTCCGGTGCCGCACCGTGCGGTCCGCGGCGATCTCGACGTCGTCGCCCGGCCGGAAGGTGTGCTTGCAGACAGGGCAGCGCTGGTGCAGCCAGAACGACCGCAGCGACGTTGTGGCTTCGCCTCCGGACTGGATCGCCATCTGGTTCGACGGGTCCGACGCCGCTTGCGCCCCGTGCTCGAACTCCGCGACCAGGGAAGCCAGGTCGGCCAAGCTTGCGCTATCCACAGAGCATTCGCTCGATTTCATCGGCCCCAAGTCCATGAAAAAGCTCCTCGATTCGATGGGCGTACATGCTGTCGCCCAGCATCTCGACGCCGTTCGGCGTGATCGTAAGCCGTACCCGGACCCGCTGGCGCTCGGGCGGATCGTGATAGTCCTCTTCCGTAATCAGGTCCGGCAAATGGTCGGTATACGTGACTCGCGGAGCGTCTGTTGTATTGGTTTCATTCATAGTGCTCTACCTCAAACGGATACCATCTCGGTCGTGCGTGCAGCCATCCCGCGACCGACGACAAGCGTTCCACACGCAGGGCATCGACCGTCGACGAGCCGGGACTCAACGAGGGCCGCTCCACGGCGGCGGATCAGCAGCGCGTCGCACGTCGAGCACTGCGTGTCCTGTCCTCCCGCGACGAGCAGGCCGCCGATGTACACATGGTGCAGTCCGGCCGCGCGGCCCATGTCCCGGATGGCGAGCAGCAGGTCGGGCGAGGTCGGCGGGCGGTCGCGCATCTTATAGGCCGGAAAGAACCGCAGGATGTGCCACGGCGTGTCCGGTCCGAGTTCGTCGCGAATGAACGATGCGATGTCCTTCATCTCCGCCATATCGTCGTTGTCGCCGGGGACAACCAGGGTGCTCACCTCCAGCCAGACGCCGAGTCGGGCAAGCTCGCGCAGGCAGTCGAGCACGGGCTGAAGTCGACCGCCAAGGTGGCGATACGTGCTTTCCCGAAACGACTTCAGGTCGACATTCGCCGCATCCCAAAGCGGGCCGAACGCGTCCAGCAGTTCCCGCGAGACGAAACCGTTTGTCTTGAAGACATTAAACAGCCCCGCCCGGCGGGCCAGATCTGCAATGTCCGCAGCATACTCGTAAAAGATCGCCGGCTCTACATAAGTATAGCCAACGCTCGGGCATCCGCGCGCGAGGGCCTCATCGATGACCCTGGCCGCCGAACATTCGTCCACCTCCGGGAGCGAACGGCTCACCTGAGAGATGTCCGCGTTAATGCAATACGCGCATCGCATGTTGCAGCCGAATGCGCTGAGCGAATAGACCGATGTCCCCGGGTAGAAGTGGAATAGCGGCTTCTTCTCCACCGTGTCGGCACTCCGGTTCGTCGTGCCTCCATAGGCGATCGTCGTAAGTGTGCCACCCCGGTTGCGCCGTACGTCGCAAATGCCGGATGCCCCGTCCTCGAGCCGGCACTCGTGCGGGCAAAGGTGGCAAATCACCACGTTATCGGGTCGCTTCTCGTATAGCCGTGCTTCCCTGGGTGCAAGGGAACTGTTCTGTGCCGGTGACATAAGTTTCCGCCCTAACACGTAATTCGCAATCACTCCAGGTGAGAAGCCATAGGCCGATCTCATTGCGCGGGCGGGCATGCCGACCACAGACGCCAACGCGTCTCCGCTCCCGGGCGGGACCTTATTCAGTTTTTGCTTGCTATTAAATGTGCCGGCAGGAACTGGCCGGCGAAATGGGTGGCTGGCGGGGGACGCGAGTCACCGACGTAAACGCACTCTGCTGAAGCTTTCGAAGGACAG
>JBKQWH010000373.1:0-2537 GCA_052139635.1 Capsulimonadaceae bacterium
GTCGAGATATCGCCGGCGTCTTCGTTGTTCGAGATGGCCGCCAGGACGCGGCGCATGATCTTGCCGGAACGCGTTTTCGGCATGTCCGGCACGATCACGACGCGGCGGGGGCGAGCAATGGCTCCAATCTCGCGGACCACGGAGTCCTCTATACGCTTGCGGAGCTCGTCGCTCGCCTTCAGTCCGGGTTTCAACGACACATAGAGATCGGGGGTCTTGCCTTTGATTTCATCTCGCGCAGGGACCACCGCGGCTTCAGAGACCTCCTCCACGAGCAGACTGGCCGACTCGATCTCCTTGGTCCCGAGCCGGTGGCCGGAGACATTGATGACGTCATCGATCCGGCCCAGGATGCGGTAGTAGCCGTCGGACGCCTGCAAGGCGCCGTCGTTGGCGAAATAGGGCCAGTCGCGCCAGTCCTTGCTATTCGGGTCCTTGCAGTACCGCGCGTAGTACGTTTGGACGAAGCGGTCCGGGTCCTTCCAGATCGTCTGGAATATGCCCGGCCAGGGGTTCTGGATGCAGATGTTTCCAGCTCGGCCGGAGCGCGGCGGAATCTCGTTGCCGTCGTTGTCATAGATGATCGGGTGGATGCCGGGCACGCCCGGCCCGGCGCTTCCCGGCTTCATCGGGTGAATGGCGGGTACCGTGCTGCAGAGGAAGCCGCCGTTCTCGGTTTGCCACCAGGTGTCGACGATGACCGCTTCGCCCCTGCCCACGACGCTGTGGTACCATCGCCACACCGCCGGCTCGATGGGCTCGCCAACCGTCGTCATATGCTTGAAGTGGTAATGGTATTTTGCAGGCTCGTCGGGCCCGGCGCGGCGAAGCGCCCTTATCGCCGTCGGCGAGGTGTGAAAGATGTTGACGTCGAGTTCCTCGGCGATGCGCCACGGACGCCCGGCGTCAGGATAGGTCGGAACCCCCTCGAACACCACCGAGGAAGCGCCGAGGGCGAGCGGCCCGTAGACGATATAGGAATGACCCGTGATCCAGCCGATATCGGCCATGCACCAGTACACATCCTCGGGATGGATGTCCTGAATGTATTTCGAGGTTCCGGCGACGTAAGCGAGATACCCGCCGGTGCTGTGCTGACAGCCCTTCGGCTTCCCGGTGGTGCCGCTCGTATACATCAGGAACAACGGGTCTTCGGCCGGCATCTCCACCGGATCGACCCGGCGGCGCCGGAAAAGCTGCAACACGTCGTTGACGATGAAATCGCGGCCCTCGACCAGCGCCGTCTTGGCCGAATAGCGGCCCGGGTGCCTCTGCCACACAAGCACCTTCTCGAGCGTCACGCCGTCCCTCATCGCTTCGTCGAAGGCGATGTCCGCTTTTTCCTTGTGATCGAGAAGCTGGCCGCCACGGTAATAGGCGTCCATCGTAATCAGCACGCGGCTTTCGGAATCAACGACGCGGTCTCCCGTGGCCTTGCCGCTGAAGCCGCTGAAGACCTGCGAGTGAATGACGCCGAGCCTCGCGCACGCGAGCATCGTGATCGGAAGCTCGGCCACCATCGGCAAGTGGAGCGTCACTCGGTCGCCCTTGTTGAGACCGCAGAAATCTCGCAGTAGCGCCGCGACCTCGTTTACTCGGACGAAGAGTTCCTGATAGGTGATGTGCTGGATGGCTTCGTGCTCGGGCTCCGGGACAAAGTGAATCGCGGTCTTATTCTTGTACCTGGCGAGATGGCGATCGACACAGTTATAGCTGGCGTTGATTCGACCGCCCTTGAACCACCTCCAGAAGGGAGCATTGCTGGTGTCGAGGGTGACGTCCCAAGGCTTGTACCAGTCGAGGAGATCGGCGTATTCCTTGAAGCAGTCCGGGAACTTGTCGAGGCTGAATCTGTCGAATATGGCCGGGTCCGTCAGGTTCGCCTGATCGACAAATGTCTTCGGCGGGCGGACATAGGCCTCTTCCTGCCAGTGGACCGCAATCTCGGCCTCCGACACTTCCCCGGTTCTATCCTGCGCCATCTGTCTCCTCCCGGATAATGGAGCCGCCAACTGACGTTACGGTCGCCAACCGACATTCCTAACACCGACGAGCCTTGGGCCGCAAGCTCGACTGGAGTGGATCATGCGCCGCAACCTGCGCAAGACGGCCGAAGCCGAATTCGAGAATTTCGGCGGCGCCTCGGCGCCGGGCGGTCCGCGTGCGGTCGAGGGCGTGGATGCGCTTCTGCAAATGGTCAATCGGAGGTGGCAATCGCGTCCTGGGCAACGCAGGGCCCCCGCCGCCGCGGATCAGGGGCAGCGAAAACAATCTTCATTGGATGATGGACGTGACTTTCGACGAAGACCGCCGCCGAACCCGAAAAGACGCTTCCCAAAATTCCGAACCAAGCTGTTGGCCGTTTAACGATTTTGGACTTTGCCCTGCTCACCCCCCGGGAGTGTTTGTGCCGGCGCTTCCGATCGGATAAGTTCGAGCCCGGGGTCTGGCCCCCGGTCCGGACAAGACCAATGCTTGGCTTATGCGGTCCGAATCCCCATATCCTGCTCGTCCGCCGCACGTGGGCGAAGGCGGGA
>JBKQWH010000374.1:0-13922 GCA_052139635.1 Capsulimonadaceae bacterium
GCGCCGCCGACGTTTCGGAATGAATGCCGCGGAGTGCTGCCTCGACGGCGTCCCTTTGTCTTTCGCACCACGCCGCAGGGGCCTGTAATTCTACCTCGCAGTTACGGTGACGTTAGCGCTGGTCGATGACGTGATGGATGGATCGACTGAATCCGTCCCAGTTACGCTCACGGTGTAATTGCCGGCTGCTAGACCGGCCGGCGCCGTAATAGTTGCGGTGCAGGTCTGGTTGGCTGCTGCATCCGGACTACTGAATGTAAGCTGTGACTTGTCAAGCGATACTTGCAAACCTGCGACCGGGTTTCCGTTGGCGTCCTTTGTTGCTGTCGACATAGAAACAGTACCCCAATAACGGTTCTGTGGCGCTACGGTCACAGCGACAGCGGATCCTATCGCGTTGCCGGCTACGAGCGGGTTACAGTTCGACGAACTCAGCACTATAGAAGACGGCGGAATGAAACACGGATTACGAACGAGGGCCAAAACGTAGCTCGTTGTGCTGCTGCCGCCGGCTGGATCTGCCGAAGTTATGAAATTCGACTGCACGATAACAGTGCATGGGATTGTTGTTCCGGCCTCCTGGCGAGACACCGTGATCTGGTTGCTACCGGAAAAGTTCCAGCTCTCAGTGACCTGCTTCTGCTGGCCAGTTCTTGAGTTTGTTGCGGTGCAATTCACCGACGCCGAACCCCCAAACGAGTAGCTCACCTGGTTTTGCTGCGGGTTCACCTGCACGCTTGCCGATTGCGTGCCGTCGGAATTGAATGTCAGTTGCTGACCCCCGATACTAACAGTCATGTTGAACGTCTCGTTGGAAGCGGTCGGCTGATTTCCGGTAGCGACCACCATCATCATCAAGTCCGAGAGCTGTTTATCGACACTGCTCTTAAGACCCTCCGACACGGAAACCGTCGCGGTCTGCTGGCTTTGAGCCTGCACGCTCACAGGAATTAGTACAACCGATACGAAGGCAACAACAACGAACAAACGCAAGTCAAACAGTCGGCGTGACATAATGCTTCTCCCTTCTTATTGGTGATGCGCGAACGAGGGCGCATGCCTCCAAAGCCAGCGTTACTGGCCGGACGTCACAGCGTCGTCGAAGTCGACAGGCGACGTGATTTGGTAGAGGTACCAACTGGCGGGGGTTGACGCGCCTATCCCGAAACCCCATTTCCAGGGTATGCCGGAGTTGCTGGTAACGACGTGAGGATCCGAGAGCGTGAAAGGGCTTGATGGGTCAAATCGATACTGATTTACGCTGACTGTTTTTGTTTCGAAGATAACGCCCGATGTAACACTGACTGTGATGTGTTTGGAGGCCCCGTCCACGGCGACCCACGCTATGGATTGTCGTCCAGCCGACGCCCCGACGCCATTCTGCGAGGCAAATGGAGATCCATCCTCGACGATCGCCGCTTCCGCAATCTGGATCGATATAGGTGACGATGTGAGGTTAGTAAGCGTTCCCGACGCAGCCGCAAAGTCGGTGCCTGACGCGTTGAGTGCATGCCAAGCTTGATCGGTAATTGTCGTCGAAAGGCTCAGCGGCGATGTGATCTGCGCTTGCACCGAGGTCGGTTGACTGCCGGTTGCGCGGACGATCACAAGCGACGGTGAACCAGACGTCGATTGAAAGATAAGTATAGCGTTGGGCGCCACGGAGAACACTTGGGTAACCTTGCCGACCTGCAGGCTCGCTGTTTGATACAGGCTACCTACTTGGGCCGAACTTGGATATCCGCCAGTGGAGATGAGTGAAATTGCGAGCCAGGTCACAATTCGAACTGAAACGCGGTTCATTCTGCCGGTCTCCCTTCCAGCGAACTGTCGACAATGGATAGCGAGCATCCATTTCGTAAGCCCATTTTGACGAGCCGGCAAGCCGTTCGCATCCCCTATTTGGCGGATTCGCATGGCCTCGAGGAGACATTATTACATCCGCGTGTCGTATCAAGCAGAGTTGCTGTGCCCAGCGCCATGCGGCGCAGTGTCTGAGGCTCCGCACCGGTGACCAGTTACCGGTCTGCCATGACGGGGCGGTGACGACACGCGCGTCCAAAGGGACCGGCGTGGCGCCCACTTCGCGCGTCGCGCCCGTGTGAGGAGGATGTTCGGCCTAATCCACGAACTCGTATCGAGTATTCCGTCGACGTGGACAGTAGCCGGCGTCGACGAGGAGGCGTTCGATTTCCTCGGCGGAAACGGCGAACGTGCAGCCGGCGGCGGAGACGACGTTCTCTTCCATCATGGTGCTTCCGAAGTCGTTGACCCCGTAGCGGAGCGAAAGCTGGCCGATGCGCGGGCCCTGGGTGACCCACGATGCCTGGATGTTGTCGAAATTGTCGAGGACAACGCGTGCGACGGCGATTGTCCGCAGGTAGTCGAAGGCGGAGGCCCGCGATCCACCGAGCGCGGTGCCGTCGGGCTGGTAGCTCCAGGCAATAAACGCGGTGAATCCGCCGGTTTCATCCTGCAGGTCCCGCAGCTTAAGGAGGTGCTCGACTCGGTCCTCGATGGTGTCAACCGAGCCGTACATCATCGTGGCCGACGAGCGCAGGCCAACCTTGTGGGCCACGCGCATGCAGTCCAGCCACTCGGCGGCCGTGTCCTTGAATGGCGAAATGGTGGTTCGCACCCGGTCGGTGAGCATCTCCGCACCGCCCCCGGGAACCGAGTGCAGCCCTGCCGACTTGAGGCGGGTCAGCGTCTCCTCCATCGAGAGCCTCGACATCTTCTTGATGTAGATGATCTCGGTCGGCGACAGAGCATGGAGAATCACCGTGGGGAACCGGTCCATAATGTCACGGAAAAGGGCCTCATACCAGTCGATCTTCAGCTTCGGATGCAGCCCCCCCTGCATCAGCAGCTCAATGCCGCCCTGGTCCACCATCTCCTGAATCTTGGCGTAAATCTGGTCGCGGCTCAGCACGTAGCCTTCGTCGTGTCCCGGAACGCGGTAGAAGTTGCTGAAGCCGCAGCGCACCCAGCACACGTTCGTGTAGTTCAGGTTTCGGCCGACAACATATGTCACGATGTCGTTGGGGTGTTTGCGCATCCGGACGTGGTCGGCAAGCTCGGCCAGGTCGGTCAGGTTGGGATGCCGGAACAGACGCAGGGCATCGCCTTCAGTGAGCCGCTCGCCGGCATAGACCTTGTCCGCAATATCGTCGATCGCGCCGCAGCCGGTGACCGGGGTCGGTGTTACGCCAGCAGCGCCGGGCTGCGCCAGGGTCAGTTCACGCTCAAGTATCGCCATCCCGATTTCCTCCCCGCGGGTTTGCCCGCCAAACGGCACATTGTGCAAACATTCACAAACTAATTCCTACTATACCCGACTGCGTCGAACGCGTCAATGACGGACGGCATTAACGATGATGTAACCAGCAGTCTCAGTGCATGCAGTGGAACGGATGGAAAGGAAATCTCCGTGCTCTCCATGTTTAAATCTTTCTTTCTTCCTTCAGTCTTTGCCGCGCCAGGACCAGGTTAGAGCCGGATCTGCCGCAGAAGGCTGCGGAACGCGGTCTTGCGGCCTTCATCGCCGCGTTCGGCGAGACTGGAGCTGCGGCGAATCTCGGCGTTCGCACGGTCGACGGCGCTTTTCAGGAACGCGATATAGTCCGCCAGCTCGCCCGAATAGCGTGGCAGGTAGGCAATCCGGAGGCGAGTGGGCTCGATCTCGACGGGCGGCTTGATGGGATGGTGCAGCGTGGCGTATGCGGTTCGAAACTCCTGTGTCCAGGCCGCCGACGGCTCCGCGGACAGGCGGATATCAAACAAAATCGCCTCCGGAATATCCTCGACATCCCCCAGATTGTCGACATCGATGGACACCAGATCCACGGTGTCCGGCGCGGCGGTAATCATAGCAGTCCCTCAATCAGAATGGCGCGGCACGGCGTCCCCTCCAGGCCCGCGATCTTCGGCGGCAGGGCGGCCAGGAAGTAACGGCCGGGCTCTATGCCGGCCAGCAACAGCGTCTCCACAACAACGACGCCGGCGCCGAGGAGAATGCGGTGGGTCTTGACATTGTCCGGGCCGTACGGCCCGATCGACATGTAGTCGATGCCAACGAGCCGGATGCCGCGGTCCACAATCCACACCGCGGCGTCCGGCGCAATCCCCACGTAGTCGCGGTGAAATTCGGCGTGCTCGATCAGGCCGCGGCTCGTATTAGTGGTCCTGAGCAGCAGGCGCCGGCAGTCCGCCGGGAGGGCGGCCGCCTCGAGCGCCGCAGCGGTAACGACGTCCCCCTCGATCGCAGCAACGTCGGCCGGTCCGACCAGCGCCGTCAGGTCGAGCGATTCGACCGTGGCGCCGCCCTCGATAAAGTGCCGGGGAGCGTCGAGGTGCGTGCCCGTGTGCGAGCCGAACGACTGGACGGAGAGACTGGCCACACTGTCCGCGCCGACTTCGGCGAGCCACTCGATCGTATGTCCCTTCTCCTCCCCTTCCCAGGTGACCGTTTCCGAGGTTGTCGTTATGCTGATATCGTGGATCTTCATAAAAATGCCTTTCACGGCCGGCGCTGTGCGCCAAACACGTGAATTATAGCGTATCACGCGACCGATGGGATACACAGCACGCTAGCAGAGCAAATGTTTCAACCGTTGAGCGGCGACTCGGGCACAATTGTGGACGGCCTTGCTGGATTCTGGTCTATAATAAGGACGAAACTAATGCGTCCGTGATCTGGATACATGTTGACACCCATTACGTACCGTAGAGCAACCGCCTTCGCAGCCGTGGCAATCGTGCTTGCGTACCCGTCCACTCCCGTCCCTGCCGCTGGAAGCCCGACCGCATTGGCGACCGCCGCCACCGAACCGGCGTCGACGAGCGCTGATGGTAGCTCAACGGCCTCTCCGAATACGCAGCAGGCCCCCACCCCGGCTAATATGCCGGTCTCGACCCAGGCTCAGCCCAGTGCCACGGGAACGACGTCGATGTCGCCGGCCGGACCAGCGGCGCCGGCGGACACGCCCGCCATGGAGCCGCAACCGGCACGCCCGCCGTCCTCCTTCAATCCACTCTTTGTCGTGTACGGCGAGATGCGCCTCGACGGCGAACCTGCGGGGCAACTGGACACGTCTGCAGGCCGGTTCGACATCCAGGCATGCTGCTGGTCGCTCGACCACGGTGGCCGAATGTGGCTGCCCGGGCCGCGAACGAAGACCATCCTGGTCGATTCGAAGACACAACTTTACGCATTCGGTTCCCCGAGCGCCCAGATCGCCCTTCGATCGACCGACCAGCAGCCGTACCATGTGACGGTGATCGGCGATGATCAGGGCCGCGGGAAGCCCTTGCTCGCACGCGTTGTCTACGTGCAGCGCGCGAACTGCGCAGAGGCGGCTTTCCTCAAGCGTCGCTCCAGTCCCTCCACTCCGGCCGCTCCGGACATCCGAACCTCAAGACTGATTGTCCAAACCCTGGGACACAACTTCCCGGTGGACCTGGTCCAGGTAAAGCTCGACACGGTGCGCATCCAAGTCGGGCTGGCCTGGAATCATGTCGGCGCAACCGAATCCCTGGGCGGGATCGTCCGTGATAACGGGGCGCTGGCCGCGATTAACGGCACCTACTTCGACGCCTACTCCCCGAGCGAGACGAAGCGGCCCGACAATGAACTGATCAGCAGGGGCGACGCGGTGTGCCGCGAGAATATCGGCACCGTCATCGGATTTACGCCCGACGGCGAGGCACGCATGGCACTGAGCCCGATTGCCGATACACTGCACAGCCTCGATCCGGCCCGCCCGGAACAGTGGATTCTCGCCAACACGGACCAGGCGCTCTTCTGGCAGCGTGTCACCGAGGCGCTGGGAGCCGGTCCCCGCCTGGTTTGTGATGGGAACATCGATCTCAATCCCTTTGAGGAGGGCTTTCGCAGCGCCGAAGTTCTCGACGGCTCGTCGCTTCGATCGGCGGTCGGCATCACGAGCAGCGGCTGGCTTCTCCTGGTGGCCACGCGCGGGACCATCCCCGAGCTTGCACATATCATGCGTGCACTGGGCGCGGCCCAGGCAATGAATCTCGACGGCGGCTCTTCGAGTGGCCTGTGGGTCCGCGGCCGGTATCTCCGCCAGCCCGGCCGTTCCCTCAGCAACGCCTTACTCGTTCTGCCTCGGTAGAACCCTGAGTTCCCGGATCAATCGCTGAACCGGCGAATCGCCAGGTGCAAACGTCAAGCACGCCCTGGCCTTCGTATTTTAATCATTGACAAAACGTTCGGTCTCTAGTATAATTGGCCGACACTGTTGCGGCGGAAGCCTAAAACACTCGACCGAATTAAAGCGACTATTCGCTACTTTTGCAACACAGAGATACGTCTCTGTTGCTAGTCTGTGTTATTCATGTCCTAATGCAGGACAGGCGTCCCCGCCTGTCATCTGCGATGTTTGTGAATAATCCGGGCTAGTCGGCGGCTATGCCGGTTGCCCGGGACCGGACAGACGACATCGCCTCAGCCCGAACGGATGGCTCGACCAGCGTTCCGGCGGAGGCGAGCACGACGCAACCATATTCCAACGAGGTTCCTATGAACAAACGCTTTGCCCTCTTCCTAAGCTGCGCAATCTTGAGTGCGGGTCTCCTGCTCGGAGGAATGTCACACGCTTACGCGCAAGCCACTGCAATCGCCTGCGGTAGTACCACGGCGTACAGCCCGTACGTGGCCGACACCGACTTTTCCGGAGGTGGCACGAGCTCCTGGACCACTACCACCAACACAACGCTGCTATCCACGCCGGTCCCGCCGGCAGGCATTTTCCAGCAGGACCGCGAGGGAACCTTCACCTACACGATCCCCAACCTGACGGCGAACGCCGCCTACTCCATAACGATGTACTTCGTGGAGAACTATTTTACCGCCGCCGGCGACCGAGTCTTCAGCGTGACATGCAACGGCACCACGGTCATCTCCAACCTGGACGTTTATGCGACTGCGGGAGCCCGGTATAAGGCCATTCAGAAGACCTTCAATGGAACGGCGAGCAGTTCCGGCCAACTCGTCTTCGGCTTCACCGCCAGCGTCAACCAGGCAAAGTGCGGCGGCATCGCTATCTTTACCAGCGGCGCGCCCGCAGCCCCGACCGGCCTGACCGCGACGGCCGGCAACGCACAGGTCGCCCTCGCCTGGACAGCCAGCAGCGGAGCGACAAGCTACAACGTCTACCGCGGCACGGCCACCGGCGACGAAAGCGCGACCGCCATCGCAACAGGCGTCACGACGGCCAGCTACACGAACACCGGCCTTACTAACGGAACGGCGTATTACTTCAAGGTAGCCGCCCTCAACGCAACCGGAACCTCCGCACAGTCGAACGAGGCCTCGGCGACGCCGTCCGCCGGCGCCCCAGCCGCGCCAACCGGCCTGACCGCAACTGCCGGCAACGGGCAGGTTGCGCTCGCCTGGACCGCCAGCAGCGGAGCGACCAGCTATAACGTCTACCGCGGCACGGCCACCGGCGGCGAGAGCGCCACCGCGATCGCCACCGGCATCACCACGACAAGCTACACGAATACCGGCCTGACCAACGGTACTGCCTACTACTTCAAGGTGGCAGCACTGAACGCGAGCGGGACGTCCGCACAGTCCACGGAGGCATCGGCGACGCCAACTTCGGGCGTCCCAGCCGCCCCGACCGGCGTGACCGCGACCCCCGGCAACGCGCAGGTTGCGCTCGCCTGGACCGCCAGCAGTGGAGCGACGAGCTACAATGTCTACCGCGGCACCGCCACCGGCGGCGAAAGCGCGACGGCGATCGCGACCGGCGTCACTACCACCAGTTACACCAATACGGGCCTTACCAACGGCACGGAATACTTCTACAAAGTCGCCGCCCTAAACGCAAGTGGCACGTCCGCACAGTCCACCGAGGTCAGTGCGACGCCGTCAACGGGTACCGGAACTTTGGTCCTGGGTATCAACTGCGGCGGTTCGGCGACCGGATCGTGGGTTGCCGACGAGGATTTCAGCGGTGGAACCGAAACCACTGTCACCACCACCGTCTCTACCACAGGCGTAACAAACCCGGCCCCGGAGGCTGTCTACCAGAGCAACCGATTCGGCGGCTGCACTTACACGATCACCGGATTGACCGCGAGTGGAGCGTACACTGTGCGTCTGCACTTTGCCGAGACGTACTTCGACGCCGCCGGCGACCGCGAGTCCAATGTCTCGATCAACGGCACTCAGGTCCTCACCGACTTCGATATCTGGAAGACCGCCGGAGGCGAGAACATCGCCACGATCCAGCCGTTCGCCGCAACAGCCAGCAGCAGCGGACAGATTGTCATCGGGCTCACCACGGTGGTCAACAACGCGCAGATTAACGGCATCGAGATCGATTCCACCACCGGGTCCGCTCCTCTCGCCCCAACCAACCTGACCGCAACGCAGGGGAACACGGTGGTGTCACTGAGCTGGACCGCCAGCAGCGGCGCTACCAGTTACAACCTCTACCGGTCGACCACGTCCGGAGGCGAGGGAACCACGGCCTACCAGACTGGAATTACGGCAACCAGCTATACGGATACCGGCCTGAATAACAGCACCGAGTATTACTACACGGTGGCCGCGCTCAACAGTTATGGCACGTCCCCCCAGTCTACGCAGGCCACTGCGACTCCCACCGGCGCCCCACCGGCCGCTCCGACAGGTCTCACCGCCGGACAGGGCAACGGCCTACTCACTCTGTCATGGACCGCCAGCGCCGGAGCAACCAGTTACAACATCTATCGCGGCACCACGAGCGGCGGCGAAAGCGCAACCGCCCAGGTCACCGGCATTACCGCTACTTCCTACACCGACACAACGGTAACCAACGGGATTACCTACTACTATAAGGCGGCCGCCCTGAATAGCTACGGCACCTCGCCGCTGTCCACCGAGGCAAGTGGAACTCCGTCTTCCAATCCCTACAGCGCCGGCATCTCCATTAACTGCGGCGGCGTGGCTACCGGAAACTTCGTCACCGACTGCGAGTTCGACAGCGGCACCACCACATCCTGGACCGCGACCGTGGCGACCAACCTCCTGACGGGCAGCATTCCCCCGCAGGCCGTTCTCGACACCGACCGCGAAGGCACGTTCAGCTATAACATCGCCGGGCTGACTCCCAGCACAAACTATCCGGTCGTCCTGTACTTTGTCGAGCAGTACTTTACGGCCTCCGGCGACCGAGTCTTCAGCGTCACTGCCAACGGAACCACCGAAATCAGCAACCTCGACATTTACGCAACCGCCGGGGCAAATACGGCCCTGGAGGAGACCTTCACCGTTGCTTCCACCAGCACCGGCGACATCAATCTCGTCTTCACTCCGAGCGTCAATGCAGCCAAGTGCAGCGCCATCGTCGTGGGTGCGGGGACTCTCATCGTCTCCGCCGCTCCCACCGGCCTGACGGCGTCACCCGGCAATGCTCAGAACACGCTCACCTGGACTCCAAGCGTGGGTGAAACGTACACGAACCTGTATAGAGGTACCAGTTCGGGTGGCGAAAGCGCCACACCGGTTGCCACGGATATCACCGCAACGACCTACATCGATACCGGGCTTACCAACAGTACCACGTACTACTACAAGGTCGCCGCGGTCAACGGCGCCGGAACCTCCGGGTACTCCAGCGAAGTGTCCGCTGAACCCCTGTCTACCTACCCCGTCCCGGCCGTTCCGACCGGCGTAGTGGCCACAGGCGGCTATAATACAGCAAGGCTGGCCTGGAACAGCAGCCCCGGCACAACGGCCTACTCGATCTTCCGCGGAACTGCCTCAGGAGCGGAATCGACGACCGCGATTGGAACGGCCACCGGCACGACCTATGCGGACAACGGCGCGCAAAACGGAAAGACCTATTACTACAAGCTGAACGCCGGCAACGCGAACGGGATCTCCGCCCTTTCGGCCGAGGTCACAGCAAGTCCCACCGCGGGCTCCGGCGGCACGTTCACCATGTCGGCCGCGCCGGCCTCGGATTCCGTCGCCCCCGGCAACACCGTCGCGTTCACCATCAGCACGGCGGGCGCCGGCGGCTTCGCGGGACAGGTCAGCATGTCCGTCACCGGTCTGCCCGGAACCGGCGTCACTGCCAATTTCACCCAGAGCCCGGTCGGTACCGGCTTCTGCGTCATGGATATCAACGCGGCATCCACCGCCGGAGCGGGCACCTATAACCTGACGATCACCGGCACGAGCGGCTCCCTGAAGGAGACCGCAGCGGTTACCGTAACGGTCACCGCCGCCCCTGTCGCGAACTTCACCCTCACGGCCACGCCGTCGACACAGACCATCGGCGCAAGCCAGAGCGCGCTCTATAACGTACTGGTCACTCCAACGGGAGGGCTGAACCAGGAAGTCAACATGACCGCCACCGGCCTGCCCACCGGCGCGGTCGCCAGCTTCACCATGGCGGGAGTTGTCACCACTGTCGATGCCGGCGTCACCTCGATGATGATCACCACGTCGGCCACCACGCCGCAGGGCACCTACCCGATTACCATCACCGGCACTTGCCCCACCAACCCGGCGGGCACGCTTACCCAAACGTACAACGTGACACTGGTTGTCAGCGCACCGCCCGCCGCCAACTTCTCGCTGGCGGTAACACCAAATACGCAGTCAGTCGTAGTCTGCGGACCGAATACCGTCACTACGCTGACCGTAACCGCCACGGCGACCGGCGGCTTCGATGGCATTATCGGACTGAGCGCAACTCCCCTCCCCGGCGGGGCCATCGCCTCCTTCGATCCGCCGCTTCTGACCGGTTCGGGAACGTCCACCATGACCATTCAGATGGACGCCACTACGCAAATACAGACCACCACCGTGGAGATCATGGGGGTCAGCGGAAACATCGAGCAAACTGTCCCGCTGTCGCTCACGACGGTCGCCGCCCCGGCCAATAACTTCCAGCTCGCGGCATCACCGAGCACGATCGACGTGAATGCCGGGTCCGACGCGACATACACCATTACCGGCTCGGAAGTCGGTACGTTTACGGGGACTATCGCCCTGACAACCGGAAGTTTGCCGGCCGGAGTCACGGCGACCTTCAACCCGGCAACCATCACCCCAACAGGAAGCTCGACGCTGACCCTGACCTCGACCACCTCGGTTCCGCCGTACGACTACCTGATCAATGTCTACGGTACGAGCGGCTCCCTCGAGCAGTTCACGGCTGTCCTCTTTGTCGTCGGCAACACCAATCTCGCAAACGCCGTCGACGTCGTCAACGGAATGACCCTGGCTGACAAAACAAGTCAGTTGACGGGCCTCTTCGACACCAACGACTACCGGGTGATCCCCGGCCTCCCGGCACTGAACATCCCCGGGCTCAACATTACCAACGGCGCCTGCGGCGCCGCGGCGGGCGGACCGGGCCACCAGGGCGGAGCGGTCGCGCTTCCCACTCCTACGTCGATCGCCGCGACCTGGGATCCCTCTCAGGCCACGATCTTCGGCGGTCTGATCGGTAAGGAAGTCCACTACTTCGGCAACGGCCTGGTGGAAGGCCCAACCATGGACCTGGCACGGAACCCGCAGGGCGGGCGAACCTTCGAGGCCTTCGGAGAAGATCCGTTCCTGGCAGGCCAGATCGCCGTCGCGGATGTCAATGGCATCCAGGGCAAGGGGGTTATCGCCCAGGCCAAGCACTTCATGGGCAACGATCAGGAAGCGTATCGCGCGAATGAGAACGACATTGTCGACGAGCGCACGCAGCACGAACTGCTCATGTCGCACTTCCAGACCGTCGTGACACAGGGTCAGGTCGGCGCGATCATGTGCTCGTACAACGAGATCAACGGCGCCTACGACTGCCAGGACCAGTCGACCGTCGGCCAGTACCTGAAGGACACGTGGGGATTGAACGGCTTTGTCGGACCGGACTTCGGCGCCATTCACTCCCAGATCGACGAGATGGTCGATCAGATCGATATGGACATGCCGGGTCAGGACGCATCCGGCGACGCCTCCTGGGAAGCCACCCTGCAAGGAATGGTTGCGGCGGGCCAGGTCCCGACGGCATATATCGATGACAAGCTCGTCCGACGCTACTCCACCATGATGCGCATGGGCGTCTATCAGAATCCGCCGGTCACCACCTGCCCCGGCGGCGGCGACTGCAGTATGGACCAGACCACGGCCGCCACTGACATGGGAACAGAGATCCCGGTCGCCGAGGCCGGAATGGTCCTGCTCAAGAATACAGGCAACATTCTGCCACTCAACCCGGCCAACATCACGTCGATCGCCCTGATCGGGCCGGAGGCGACTCATGCCTATACGGGAGGCGGCGGGACCGCCACCGTCAGCCCGGTCATCTCCGTCAATCCCGAGCCGGGAATTGCCACCCGAGCTGGAACCGGCGTTCAGGTCATCCTGAACGACGGGTCCGACGTCGCATCCGCCCAGGCTCTCGCCAAGGCTTGCTCGGTCGTCATCCTGATGGTCGGGGACACGGAGAGCGAAGGGGCCGACCGAGATACGCTTAGCCTCGACGATCTTGGCGTACAGGACGCCCTGATCACGGCAGTGGCTCCGGAGAATCCGAACACCGTTGTCGTGCTCAAGACCGGCTCGGCGGTCACCATGCCGTGGCTTTCCAGCGTTCCCGCAATCCTGGAGGCCTGGTATCCCGGCAGCGGCGACGGTACCGCGACGGCGGCCGTTCTGTTCGGGGACTACAACCCGTCCGGCAAGCTGCCGATTACCTTCCCGGCCACGCAGTCCCAGGAGCCGGCCAGCACACCGGCCCAGTACCCGGGCCTGCCGGACTCGAGCGGTTTCTACCAGGTGGAGTACTCGGAAGGAGTCTTCCAGGGCTACCGCTGGTTCGACCAGAACGACCTCGCCCCGAACTTCCCGTTCGGCTTCGGGCTGTCCTACACCACGTTCGCCTTCTCGGACCTGGGAATCAGCCCGGCGACCACATCGTTTACGAATGACCCGACCAATACGGTCACCGTAACCTTCAACATCAAGAACACCGGGACGGTCACCGGCGCCGACGTCGGCGAGCTCTACCTGGGCATGCCGGCTCCGTCGGGCTCGGTCCCGCAGCCGCCCAAGCAGCTCAAGGGCTTCCAGAAGCTCACGCTGACCCCGGGTCAAACCGGAACGGCCACGATCACCCTGAACGCCCAGGACTTCTCCTACTGGGACGTGGTCAGCCATAGCTGGCTGATCCAAACGGGAACCTACAACGTCATGGTCGGCGACTCCTCTCGCAACATCCTGTTGACGGGAACCATCACGCTCGACTAAGACCGCTCATGCTCGCCCCTGTCGAAGGTAACTTCGGCAGGGGCGTTTCCTCGTCATTTGGAGAAACGCTCTTCCCCGTGACGACATGCAGGGGCGCGCGTTCGGGCACGCACGCACCACCTCACCCCACTCCGCAAGCCTCTCCGCGTGCCCGATTGCACGCCCGCGGATGCCGGCGCGGAGTTAATTGGGTTTATCGGTTGGAACGCCGTGAATTTCGAGGGATCGAACTAGTAGACAATAACGGACAACAGTCGTCGGACATGTTCCAAATGTTCCGCTGTTATGGTGAAGTCTCGGCCGGTTGGCTTTCCTGACCACGCGCGGTTTTCACGTCCCGGCCGGATAAATTGGGATAAAATGGCAAGAAGCGATGAATCTGGCCGTCGGCCGTTGGAAGTCGAAGCGAGCAATTCGCGTGGCCGGTATGACTTGCGTGATTTTGACTGTATGAAGTTGTGAAAGAACCATTGCCCGGCGGGCGGCCGCCGGGAGGGCGTGTACGATGCTTGCGCCCGCAACGGCAGTATACCCTATTATACGAACTTATGTTCTATATTCTCGACGGAACGGTTTTGTCTGTCGGACCGCATCGTCAGCGGAGACGCGGACTCCTTGCGGAGGGCGTAATGTCCGCCCTCGTCGCTTCGCT
>JBKQWH010000375.1:0-5018 GCA_052139635.1 Capsulimonadaceae bacterium
TCGAAGTCGATTCCCTTGACGACAGTGCGGCCCTTGTAGGATTTGATGAGCCCCTCGGCCCTTAAAGTTGGCATGGTGGGTTAGACATCCCGGCGCCGTCTATGTTTCAGGAATGGACTATGGACAAATGGACGCTATGGACGGTGTTGTGCCGGCCACGACTGATCCTATCGTGGGACAGGCCTCCGTGCCTGTCTTCCTCCTTGTCTATTGCGTCCATAGTCCATACGTCTTCTACTGCTGGCCGCCGGCCAGCGGCACCGCGGAGCCGTTGACGCCGGTGGCCTCAAGCCGCGGCCGGTCCGGGGCGGTTCCGAGGTACACAATAGCGCCGTCGACGGTGGTGTCGGATGGCTGCGCGAGTTCCTGCGCCGATGAGGCGGTGATCTTGACGTGGCCTGAGAAGGTGGCAATTCGGCCGTTAGGGACGGTGGAATCCGGCACGATGACGACCTGATCCGACTTGAGAACGAGCCATTCCGACTCGACATTGTCGAGGAACTCGGCCCGAACCTGCGCCCCCTCCTTCCCGGTCGCGACGATCTTTGTAAAATCGGAGGCGGGCCCGGTTGGGGAGAACGTCATAACAGCCTGGTCCCCCGACAGATGGTACGTCTCAGACCGGATCTCGAACCCCTGAATCAAGTCGGCCTCATGGCGGTCTTTGGCCCACACCATGATCATTTTTGCGGCTCGATAGTTTATCGGCCCAACGGTCTTGCTCAGCGGGTTCGCAGCCATACCCGCCGTAGAAGCCGCACTCAGAGCGGCCGCGGTCGCAATCCAGAATTTCGATCGCATTTATCCATCCTCCCGGGCTAAGGCACCGAGCCGGCCACGCCGCCGGCCGACTCGACACGCTGCAGCAGGCCGTCGAAGTTGAGTCGGGGCGTACGCGCGACCGCACCGGATCGGCCGTCATGAAACACCACGTTTCCCGTCGCAACCCCGCTTCCCGCCCCCTTGTTGTCCCTGGAGTACCAGGTTACCTTGTCGGCCTTTACCCAGGAATTCTGCGCGGTCATCGCTTCCGCCTGATTGACAATTCCGGCGCGTTGCTGTGATGACTGCGGATAGGGGAGGCCGGCCGTTTCAGCGAGGTCGCGATCGACTTTCGAGAGATACGCCGCAGTTGCGGCTGTAAAACTCACCCTGCCCGTTGCCACGAGGACACCGCTTGCATAGTCGCCATGGACCGTCGGAGCCTTCAGAATGGCCGATGGTATCCCCTTGGAATACAATATCGCGAACACATCGGACATCGTTGCCTGTAAGCCGCCGCCGCGCGATTCTCCGCTCAGTCCCTCGCCCCACAGCTTCCAGAGCCACTTGCCGGGTCGTTTTGGATCGGGAAGCTCGACGTACGTTCCCTGAGGTTCCGAAAACCCGATGCCGGAGTCCTCGGCCGGAGCGTTTGCCGGCGCTGCTGCCGCACGAGGATGCACCGACCCGCCCGCCAGTGTCAAAACGACCAGCAGCGGCCACACAGACTTCGTCGACCGCCGGTTTCCACCAATAAGAGATACGTACATGTTCGGTGATCAGGGCCAACGAATGACCGACAGCGCCGGCCCTCGACACTGCGACGTTTCCGCATACAGACAACCGAACGTCCGTATCGCCCAACGCTGTTATGCAAGAGTTTAGCATATTGCCGTCCTTTTCGTCACTCGGCTCGGACGGAAAGGGTCGATGGCCCAATGGACTGAAGTCCACTTTTACGCGGCAGCAGGGTGCGCAAGCCCGGCTTCACTTTTGTGCGAAGGCGTTCGATGTAAGATAGATGATCCGGCGCTTGACTTTGGCACGTCCGATGCAGTAATCTGTGATGAGCGGCCGGCCATAAGGCGCGGCCAGGGAGAAGTTCGTGGCAATCTCGATGACCTGGAAGGCAATTGACGGTATTCATTCGGAAGCATTTGCTTACCGCACTACCGTCACGCCGGGACATCGGGGAGGAGTTGCCGTCTAGCTAAATCCCATAGCCACAGCATTCTCGCAAACCCCGTTATCCCATCCAGGGACGACGGGGTTTGCTCTTTTGTGCGGCAGGGTGCGCAAGCCCGACCGCGCATTTATCGATGCGACGACGTTTGCGAAGGAGCAATTCGATGGCCAGTCATCTGAGCCGAGCGAGTGTCATTTGTGTTGAAGGGCTGCGCAAGGAGTTTCGGGCGAAACAAAAGCAGCCGGGCCTGGCCGGAAGCCTGCGTGCCTTTGTGCGGCCAACCTACCGGGTGTCTACGGCCGTCCGCGATATCGAATTCTCAGTCAACGCGGGCGATCTCGTCGCATTCATCGGACCGAACGGCGCCGGGAAGAGCACCACCATCAAGATGCTTACCGGCATCCTGCATCCGTCGGGCGGGAACGCCCGGGTGCTCGGACTCACGCCGTGGCGCGACCGGCAGACCCTGGCATTCAACATCGCATCGGTGTTCGGGCAGCGGTCGCAGCTCTGGCAGCACCTGCCGCCGCTGGACACGTTCAACCTGCTCGCGCGCATCTACGAGATCGATCCCGTGGAGTATCGGGCTCGGGTCCGGTCATTAATCGACCTGTTCGAGCTCGGCCCGCTGATGCAGACCCCCGCGCGCAAGCTCTCGCTGGGAGAGCGAATGCGCTGCGAGATCGCGGCGGCTCTCTTGCACAGACCGGCGGTCGTGTTTCTTGACGAGCCAACGATCGGCCTCGATGTCGTCGCGAAGGTGCGAATTCGGGAGCTTTTGCGGCGCATGAACCGCGAGGAGGGCACGACCATATTCCTGACCTCCCACGACACCGGCGACATTGAGCAGGTCTGCGAGCGCGTCATGGTCGTCAACCACGGCGCCCTCGTGCTCGATACGTCGATCGTCGAGTTGAAGCGGTCATACTTGCGGACGAAGGTGATTGACCTCAAGCTGCATGGCGCCTCCGATGACTTGCACTTGCCGGGCGTGACCGTGCTGTCTCGATCGGAGTACGGTGTGCGGGTGTCGGTCAACACCGACGAGCACGGTATCGACGCCGTCGTTGGCCGCCTGCTCGCCCACTACAGTGTTCATGACATCACGATCGAGGACCCTCCGATGGAGGAGATCATTACCCGGATCTACGCGGAAGGGAGGCGAAAATGACCGCGATGTTGACCGTGACGAGACCGGCGCCCGTGCTGCGCGGGCCCCGCGGGTGGAGATGGTCCGCCGCTAAGTACGGGGCGATCGTTCAGACCCGTTTGGCCAGCAACGTCGCCTACGCCGCGGAAATGCTGTTTCGAGTTGTGTTTCTGGTGCCGATTCTGTTCGTGCTGACCCAACTCTGGCGCACAACCTACGCGGCCGGCGGCGGCCACTACCACCGTATCGCGGGTTTTACGCTTGCGCAGATGGTCTGGTACCTGGTGCTGACCGAATCGATCGCCATGTCTCGGCCGATGATCACCAGCGAGATCGACGAGGAGGTGCGCTCCGAAGGGCTCGCCGTGGCGCTCGGCCGTCCCTGCCACTACTTGCTGTACCATTTGTGCGTCCATCTGGGCGACCGTCTTGTTCGGTTTGCGATCTGCCTGACGGTCGGCGGCGCGCTCGCCCTCCTTGCCGTGGGACCCATCCACATTACCGGACTTGGCGCTGTCACCGCCACATTGGCTACGGCACTGGCCGTCCTGATTGACTTTGGCGGCGTCCTCTGCATCGGCCTCGGCGCTCTCTGGGTCGAGGACACACGGTCGATGTCGTTGCTGTACAGTCGAATGGGCATGATTCTGGGCGGCATGTTGATGCCGCTCTCGGTGTTTCCGCGGCCGCTGGCCCGGCTCTGCGAGTGGCTGCCGTTAAGCGCGGTCTACAGCGCTCCGGGCCGGATATTCGCGGCCGGAACCGGCGAAGGCGCCGCAGCGGCGCTCGGGCTGCAATGCTTTTGGGCAGTCGCCATCTGGCTGCTCGCGGTTCTGATCTATCGAAAGGGTGTGCGCCATGTCGAGTCGAATGGAGGGTGACCGGCCGCCCGGTTACCCGGAGCTGCGGAAACAGCGGCCGGGGTTTGCCGGCATCGTGAGTGATGCCGGGTTTGTCACCGCGTACGTACGGCACAACTTCGCGTGCGCGCTCGAATACCGGCTTAGCTTCATAACCCAGGTCGTCAGCATGATCGTGAATGACTCGATCTGGCTCATCTTCTGGACCCTGTACTTTCACAGGTTCCCGGTAATTCGGGGATGGGGATTAGAGGATGTCCTCCTGTTGTGGTCTGTCGCTACGACCGGATACGGCCTTGCCAGCGGTTTCTGCGGGAACAGGACAGAAGTCGCGGCCATGATCGCCCGTGGCGACCTCGACTATTACCTGTCGCTGCCCAGGAACGTCCTGCTGCACGTGCTGGTTAGCCGGATGAGCGTTTCGGCGTGGGGTGACATTCTGTTCGGCGCGGGGATCTTCTTGTTGTTCTTGCGGCCCGACCCGGCCCATTTCGTGCTGTATGTCATGCTGTCCGGTATGGCCGCGGTCGTACTGGTGTCCTTCAGTGTCCTGATGGAGTCGCTCGCGTTCTTCATCGGTGGCGCGGAAGGGCTCGGAACGCAAATACAAAACGCGCTGATAACGTTCTCGACCTACCCGATGGGGTTGTTCGACGGTGGCGTAAGGCTCATCCTGTTCGCGCTCGTCCCGGCCGGCTTCGTCACATGGGTGCCGGTTATGCTGCTCAAGCATTTCTCAGGCGGCCAGTTTGCCCGGATGGCAGCCTATACGCTTGGCCTGACGCTGCTGGCCTGCGCGGTGTTCGAGCGCGGCCTCCGCCGTTACGAGTCCGGAAACCTGCTCTCGATGCGTGGGTAGCAGCGTCCCGATCCGGTTTCGCGTTGTGCGTTGCTTCTCCGCGGAGAATCGCACAACGCCTCATCATAAATCTTCGATCCACCCGCTTATGGATGAAAACAGTGGGTTGTCCGAAGGACATTCTCCCTGGCAGCCCACGAATTCATTCGTGGGTCGACGTTGAATCGGTGTGAAACGTCCTATTCTCTGAGAAGGGAGCGC
>JBKQWH010000376.1:0-19959 GCA_052139635.1 Capsulimonadaceae bacterium
TGACGCTTGTCGATACGATGTTGATGATCCGGCCTCCGCCACGCGCTCGAGCCTCGCGCAGGTGGGGTAGCGCGTGGCGTACGAGGTGGATTACGGGCCATAGGCTGGTGTTGAGGGCCGCCTGCCACTGCTCGTCGCCCAGTTCCACGAACTTCCCGGGCGGAGGTCCGCCGGCATTGGTCACCAGGATATCGAGTTGTCCGAAGCGGGAGATCGTCGCTTTCAGCAGGCGCCCAATATCGTCGGGGTGGGTAACATCCCCGGCGACCGTGTGCACCTCCACCGGTGTCGAGCCGGCGCGAGACTGGCGCAGTTCCTGCGCCGCCCGCGCCAACTCCTCCGGCCGGCGCCCGTTGATGACCACCCGCGCGCCCTCACCGATGAGCGCGTCCGCACATGCGCGCCCCAGCCCCTGCGACGACGCTGTGACAAGCGCGACTTTCCCAGCAATTCGAAGATCCATGGCCAGATTGTACCCGCCCCGGCAGGAGGATCTCCATGAAAGCCCGCGATTTCCAAAGCGAAGGAACCGGCCGGCACCGACATCGACCTCGAGCCTCAATCAGAAATATGGCATCCTGATCTTACGCCTTCTCTCGATAGAACACACCCTCCTGGTCGTCATAGGCGAAAAGCTCGGCGTAGCGGCCCCAGTCGATGGCAGTGTCGAGCTGGCGCTCGGCTTCCTCGTTGCTGAAGGCGCCCTCGAGTTGGGAGAAGACGGTTTCATAGCGCACACGCTTGCCGGGGTCCTTATCGAGGGCGGTTGTGATGTGCCGGATGAGCTCCACATTGCCGGATGCCTGTTCCCGGAAGATGTCCTTCTCCTCGAGGACCCCCGCCAGGGCAAACCGGACTCCGGCGGGTGTCAGGAAGACGTCGCCCTCCTCGATGTTGCCCAGGTTGAGCAGGTCGATGGCCTGGACGATCGGCAGGAGGTCGTCGACCTCCATGTGCAGGTCGTGGCCGAGCACGTACAGATCGGCCCGTCCGCCAGCCGCGTGCAGGCGCTCGACCAGGCCGGTCACCTGTCCAACCGGCACGTGCGGAAGGACCTGGTAGGGGCGCGGCCGAGTCGCTGGAACCTCGGCGGCGAAGGGCGATACCTTCTCAGTCGGGTTGGTCATCACGCCGTAAAGGTAGTCGATCAGCCGCAGGTGCTCGGATCGGCCCTTGCCGCGCTGCTCGACCGGCAATCCGGGCATGTCCAGGCGAACGACGCCGGGATTGTGGCCCAGCACAACCAGGCGGTCGCCCATCATCACGGCTTCGTCGATATTATGCGTGACCATCACAATGGACCTGGTCGGGATCTTGCGCGATCGCCACAGTGAGAGCAGTTCCTTCTTGAGGTTCTCACCCGTCAACACATCCAGCGCTGAGAAGGGCTCGTCCATGAACAGGACCTCGGGCTGCACGACCAGAGCGCGCGCGAACCCGACGCGCTGGCGCATCCCTCCCGAAAGCTCCTTCGGGTACGCGTCCTCGAAGCCGTCGAGACCGATGACGTCGATGGAGTCGAGGATTCGCCGGCGCCGCTGCATCTCGGGGACGTTCGAGTTCAACAGGCCGACCTCGACATTCTGATAGATGTTCAGCCATGGAAACAGCGCAAAGGTCTGGAAGACAATCGCCACGTTCGGGTTCGGGCCGCTTTGCGGCTCGCCGCGAAAGCGCACGGAGCCCGACGACGCCGTGCTCAGGCCGGCCAGTATCCGCAGCAGTGTCGACTTCCCCGACCCGGACGGCCCGAGAATCGCGACAATCTCCCCCTCCCGGATCGCGATGTCGATCCGGTCCAGGACCAGGATGCGCTTGCTCTCTTCGCCGTAATACTTGCAGACCGCCTCGCCCGAAAGCAGGCAGGCCGATGCGTTTGCGGTTTCCATAGGTACCCTCTCAACTTCCTATCCTACTCCAGCTTATACCGCGACTCCGCCAGTGCGTACAGCGGCCGCCAGATGCACCGGTTGAGCGTGATGACGTAGAGCGACATGACACCGATGCCTAAAATGATACGCGGCCAGTCGCCGGTCACGGTTGCGTCGGCCACGTACGCGCCAAGACCGTCGGCGTGCAGGTGTCGATTGCCCCAGGACGCGACTTCAGCTACGATGCTGGCGTTCCAGGCGCCTCCGGCCGCGGTGAGCGCGCCTGTCACCCAGGCGGGAAAGATGGCTGGCAGGATCAGCGTTCGCCACAGATGCCACCCTCGCAGCCGGAACACGAGCGCGGCCTCGCGCAGATCGCTCGGGACGGCGGACGCGCCGGCAATGACGTTGAACAGAATATACCACTGCGTGCCGAGGGCCAGCAGAAAGATGCTGGCCCAGTTCAGCGACGTGATGTGCAACCGAATGAGCCCGAGAACGACAAGCGGAAACAGCAGGTTCGCGGGAAACGAAGCGCCGATCTGCACGAGTGGCTGGGCGAATCGGGCCAGTCGCGGCGAGAATCCGATCGCGACTCCGATGGGGGTCCAGACGACCGACGCCACCACGACCATAACTGCGACGCGGGAAAGGGTCAGAAGCCCGAGCAGAAAGGCATGCGCGTACTCCGGCGGGCCCAGTTCGTGACTAACGACAACCATCCCACGCCAGGCGCCGTACAGCGCATATACGGCCAGTGACCCCAAAATGAGGATACCGAGCGCCATCCGCAACCCGCTCGGTAGTCCGCGGCGGCCGGCGACGTCGACAGCCTTCGATACGCCGCGGTCAATGAGGCGGCCGATCGGGCCGCCGACACGGAGTTCCAGCCACGTGACCACCGCCGAATGGCGCAAGAAATCGAGGACGGCCGAAGTCTGCTCGGCGCTGTCGGTCTGCTCGAACTTGAACTTCTGCGACCACGCCACAATCGGACGCCAGAAGACCTGGTCGACCAGCACGACAATGGCGACCATCGTCGCGATCGACCAGAGCACGGCTCGCGAGTCGCCGGCAGCCTGCGCGGCCGCCATGTAGGAGCCGATGCCGGGCAACTGATAGTTGTGGTTGAGAACCGAAATGGCTTCCGACGCGGCCAGGAAAAACCAGCCACCGCCAAAGCTCATCATGCTGTTCCAGACCAACCCGATCATCCCGAACGGCAGTTCCAGCCGCGTGAACCGCTGCCAGGCATTGAGTCGATAGATGGCCGCGGCCTCATTCAGCTCCCTGGGGATAGTCACCAGTGACTGGTAAAAGCTGAATGTCATATTCCAGGCCTGGCCAGTAAAGATCGCGAAGATGCTGGCGCACTCCAGCCCCATCTCGGACCCGGGGAACAACGCCATGAACCCGGTGACGGTGACCGAGAGGAAACCCAGGACCGGGATGGACTGCAGGATGTCGAGCATGGGAATCAGAATCTTGCGTGCTGCCAGGTTGTAGGCCGCGACATATGCATAGATAAACGTGAATATCAGACTGGCCCCGAAGGCGATGAACATCCTCAAAAGCGAGCGAGCGGCGTACCCCGGCAGCGCCCGTGGCGAGAGGTCGATGGGGCTTGCATGGACAGGATTGAAGGGGGTCCACATGGCGTGCGCATCTCGCGAAATGCTCGTGAGAAGCGCGAACACAGCAACAAATACAACCACGTCGCGCCATCCCGGGCGCGCGCCGCCTGCCGACGTGTGAGAGGTGTACGGTTGAACCGCCATTGCGGCCTCGTTTCAAGATGGAATGGGTAATTCCGCAGGAGCGCAGACGCCCATGATGATACCCGAAAACGCTGCGACGGATATGCGTGCTGGACGAGAAGATTTCGCCACAGGGTGAAAGACAGGCACGGAGGCCTGTCCCCCGATACGACACAATAGCGCAGTCGGTCTTGCGCACCCCGCTGCCGCACAAATCGCACAAGTGGCGACCTTTCTGGCTGACCCATCGTTGTTTCTGGCCTTCTCAAAGCGCTCCCTTGTGTCGACCGGTATTATCATGGTAAAGTGTGACGGTAAGTTCACCGTCACTACAGTAATGCTGTTCGCATGTTCGACAGTGCAGTTGGGCCAGGCATGCGCCTGCCGCGGCAGTCGACAGGGCCGCGCTGATGAACGGAGTCCGCGCCGGAGCGAAGCGACAGGGGCGGACATTACGCCCTCCGCTAGGAGTCCGCGCCGGAGCGAAGCGACAGGGGCGGACATTACGCCCTCCGCTAGGAGTCCGCGCCGGAGCGAAGCGACAGGAGCGGACATTACGCCCTCCGCTAGGAGTCCGCGCCGGAGCGAAGCGACGGGGGCGGACATTACGCCCTCCGCTAGGAGTCCACTCCGGAGCGACGGAATGAAAGAGACAATCGCCGAAGGGATACGTGCGACAATGCGTGGGAGCTCTCGCCGCGTGTACGGGCAGTCCACTGCACCTGACGCCGGACAGTTCGAATTGCCGGCTCGCCTGGACCATTACTACGGCCTCATCAAGAAGGTCATCCTCAGCCGACAGGATCCGATCACGGGACTGATGCCCGCCAGCACGGCCGTAAACGCGCACGGCAACTACGCCGATGCGTGGGTGAGAGACAACGTCTATAGCATCCTGGCCGCCTGGGGACTGGGCATCGCGTACCGGCAGCTCGACTGGGACAAGGGGCGCGGCTACGAGCTCGACCAGAGCGTGGTGAAGTGCATGCGGGGCCTGCTTGTCGCCATGATGCGCCAGGCAAACAAGGTCGAGCGCTTCAAACACACCCAATCCCCTCTCGATTCGCTGCATGCCAAGTACGACACACGGACCGGCGGAACTGTGGTGGGCGACGCCGACTGGGGGCATCTTCAGATCGATGCCACGTCGCTGTATCTGCTGATGCTTGCCCAGATGACCGCATCCGGCCTTTGCATCCTCTATACGATCGATGAGGTCAACTTCGTCCAGAACCTGATCTACTATATCGGGCGCGCCTACCGCACGCCGGATTTCGGAATCTGGGAGCGTGGTAACAAGATCAATGTTGGCAGCGCCGAGCTCAACGCGAGCTCGATCGGGATGGCCAAGGCGGCCCTGGAGGCGCTCAACGGGCTGGATATGTTCGGGGTCCGCGGCAGCCAGGCCTCCGTGCTGCACGTGCTTCCCGACGAAATTGCACGGTGCCGCATTACGCTGGAGAGCCTGCTACCATGGGAATCCCGCTCGAAGGAGGTGGATTCCGCCCTGCTGAGCATTGTTGGTTATCCTGCGTTCGCAGTCGAGGACGGCGGGCTGGTCGAACGGACGCGTGCCCGAATCGTTCAGAACCTGCAGGGACGCTACGGCTGCAAGCGATTCCTGCGTGACGGCCACCAGACGGTGATCGAGGACGCCGGCCGGCTCCACTACGAAGCCTGGGAGCTCAAGCAGTTCGACAATATCGAGTGCGAATGGCCGCTGTTCTACGTGTACCTCATGCTCGACGCCCACTTCCGCGGAGACGACGCAGCGGTCGACGACTATCGCGAACGAATCCGGCGCATTCTCGTGGTGCGGGACGGAACCGAGCTGCTTCCAGAACTCTACTACGTGCCCAGAAGCGGGGTCGAGATCGAACGCCGCGAGCCACACAGCCAGGACCGGCTGCCAAACGACAATATCCCGCTGATCTGGGCGCAAAGCCTGTATTATGTTGCGCTCATGCTCGACGAACGACTTTTGCAGCCGGGCGAGATCGACCCCCTGGGTCGACGTCTGGGTGTGGGCGCCATGCGCGATCCGGTGGTCCAGGTGGCCTTGCTGGCGGAGGATGAATCGCTGCAGGTCGAGCTGGAGACGCGCGGTGTGGCAACCCAGACTCCGCAGCAGATCGAGCCAATCCAGGTGCGGCGCTCCGGAGAACTCGCGGCGGCGTACCATCAGATCGGGCGAAACGACAAGATCGGGCTGACGGGCCGGCCGGAGCGTCGACTTCGGAGCCTGACAACATCGAAGGTATTCATTATCCGTGGTCAACTGATGGTCTTCTTACCGTCGTTCCTGGATGCCCAGAAGTTTTACCTGATGCTGGATAGGAATTTCCTGGTCACGCAGATCATGAGCGAGCTCGCCTACGTACGGCGCAACTGGCGGCAGCTCGGCCGGCCGACCATGACCCTGATGATCACCCGAACCATCCTCGAGACCGGGCGCGAAGCGCTTCTCGAGCTGATTCAGGAGCTTCATCAGGGAGAATGCGCGGGGGTTCATGTCCGCCTCGCGCGGCTTGGAGAGCTCCGTCAGACGGCCACGACCGAGCGAATCGACTACCTTCACGACTTCGAGTTCTCGCAGGAGCCGCTTCGTGACGCTCAGCCGGAGCGATACCGGCTCATCGCCGACCCCCAGGAGTGCCGGCCACTCACGCGGCCGGAGCAGTTGCGAATCGAACAGGAGCAGGATTCGGAGGTTTTGCTAATCCGTCTGCAGCGTTCGCACAACATCTATGAGCAGTTGGAGTTGCTCTGTGGACTCGTGCGGCTCAAGGGAATGAGCCACGGCCCCGGATGGGACGGGGAAACCTCGATTACGCTGCAGGACCTCCTGGAGGACGTGTATGCGCAGGCCGCGCGCGGCGAAACCGGACACCCTTACTGGGCCATTGTCCGCCGTGTCTCAGGCATGCTCAGCAAGACCGATGTGGCATTGTCCGATGCGGTGACGGATATCCTGGTTCGACAGAAGCAGATAACGGTCGGCAAATCGTTCTCCGATTCATCGCTCATCTCGCGCCCACTGCCACCGGCGGAAATACGCGAGAAGATCCGAGAGTTCGGCGGGGCGGACATTCGCGATTGGACCCTCACACAGGAGATACTGATCTACCTGGGAATGCTGATCAAGGCCGAACCGAACCTGTTCAGCGGCCTGATGACAGTCCGCGTGGGTTACCTGATCCTGCTGATTACGAGCGAGCTGGCCAGCGAACTGCAGCTCAGGCAGGAGGAGGCCTACGAGCTGCTCAACGAATTGAGCCCGTCGGACATCCGCGGCCGTCTGCGGACCGTGCTGGCGGACTACGAGGACAAAACATCCCTTGTACAGCGCCAGGAGTCGCTGCCCTTGCAGCAGGGGATCGTGCAGGCCATCGAACCCAGCCCGGCCAGCATCACGCCTCCCGGCGGCTGGATGCGGTATCGCCAGCGGGAAGGCATCCTCAATCGCGTTCCGGCCGGGTTCTACCCGAGCGTTTGGAACCTGCTTAAGCACTGCCGAGGACTGATCATCGGCGACAAACTCGACCTGCGCAACCGGATCGACAGCGCGCTGATCCTTTCCGAGATGACCGCCGGAGAGATGAACTTCGCGCTCTGGATCGAGTACCTGCTCAACAAAATGGACGCCGCAAAGTACCGCCAGCTCAACATTGAGACTCTGCTTGCGTTGGCCGCCCTGGCGGAGCGCACTCCCGAGCTGCGCATCGACGATTTTCTCGTCCTCGATGTGATCATCGGCCATGCCGTTCGACTGGCGTGGCTGGATGTTCACCAGGACCGGACGGGAGACTATGAGGAAGATAAGGCGCTGGCGTGGAAATCCTACTACGAGACGGCTCCGGAGATCTGCGCCGCATTTGTGATACGGGCACTTCAATTCCTAACGCAGTTAAGCCCTTGACACTTCGATTGAACCGGCAAGGAGGACGCGTTGTGGTGCCGATCCGCACCCACTCGTGTCATAATATATACATATCGTGAAATACTCATATTCGACCGAAACAACCAGTCCGGATGTCAGTGACGGTCTTCCGGCTCCGCAGATTCGACGCGCCCGCCTGCAGGATGTCGCTGACGCCGCAGGTGTCAGCGTCTCCACGGTGTCTTCGGTCCTCAATGGGGCATGCCTGAATACAAGGACGTCGGAGGCAACCCGCGAGCGAATCCGCCAGGCCGCCGACCAGTTGCAATACCGGCCGAACGACATCGCGCGGTCTCTGCGTAACCATGTCGCGCACACGATCGGGTTCTATAACGGCTACGGATACATCGATGTCCGCAATCCGTTCATCTATAACCTGATCAGCGGAATGCACCAGCACTGTGACAGCCACGGATACAGCCTGTTGATCCACCGTTCCGGCCGATTGGAGCAGGGGCCGGCGCCGATGCAGGAGATCATTGGCGGCAAGGTCGATGGTGTCGTGGTTTACTCATCGCCCGACGACGGCCTGGTCGCCAAGATTGCGGATCGCCATTTCCCTGCGGTTGCACTGGCGTCGGCAAGTCCCAGAATCCCATCCGTTACTGCCGACGATGCCGGCGGAATGCGCATTATCGCGCAGCGGTTTGCTCACCGTGGGCACAAGCGTGTCCTCTACCGCATGCCGCCATACGAGCGCGTGTCCGCGAACCGGCGCTACCGGGCCTTCCGCGAGACGGCGGACGAACTTGGGATCGAGGTGCTGGTGGGAGAGGCGTCCGACTATATGGGCACACTGAGCGCCGCGGAAATGGCATTGATCCACGCCGGAGACGACGTGCGGCCGACCGCAATTGCGTGCTGGAACGATTCGACTTCGGTCGCCGCGTATTCCTACCTGGCATATGAGAGGCTGACGGACCGGATCGAGTTAATCGGTTTCGACGGTTTCGACCATCCACGTCTGCCGGTTACAATCACAAGTATCTTCGTTCCATGGGATGAAATCGCGCGAACGGCGGTTGACGCGGTCTTCCGCATCATGGCCGGGCAGTCGGTACCCCAAGAGATCGCCGTTCCGGTGACGCTTATCGAGGGCGATACGGGCTAGGATTACGACCCTGGTTGCTCGTGAGTCACGTTTTTGCGCCGGCCACGACTGATCCGACCGTGGGACAGGCTTCCGTGCCTGCCTTGCCCCGTGTCCATAGCGTCCGTACATCTTAACGTACGCGCCACGGTCAATACGATTTCTGTCTCGCCTGTTTGTTTTCCCACACTTGAAGGGCAGCGATATGGGCAAACTCCGCCTCTTCCATGCGTTTCCGACTGGAAGACAGGACGCTGGAACCTCCGCCATCCCCCGTCTGCGCGGCTTGCTCCTTCTTGGACGCATACTCGGCGCGGAGGCGGACCGCGGCTTGCTGAAGCGCACCGATCCGCTCGACTTCCGCCTTAACTCTCCCGTTACGGTCAAACAATCGCTGCCACAGCGTCTGAAAACTGGCCATGAAAAACAATCCTTCCCATTCTCACGGGAATAGTCGAACTCGGCCGTGAACAGCATCGTTCGAAGGCCGGGATGCGCATGCATCGGAATCGGGTTGTCGCCGGGAAAACTACGATGCGCGCACGTTGACGGAACGTTTCTTGTCATCAACTATAGTTGTCGGCGCTGCGACCGCCTGCGGAACCTTTTCCACAGATTTCTTCTTCTTCAACGGCTTTCGTTTGTCGGACATGTTGGACCTGCTTTCGAGTACAAGAGAGCATCTTGACGCCGCACAGTGGGCGGCTCAACACGCAAGTGCATGTGTGAGTGAGCGACGGTTGGGGAACAGTACCTCCAACCGGGCGCCTGAGAGGCGTACCCGGTTACGTGGAAGTTTAGCGGCGAGGCGTTGATCCGGGCGGACAACGCATTGTGCGCCATCGCATTTATGCAACGGCCTACTGGTATTTTACCCGATTATCCGGGAAACAGAACCTGATCGACACCGCCTTTTGCCGATAAGTCGTGAAGATAACCGGAGAATGTGCGCTGGCCGTTCGTTTCGGGCACGGCCCGCCATAGAAAGCAATCATGTAATCGTAACAAATCCACTATATTGTATTAATCGTAATGCACCTATCAGTTCGATGGATCTCTCTGGAAATGCCGCGAATAATTTCTGTTGACAGTATGTCGCGCGATTGGTATAATCAGTATGTCGTGCCCGCGAAACGCTGAACGCCATGGACTACGGCGCGACCAAATATGATCGACATGTTGATCCTGGCCGATGAAACGTAGGCCGGTTTGCCCAGGTCCAACAGGAATCTCGCGAGAAAGGAGGCTCTCCCAATCCCCATCCACCCGTCAAAAGAGTTTGTTTTGGTGCGCGCCCGCTCCTGTTCATGCCACAGATGTCGAACCGCAGGTGCGTCCGGATAATCACCAAGAAAGGAACCAATATGTCAAAGACAAAAGGTTTTACCCTCGCTGAACTCCTCGTTGTCGTAGCCATCGTAGCGATTCTGGCTACGGTGCTGTTTCCCGTTTTCACACAAGCCCGCGATAAAGCGGCCGAAAAGTCATGTCTCTCCAACCTCTCGGCACTCGGTCTCGGATTCGTCCAGTACACTCAGGACAATGACCTGCATATGCCGAACGGTTGGAGTGGCTACGGCGGCGGCGCCGGTTGGGCAAGCCAGATCTATCCGTACATTAAGAACACAAAGGTTTACCTTTGCCCGTCCGATCCGGTCAACGCCGATCTGAACGTTTTCGCCTGGACTGCGGCCGATGCGAACTACGTGTCGCCGACCTCCTACTGCTACAACAGCCAGTTCGTCATCCCTAACGCTCTCCCCCCCGCGGTGCCGACCGCGGATGCAACTTCCTATACACTCGCCGCAGCTACGAGTCCGGCCAACACGGTCGTACTGTGCGAGGTCGCAAACTCCACCAACTACAACATCGATCTCGGCATGCCGGGCACATCGTGGAGCGTAACCTATAATCCCGTAGGCCAAAATGGCCTGGATAATACCGGATACGGCTTTGGCGGACTTGATGACCCCTACGGCCTGATGATTGGCGCAACATTTGGTAGTTCCGGCGAGGACGCGTGTTCGTTTGACAATATCTTTCCGCTGGTCCAGTATGCCACGGGCATCCTGTTCAACGCGTCGACCAACACGAACCTCAGCAACACCGGCCCGAACGGATGCTTCGCACCGGGCCGCCATAACTCGGGCTCCAACTTCCTGCTGGCCGACATGCACGCCAAGTGGTTTCCCGGAAGCCAGGTTGGCGCAGGGAAAGCGCAGCCAAGCTCGACGAGTTGCGGCACTCCAGGCGACGGTGTGAATGTAATCCCGCTCGCTCCAGGAACGCAGTGCCCGGAGATTCTCGCAACATTTAACCTGAAATAATCGGGCGAAATGAAACGTGAAAGGCTTAACGCCTGTTGTCGTGCCCGGAGATGGGTGTCGAGCAACAGCACAGCGCGGTGATTAGGAGATGGACATATGAAAGAGAACACGCGACAAACAATTTGGATCAGGATTTCCACACTTGCGTGCGTTACCATGGTTTGCATGCTGCTCAGCGTGACATACGCCCGGGCGGGGAGCTCACCTTATTCGTGGGGCGATAACGCACAGGGACAACTCGGAATCGGGACAACCGTAAACAGCCCCGTTCCCCAGCCGGTTACCGGCCTCACTGGCGGGACCTCAGTGGCCTGCGGATGGAATCACAGCCTGGCTATCGGGTCGGGAGGATCAGTCTGGGCCTGGGGCTCCAACAGTAACGGGCAGCTTGGCAACGGCACGACGACTGACAGCAATATCCCCGTGCAGGTCAGCGGCCTGACCACGGTGACCGCGATTGCCGGTGGCCGGGCGCACAGCCTGGCTCTTTCCGGCGGATCGGTCTGGGCGTGGGGTTCCAACAGCAGCGGACAACTCGGAAACGGCACCACTATCGACAGCAGCGTTCCCGTGCAGGTGACCGGGCTCACAAACGTCACCGCTATCGCTGCCGGCGGCACGTTCAGCCTGGCGTTGCGATCCGACGGCACCGTGTGGGCGTGGGGCTCCAATAGCAACGGGCAACTCGGCAACGGCACGACGACTGACAGCAATAGCCCCGTGCAGGTCAGCGGCCTGACGGGCATCACGATGATCGCCGCCGGAAATGCTCACGGGCTCGCGATCGACTCCACCGGAGATGTCAGCGCGTGGGGCAGCAACGGATCCGGGCAGCTTGGCAACGGGACGACAACCGACAGCGGCGTGCCCGTGTCCGTGGCGGGCGTTTCCGACGTAATCGCGATTGCTGCCGGGGAGTTCAGCAGCGTCGCCCTCCTGTCAAACGGGACGGTTTGGGCGTGGGGCGACAATGATTATGGCCAGCTCGGCCTAACCGGGCTCGATGGGAGCGATTCTCCTGTGCAGGTTGTCGGAATTTCCGGGGTGACCGCGATTTCCGGTGGCGCCACCGACACACTCGCCCTGATGGCCGACGGCAGTGTCTGGTCCTGGGGCGATAACGGATACGGCCAGCTTGGCAGTGGTGCCACCGGCGGCGATGCTCCCATGCCGGTTGTCAACATCAGCGGCGCAACTGCGATTGCTGCCGGAGGTTGGCACAGCCTCGCCATCGGCACATTGACACCCGCCGTTCCGCCGGCGCCATCAGGCCTCTCGGCCACATCCTCCAGCGGGGCCATTCTCCTGAACTGGACGGGCAGCAGTGCGGCGACGTCATACAACGTTTACATGGGAACCGCTGCCAGCCCGAGTCCGACTCCGGTTGCCACGGTGACTCGCACGGCAACCCTTATAATGAACCTGACGAACCTCACGACGTACAACTTCGAGGTCGCCGGCGTGAACTCTCAGGGGACGAGCCTGATGTCCGGCGAGGTCTCCGGTGAGCCCATTTCGGAAACGCCGCTCGTCGACACCGTAATTCAGGCAGCCGCGCCTGACTTGAGTTACCCGAATGCCTTGATTGCGGGAAACGGCTACCTGTACGGAACGACGGATGCCGGTGGGGCGACTGGCGCGGGCGACGTCTTCTCCGTCGATCCTTCAGGCAACCTGACAGTGCTGTATAGTTTTCCGGGCACCACGACTTCGGACAACACTGCGCTTGTTCTGGGACAGGACGGCAACCTCTACGGCACTAACAACGGGCAGACGTTCCAGATGACCACGCTCGGAAACGTTTATGTGAACATCGCGGAAACCGATGCAACGGCGGCCCTGATTCAGGGAATCGACGGCAATTTCTACGGTATCTCGTCGTCCGGCGACGCGTTTGAGCTGAACGTGGCGACCAGCAGCGTTACGGTCCTACACACCTTCGGCACCGGCACCGACGGATCGACGCCTGTCGGCGCCCTCGTTCAGGGTCCGGACGGCACCTTATACGGCACGACGGAGCTCGGCGGAACGGCGGGTTATGGCACGATATTCAGCCTGACGACATCCGGCACCGAGACAATCCTGCACAACTTCGGCGATGGAACAGTTGCCAACGACGGCGCGTATCCGTTCGGAACACTGATCCAGGGAACGGATGGAAACTTGTACGGCACCACCTTTGGTGGAGGATCGACCGGTTCGGGATGGGGAGGCAGCGGCACGGTATTTCGGGTGAACATATCCGGCGATGGCAGCCTGACGATCCTTCACAGCTTTGGCGACGGACTTGTGGCCTTCGATGGGGCGAATCCCATGGCAGGCCTGATCCAGGCTTCGGATGGGGATTTCTACGGGACGACGCTCGACGGCGGGAGCAACAGCAACGGCACGGCTTTCCGCATCGACGCGTCCGGAAACGAAACCATCCTCCACTCGTTCAATGATGGCTCCGTTGCCGGCGACGGTTACGGTCCATCGACGCCGCTGCTACAAGGCAGCGACGGGGCGTTCTATGGCACGACAATCGGCGACACTGGCGGCGTCTATCGGCTTCAGGCTATTGCCCCGACGCCGGCCCCTCCCAGTACGCACGTCCTCTGGTCGAACACGAGCGGCGCGCTGTCCTTGTGGAACGACGATCCGTCAACGGGGGTATTCACGGAAAGCACCTACGGCCCGTACCCCGGCTGGACCGCGCAGACCATCTCCGACGGCCCCGACGGATTGACACGTGTGCTCTGGGTGAACACAAGCGGAGCCGCGTCGATTTGGAGCCTGGATAACACAACGGGAATCTATACGGAGTACACCTTTGGACCCTACGCCGGATGGACAGCGACCGCGCTGTCGGTTGGCTCGGACAACGCGACCCACGTGCTTTGGAACGAAACAAATGGCACAGCGTCGCTGTGGAACTACAACACAGAAACGGAAACCTTCACGGAGAACCTGTACGGCCCCAATGGCGGCTGGTCCGCTACGGCCCTCGCAGATGGGCCGGACGGAAACACTCGCGTGCTGTGGGTGAACCCCGGACTGTCGCTGGCGTCGATCTGGAGCCTGAATACCGCCACCCAGGAGCTTTCGATGCCGACCTACGGTCCGTACCCCGGCTGGACTCCGATGGCGCTTTCGGTCAATGCGGACAACACGACCCACGTCCTGTGGAACAGTACCGGCGGCGCCGCGTCGGTATGGAACTTGAATACGCAAAACTTCGAGTTCACTCAATACACATACGGCCCGTACCCCGGATGGGCCGCGACGTCCATCGCCGACGGCTCCGACGGGTTGACAGACCTGCTCTGGGTCAATACCGTCGGCGGCGCGGCTTCGATCTGGGATCTTAACAACAACACGGACCTCTTCACGGAGTATAGTTACGGGCCCTTCGGCGGGTGGACCGCCACCACGCTGAGTGCGTATCTGTAGTTGCGTTGAGACCCTCCGAACACGAGTCGGTAACGGGTGGTCGGTGGTGAGCGAGCGTTTACTCCTTTGCCATCGACCACCCGTCGCGAACTGCTATGCCGGGGCGGACGATGCGCTGCGAGAGGAGCGCGCGAACGGCCCGAATAGTTTTTGTTGACATTTTGTCGCGCGATTGGTATAATCAACATATTGGCGCCTTCGCCACGGTAATCATCACTGTGAGTACATGTCGCGCGATTATTATAGTCAATATCGCGATGCTTTACGGTTCCCGTGCCGGGGCGGCTGAATTCGTAGGGGCTCGAGTAGGGCGCAAGTGGTGCTAACGATTTCGATGTTGTGATTGCGCCCCCGGAGCGAGCCCGCGCTCCCGCCGACAGACACGGCCGAATTTGGAGAGGGACTCTGCCTTCCGCGTAACCCGACGAGGAAGCCGGCTCAAACGGGGTCCCATTATCCGTCCGTCGGTCACGTCTGTGGTTGTGGTGCGCAATGGAAAGCAACACCGGAGTTGAGATCGCAGGCGCGTCTCGACAGTCACCAAGAAAGGAAAGGAAATGTTGAAAACAAAAGGCTTTACGCTTGCTGAACTACTTGTTATTGTAGCGATCATGGCGATCCTATCCGCGGTCCTCTTCCCAGTATTCGCCCAGGTCCGAGATAAGGCGACCGAAAAGTCGTGTCTCTCCAACCTATCGGCGCTCGGACTCGGGATGTCCCAGTACGTCCAGGACAACAACGGGCACATGCCCAATGGCTGGAGCGGCTATGGCGGCGGAGGCGGCTGGGCTACGCAACTCTATCCGTACATCAAGAACACCAAGGTTTATCTATGCCCGGCCGATCCGGTCAACTCCCAGTTGAACCAATATGCGTGGACTGGTGCCGGCGCGAATTACGTTTCGCCGACGTCGTACTGCTACAACAGCCAATTCGTCATTCCTAACGCTCTCGCCCCCGCCATTCCAGTTGCGGATGCAACATCGTACACACTCGCCGCAGCGACGAGCCCGGCCAACACGGTCGTGCTGTGCGAGGTCGCAAACTCCACGAGCTACAACATCGATCTCGGGCCGGCTGGTACATCATGGGGCACCTGTGTACCCTACAACCCGCTGGGTCAGTGTGGCCTGGACAATACCGGATACGGATACGGCGGCTTTGAAGATCCCGGCGGACTGATGATCGGCGCTGAATTTGGCTCTAACGGATCGTATGCCTGTTCGGTCGACGGCGTCTTCCCGCTAGTCCAGTACGCCACGGGTATCATGTTCAACGCATCTACGAATACCAATCTGAGTAACACCGGCCCGAACGGATGCTTCGCTCCCGGCCGCCACAACGGGGGCTCCAACTTCCTGCTGGCGGATATGCACGCCAAGTGGTTTCTCCCAGACCGGGTCGGCGTTGGCTTCCCACAGTCGAGCGATACAAGCTGCGGCACTCCGGGTGACGGTGTGACGACCATTCCGCTCGCTCCCGGAACTGAGTGCCCGGAGATACTTGCGACATTTAACCTGAAGTAATCTCGGCCAGGTAGGGCAGGGTAAGCCATGCGCCCGTCGTGATTAGGAGAAGATTTATGAAGGCAAACACGCAACAAACATCTATGATCAAAGCTACCTCTCTGATGTGTGTCATTGTGGGTTGCATGCTCATTTCCATGCAATTCGCCCACGCTGCCGGCGCACCGTATTCCTGGGGCGACAACTCTAACGGCCAACTCGGCAATGGAACGACCGCGAACAGCAGCATTCCAGTGCCGGCGACCGGCCTCACCGGTGCAACCGCAATTGCTGGCGGATGGGATCACAGCCTGGCAATCGGGTCTGGTGGTTCTGTCTGGACCTGGGGATCCAACAGTAACGGCCAACTCGGAAACGGCACGACAACGGACAGCGAAGTCCCCGTACAGGTAACCGGACTATCCGGGGTGACCGCGATTGCCGGTGGCAAGTGGCACAGCCTGGCTCTCTCGGGCGGAACAGTCTGGGCGTGGGGCGGCAACGGCAACGGGCAACTCGGAAACGGCACCGTTATCGACAGCAGCTTACCCGTCCAGGTTCCCGGGCTCACCGGAGTCACCGCAATCGCCGCTGGCGGAGCTTTCAGCCTCGCGCTCCGGTCCGACGGTACCGTGTGGGCGTGGGGCAGCAACTGCAACGGTCAACTCGGCAACGGCACAACTGTCGACAGCAGCGTCCCGGTCCAGGTGACCGGCCTCACCGGCATCACTGCGATTGGCGCCGGATTTGCGCACGGCCTTGCCATCGACTCGAGTATGGCAGTCGATGCCTGGGGCAGTAACGACTCCGGGCAGCTTGGCAACGGGACGTCAACCGACAGCAGCGTGCCGGTGACCGTGACCGGGCTCGCTAACGTGACCGCCATTGCCGGCGGCGAGTTCAACAGCATCGCACTCACGGCAGACGGGGCCGTGTGGGCATGGGGCGATAACGACTGTGGCCAACTCGGCAACAATACGACTCTGCAGAGCGATTCCCCGGTGAATGTTACCACTCCTACCGCAGTCACGGCGATCGCCGAGGGAGCTTCCAACATCCTGGCCCTTCTCTCTGATGGAACTGTCATTGCCTGGGGCGGCAACGAGTACGGCCAGCTTGGCAATGGCACCGTGGATAGCAGCACCCCCGTACAGGTAACCTACCTCACCGGCGCAACCGCGATAGCCGCCGGAGCGTGGCACGGTCTGGCGATCGGCACGCTGTCGACTGCGGTCCCGCCGGCGCCAACCGGGTTTGCCGCGACATCGTCCAGCGGGGCCATGCTTCTCAGTTGGACGGGGAGCAGCGCGGCGACAACGTACAACATTTACATGGGCACGGCGGCCGGCGGTGAGGGCTCCGCTCCGGTCCTGTCGACAAGCAGCGCGTCCGCCCTTATTCCGGGTCTGACGAACCAGGAAACCTATTACTTTAGGGTCGCCGGAGTCAACTCGGTCGGAACCGGCTCGAAGTCGGCCGAGGCGGCTAATGTGCCGATCGCGGAAACGGCCCTGGACACTGCCTCCCTCCAGGCTCCCGCGCCGGACTTGAATTACGCGAACGCGTTGATCCAGGCAAACGGAAACTTCTACGGGACCACCGGCGGCGGCGGGGCGAACAATTACGGCACCGTCTTCTCCATCGATCCTGCTGGAGACGTCACCGTGGTGGACAGCCTCACGAGTGCGTCAGATCTGTCCGTCACTCCGCTGCTGCTGGGATCGGACGGAGACCTCTACGGCACGTCGAACTTCGAGACCTTCCGAGTGGACCCGCTTGGCAACCTGACGAACGTGGCCCAGACCGGAGCCACCGCCGCCCTGATCCAGGGTAGCGACGGGAATTTCTACGGAACCGCCAACGACGGCTACTACGTCTGCAATGTCTTCAAGATGGATGCATCCGGTACCGTCACGGTCCTGCATAACTTCGGCACCGGCAACGACGGAGCCCAGCCCATCGGGGCCCTGGTTCAGGGACAGGACGGCAAGTTCTACGGCACCACCGAGGTCGGCGGCACTGCCGGTTACGGAACTGTCTTCAGCATCACGGCGTCCGGTAACGAAACCGTCCTGCATAACTTCGGCGATGGGACAGTGGCCAACGACGGAGCGTACCCGTTCGGAACACTGATCCAGGGAACGGACGGCAACTTCTACGGCACCACCTTCGGGGGAGGATCCACCGGAATGGGATGGAGCGGCAGCGGCACCGTGTTTCGCATGGATACTTCCGGCGACGTGACCATTCTGCACAGCTTTGGGGATGGCTCGGTGGCCTTCGACGGAGCCAATCCGTGGGCCGGTTTGATCCAGGGGACCGACGGCGTCTTCTACGGAACAACACTCAACGGCGGGAGCAGCTCCGGCGGCACAGCGTTCCGCATGGACGGGTCAGGCGGCGTCAGCATCCTCCACGCGTTCAATGACGGATCCGTTGCCGGAGACGGATACGCTCCGTCGACACAACTGATCCAGGGATCCGATGGCGCCTTTTATGGAACCACGCTGGGAGGCGGCGGAAGCGTCTATCGACTCGACGTGCCCCTCGCACCGCCGCCGCCCAGTCCATCCGCGACGCACGTCCTGTGGTCGAGTACGAGCGGTGCTCTGTCTTTGTGGAACGACAATTCGTCGACAGGAGCATTCACCCAGAACACCTACGGACCGTTCGCTGGCTGGACCGCAAATGCCATCGCCGACGGCCCCGACGGTTTAACCCGCGTTCTGTGGGTGAACGCAGGCGGAGCCGCTTCCATTTGGAGTTTGGACAACACAACGGGCACGTTCACGCAATTCACCTACGGTCCTTACGCCGGTTGGACACCGACCGCCATTTCGGTCGACATGGACAACACGACGCACGTGCTCTGGACCAATTCAGGCGGCGCCATGTCGCTGTGGAACCTCAACACGACGACCGGCTCCTATATCCAGGCCTCCTACGGCCCGTTCCCAGGCTGGTCCGCGACAGTCATCGCCGACGGGCCCGATGGAATGACCCGTGTCCTATGGGTGAATCCGGGCGCGATGACGGCATCGATCTGGAGCTTGAACACCACGACCGGAGCGTTTACGGGACCGCTGGAGGGACCGTATTCCGGATGGACTCCGACGGCGCTTTCGGTCGGCGTGGACAACACGACCCATGTGCTGTGGAATAGTACGGGCGGCGCTGCCGCGCTTTGGAACTACGACGCGACAACCGGCGGATTCACTCAGAACACCTACGGCCCCTACCCCGGGTGGTCGGCGGCGTCGATCTCCGACGGAGCCGACGGGCTGACCAGTGTGCTCTGGGACAATACCAGCGGCGCGGCGTCGATCTGGGATCTTAACAATTCCACCGGAGCCTTCACCGAATACACGTACGGGCCCTTCGGCGGCTGGGCGGCCACCGCGTTGAGCGCGTATCCGTTCTAGAAGACTTGTTCGTGACTGGCGAATAGGGTCGCAATCCGATCCCTGTTCGCCAGTCACCATTTCCAGTCAGGATTTTCCCCGGGGCGACCCCGTCCTATCTCCTCATTCCGGTCCATCGCGTTTATACGACTTTGACGCAAAAATGCGTGGGCAGCACGGGTGGAGTTGCACATTACCGGGTACGATACAATAGAAACGCACGGAAGGAGCGGAACAGACAGGCGCAGATACAGATCATGATGCTGAATTCGGCGCAGCCCGGTGCCGCAGGCATTACGTCGAATTCCGAACAAGCCGCACCGTTTCCGGTCAGTGGGAGGGGCCGTGAGACATTGTGGTTGTTGGGTTTGCTTGAGCGTCCATCCGGAAACGGGGGCAACAGTATGGCAGTTCCGTTACAGGATGTCGAAAAGCAACGATTGGACGCCCTTCGTCGATACCAAATCCTTGACACGATCCCCGAGGAGGCGTTCGACGAAATCACCCGCCTGGCAGTTACTGTCTGCGGAACGCCGATCGGGCTTATTACATTTATCGATGGAGATCGACATTGGTTGGCCGTCGCCGACGTGCAGGCGTTCGGCGTGCCGGACCACAAATACGGTGAGGAGTTGT
>JBKQWH010000377.1:0-5325 GCA_052139635.1 Capsulimonadaceae bacterium
ACGGTATCTCACAACGGAATCCGATGTGCACCTCGGGATCATCTTTGCACGGATCGATGAACTTTGGCCCCTCATCCTCGATTTCCTCGTGATGGGGGCGCGCTCGTTTTGACGGATTCGCGAGCGGACCTTCTCCATACCGCATAATAATCCATGCTTGACAAAACTCGCTCGTCCACCAGCCGAATATCATGTTATACTAATGAGAGAGGCGAAAATCAGGCAGGCAGGCTTATATTTTGTACGAAATATCGTGCGACCAGGAGTCGTGCGCCTGTAAGCAGTTAGGCTTGCGATATGTCCGAAGTTGGGAGTACTACATCAATGAACCCTCCCTTGCCGGTCAACGAGACACAACGGCTTAAGGCGCTCGCTGATCTTCAAATACTGGACACGATGCCTGAGCAGGCCTTCGACGATATTACGGAGTTGGCCTCGCAAATTTGCGGCACGCCGATCGCCCTGATCACCCTGGTCGACGGGACACGGCAGTGGTTCAAGTCTCGGGTCGGCGTCGACGTCACCGAGACGCCGCGCGACATCTCCTTCTGCGCCCACGCAATCCTCCAGGACGACCTGTTTGTAGTGCCCGACGCAAGCGCCGATCCGCGATTCGCCGACAATCCCGTCGTCGCCAGCGGACCGTGCATCCGCTTCTACGCGGGTGCTCCCTTGATCGCGGCTGACGGAGCCGCGCTGGGGACGCTCTGCGTCATCGACACCGTTAAGCGGACGCTGACACCCGCGCAGGAGCATTCACTGAAGGCCTTGAGCAGAATGGTAATGGCTCAGTTTGAACTCCGGCGGCAGGCCATCGCCCAGTCACATGCACTGACGGAGCGCAACTCGCAGGCCGTAGAACTGCACCGAACCAACCAGACACTGCAGGCCGTCATCCACTCCGCGCCACTCGCGATCGTGGAGGTGGACACCGCCGGAGTTGTCGCAAGCTGGAACAAGGCCGCGGAGCGCATCTTTGGCTGGACTGAAGTCGACGTCATCGGGCGCTTGCTGCCAATCGTCCCCAGCGAACTCGAGTCAGAATTTCGGCAGAGGATTGCGCTCGTAGCCGGGGGCAACCGGATTGCACAGTATGAAACGAAGAGGATGCGGCGGGACGGCACCATGCTAGATGTGAGTGTCGCGGCGGCTCCCCTGGTCGATACGAACGGACATGTCACTGGCTGCATTGGCATCATGGACGACATATCGATCAAAAAACAAGCCGAAGCCTTGCTGAGGCAAGCCCATACCGAACTCGAATGTCGCGTTAAAGAGCGGACCGCGCAGCTCGCGGCGTCGAATCTGGCGCTGCAGGAGGAGATTCTCCAGCGAGCCCATGCGCAGCGGCGGCTCGAGATCCAGCACGCCATCACACGCATTCTGGCCGAGTCGGCATCGGTCCGCGACGCAGCCCCAATTGTTCTCGAACACCTCTGCAGCGGCCTCGGCTGGGAGCTTGCCGAGCTGTGGCTGCACGTCGACACGGCCGACGGACTCTGCCTCGTCGAAGCATGGTCTGCGAACGCCCGACCGGCATTTATCGCCGCCACACGCCGCCTCCCGGCGTCGCGAAGCCGAATCCTGCCCGAATCGGCAATCGTCGGCGATTGCCCGGTTTGGATCGACGACGTCGTGCTGGCAAAAGACTTCGACCGGGCGTCGGTCGCGCAAACAGAGGACCTGCATACGGCAGTCGCGGTGCCGATTCCCACTGGCGAGGGCGCCCTCGGAGTCCTCGTCCTGTATTCCTCCGACATTCAGGAACGTGATGACGATCAAGTCGCGGTCCTGGTCGCCATTGCCAGCCAGATCGGCCAGTTTCTGGATCGAAAATACGCCGAACAGAGGCGCGCAGACGCGGAAAGGAGATACCGTGGCATCTTCGAAAACAGCATCGAAGGGATGTTCCAGACTACTCCGGGTGGGCTCTATATTACGGTGAATCCCTCCCTCGTGTTGATCTACGGATACGATTCCGAGGAAGACCTGATTTCGAGCGTCACAAACATCGCGGATAACCTCTACGTCTCATCCAACCGGCGCGAGGAGTTCGCGACATTGATGCAGAACACGGACGCGGTCGCGAACTTCGAGTCGGAGATCCGGCGCAAAGACGGCAGCCGAATCTGGATCTCCGAAAACGCCCGGGCGGTCCGCGACTCATATGGAAACCTGTTGCATTATGAAGGCAGCGTCGTCGATATCACCGAGCGAAAGGCGATTGAGGCGGAACGGGAGCGAATACTGGCCGACGCGATCGCGCGTGCCGACCACGACCCGCTGACCGGCCTCTCCAACCACCGCGCGTTCTTGAAACGCCTCGACGAGGAGGCGGACCGGTCGCAGCGGTCCGGCACATCGATGGCGTTCGCGGTCATCGACCTCGACAACTTCCGGTTCCTGAACGATGCGTACGGCTATGGGACCGGTGACGAGGCCCTGCGCCGCGTTGCCGGCGTGCTGCGGGGCTGCTGCCGGCCCTACGACCTCCTCTCGCGGTTCGGCGGAGACGAATTTGCGATCGTCATGCCCGATGCTGGGCTGACGGAGTTGGAATCCCTCATCGAGCGACTGCGAGTCGGCCTGGCCGCAACCGCCTTCTGCCCGCCGGGATGCGAGCTCGAGATCCCCCTGACGTTCTCTGCCGGAACCTGTGTCTTCCCGCGGGATGGCGCCGCCCGCGCCGACCTGGTGGGGATCGCGCAGGCGCGGCTGCAGCGCGCGAAATCCGGCGGCGGCGGCGAGGACATCGAGGGCCTGTGCCTCGCCATGGCTCGGTCACTCGACGGTTTTGCAACCCTCCAAGCGCTCGTCAGCGCGGTTGACAATAAGGATCGTTACACCCGGCGCCACTCCGAGGACGTCATGGAGTACTCGGTGTGCATCGCGAGCGAGCTCGGCCTTGATGATGCCACGCTCCAGACCGTCCGCCTTGCCGCGCTTCTGCACGATGTCGGCAAGATCGGCGTGCCCGACCACATTCTCCGCAAGCCGGGCGCCCTGACTGCGGCGGAGTTCGACGCCGTCAAGCAGCACCCGCAAATCGGCGCACTTGTGGTCGGCGCAGTCCCGGGACTCAGCCACACGCTCGACGCCGTCCGGCATCATCACGAGCGCTGGGACGGCGGCGGATACCCCTTCGGCCTGCGCGGCGAGCAGATTCCCCTGCTCGCGCGGCTCATGGCGGTCGCCGACGCCTACAGCGCCATGACCACGGACCGGCCCTACCGCAAAGGGATGACCCGCGAGAAGGCGATGACCATCCTCCGCAACGGCGCCGGAACCCAGTGGGACCCGGAATGTGTCACCGCCTTCCTCACCGCCTCCGGCCATCCCCACATGGAAATGGCCGCCGCCGCCTGATACGCCCTGTCCGGCCTGCCAGCCGCCTCACGGACTTTTCTCCCTGGCAGCCCACGATCCATTCGTGGGTCCCCGCCGCCGTCCATGGCGTCGATACCTCAATCCGGTCTCTGGATGTGGTATGATGTCGGCAGCAACGTTCACGCGTTTTTGGACAACGGCGCACCATTGATGGAGGTGACGTTATGCAAGGATCTCACGCGCGCAAGTACATGCTCCCGCTTGTTGTGTTACTCGCCCTCTGCCTCATTCCCGTCGGCGCGACACGGGCGCAGGCTCTGTATACCCTTCACTCCTTCACCGGCCTCGACGGGGTCGAGCCCGCGGCCGGCCTGGCGCTCGGGACCGACGGCAACTTTTACGGGACGACCGCACAAGGCGGCGCGAATGGCGACGGCAGCATCTTCATGATCACACCCGGCGGGGCGATCCATACCCTCTATTCGTTCACTGGCCCCGACGGGGACGAACCGGAGTTCCCCCTGACGCCGGGGAACGGCGGCTTCTTCTACGGGACCACAGAACAGGGCGGTGCATACGGTTACGGCACCCTGTTCAAGTTCTTACCATACGGACTGAACGGAATATTCGAAGGCCTGATCACCCTGTACTCGTTCAGCGGTCCGGATGGGGAACAGCCGGTGGGCGGACTGGTGGCGGCGAGTGACGGCAACGTCTATGGGACCACGAACTGTGGCGGAGCAAGCTACACCAGCGGTAATCCCGGCGACGGCACGGTCTTCATGATCACACCGGACGATGCGTTGACCACGTTGTATTCCTTCAGCGGCCCCGACGGGCAATATCCCAACGGCCTGGTCCAGGGAACCGACGGCAACTTTTACGGGACCACGACCGACGGCGGCTCCGGCAACGGAGTCGTGTTCGAGATCACTGCCGCCGGAGCGTTGACTGATTTGTACTCGTTTGGCGCGGCGAGCACGGACGGGCAATGGCCCGACGCCGGCCTTGTGCAGGGGACCGACGGCAACTTCTACGGGACGACCGAGTTTGGCGGGGCCGCGAGCGACGGAACTGTCTTTCAGGTCACTCCCGGCGGTGTGCTGACCACCTTGATCTCGTTCACAGGAACGAACGGGGACGAGCCGCAGGCCGATCTGGTGCAGGGGAGCAACGGCAACTTGTACGGGACGACCGCCTGGGGCGGCGCATTTGGCGACGGCTCCGCCTTCGATGTCACTCCGGCCGGGGAGCTGACCACGCTGCACTCGTTCGACGGTGTGGACGGAGTCGGTCTCGAGGGCAGCCTCGTTCAAGGGGACGACGGCAACTACTACGGAACAACGTGTTTCGGCGGCGGGTCGGACCTTGGCACGGTCTTCGCGCTGGTCTCCGGTCCGGCGCCGCCGGGCAGTCTGACCGCGACGGGGGGCGGCGATCAGGTATCTCTGGCGTGGACGGCAAGCCCGGGAGCGACATCTTATAACGTTTACTGCGGTACCGCGTCCGGCGAGGAGTCCCCAACCCCGGTTGAGACCGGCCTGACCGGACCAACGGCTATCGTGGCAAACTTTGTCAACCCCGGCGTGTATTACTTCACCGTCACGGCCGTGAATGCGAGCGGCACATCCCTGCCGTCGAACGAGGCGTCGGCAATCCCGGCTTTCGGCACGCCGTTTGGCTGGGGCGATAACGAGTACGGGGAACTGGGGAACGGGACAAGCACGAACAGCGATCTTCCCGTGCAGGCGCTGGACTTCACCGACGCGGCCTCCGTCGCCGCCGGCGGATATCACTGCCTGGCCCTCCAGCCGAGCGGAGCCGTCTGGGCGTGGGGCGAGAACAGCGACGGTCAACTTGGCAACGCAGGTACGACTGGCGCCGACGTCCCCGTGGCCGTCAGTTCGTCGACCGGCCTGACCAGTGCAACTGCGATCGCGGCTGGCCTGTATCACAGCCTGGCCATTCAATCGGGAGACGTGTGGGCCTGGGGCTGGA
>JBKQWH010000378.1:0-4227 GCA_052139635.1 Capsulimonadaceae bacterium
GGCCTTTCGACCAGGGGCTGCTATCTTACCACAGTCCCATATAACCCGAACACGTCGTTCACCGGCAATTCGAGCCGCAGGTGCCTTTATAACCCTATTATAGCCCATGTCGCACCTGAACACGTGCACGAGAATTGGAAAGGAGATCGTGAGAAGCGAGGGAATCGACCTGCGATCTTATCTCTCGACATCGAGAGCAGGCCACGAGCGCAACTTCTCGGTTCAGGTACGCCTTGATCAGGTTGAAGAGGCACTGGGCTATGTTGACGACCTGGTTACGTAGTAGCACAGGCTGCGGCAGGGGCGTGCTGCCCAACCCCGGAGGTTCTGCCTGGGGCGGGGTATGCTGCCCATCATTACAGTCACCTTGAATCGCTGCTTTATACAAGAGGGTACAGTCACATTCCTTAATGAAGCAATACCATGTGCAGGTCTGCGAAGTAGTCGTTTTCGGATGTGTTCCGACGTACCATGCTTCGGCTCTGGAGCGGTTACCGGGTCGGACACTGCCGATTGGTCCAGGTCGGATACCTTGTTATTGACATGAAAGGCAGATTACAGGGCAGTGTGGCCCCACCGATCTCCTGGAGAAACAGTGGCGCCGGCCGCGAGAAGCGCCTCAATTACGGCGATGTTGCCGTTCGACGCGGCGTACATCAGCGCCGTCGTTCCGTTGGCCTGCGCGGCGTTGACATCGGCTCCGGCGCTCAGGAGCGTGTTTACGGTGGTCACGGAGCCGCTGTTCACAGCCGCCATCAACGGGGTGACGGTGCCGAACAGCCCGCCGGGTACCTGTGCCGATCCCAGGTAGGCGTTGAGGAGAACGTCCCAGTAATCATCGCCGCCCTTGAGATTGGCATCCGCGCCGGCCGAGAGCAGCATCTCGACTTCCGAGGCATCTCCGCGTCTGGCCGCGATGATCAGCGCCGTGCCGCCGCGGTTGTCCTGCGCGTTGACATGCACGCCGGCATCGAGCAGTTCGGCAACGGCAACGGACGATCGCGTTTGATCGCCGCCCGCCGCGTACATCAGAGGTGTCGAGCCGTGCCCGTCGCGCGCCTCGATGTCGGCGCCGGCCGCCAGCAGTACTTTCACCACATCCGCCTCGCCCCACCAGGCCGCCAGCATCAGAGCGGTCGGCCCGTGCGCCGCGGTGGCTTTACGATCCGGGCCAGACGGGTGAAAGACCGTCCCCCTGGCGTTTGGATCGGCCCCCTTGTCCAGAAGGTCCTGTACCGATGCGGCAGACGGCTCCCGAGCTACGGAAGCGCTCATAATAAGGCGGATCAACTGCGCATTGAGGCCAGGAGCGGGACCCGCCGTAAGGGGGTTGGCCGGCCGGTTCGGCTCGCTCCGTGCCGGCTGGGGTAAGGCAGGCGCCATGACTGCGAGAAACGCTAAGACAACAAGTAGATTTGAGCGGTGCATTGTCCCGACCTCCATCGATCGACTGAGACTGGTGATGTAGCGATCAAAGTTCTTAGGTCTCGGCCTCAGGGTCCCCCTTCATCCCTGCGCACTCGACGCAGACGAGGCACGCATCATCCCGACCGAAGACCTTGACAGACGCGACACATTACGGGATAATACTTCTATAATTCTCGAAATGAAAAGTTGATCGAGCAAAGGCGGTGGATGCATGGACAATCCAGCGTGGAACGACCGCGAGGATGTGCGCGAACTGGTGAGGGAGAAATACGGCGCGGCGGCGCTCGTGGTGCTGTCGGGCGGAGGAGCCGCTTGTTGCGGTGGGTCGGCCGGCGGTGTGGGAACCTGCTGCGGGGGCGACGTGATCACGTCGAACCTCTACGATACTACCGAGGCCGCGAGCATCCCGGAGGCCGCCCTGCTGGCGTCGCTCGGGTGCGGAAATCCGACGGCCCTGGCGCAGCTTCACGAAGGTGAGGTTGTGCTCGACCTGGGCAGCGGGGGCGGAATCGATGTCCTCCTGTCGGCAAAGCGTGTCGGGCCGTCCGGGCACGCCTACGGTCTCGACATGACCGGCGAGATGCTGGAGCTGGCCGAGCGAAACAAGGCGGCGGCCGGCGCAGAGAACGTCACGTTCCTCAAGGGGCACATTGAGGCGATCCCGCTGCCCGACGCAAGCGTCGACGTGATTATCTCCAACTGCGTCATCAATCTCTCTGTCGATAAGGACACCGTTCTGCGCGAGGCCTTTCGCGTGCTGCGGCCGGGCGGGCGCTTCGCGGTGTCCGACGTGGTGGTCGAGGGGGAGATCCCGGACGCTGTTCGGGCCGACATGGAGGCGTATGTCGGATGCGTCGCCGGAGCCCTGGAGCGCGGCGATTACCTGCACCGCCTGGCGGCAGCCGGCTTTGTCGACGCGGCTATCGAGCCCATCCGGCGCTACACGTTTGCCGATCTCGAGGAGACGACCTGCACGAGCCAGGCTGTCGCCGCCCTCTCAATCGAAGATAAGAGCGCCCTTGACGGCCGCATTATGGGCGCCTTCATCCGTGCCACAAAGAGAATCGGATCGTCATGAATGACTCGATGATTCGGCGCTATGCCGCCGAGTTTGTTGGAACCTTCGGGATCGTATTTGCCCCGGTCGCCCTCTCCGGCGCCGCGACCCTTCCGGGCGGCGACGGCAGCCTCGCAACGGCCGCGTGGGTTTCCGGGCTGGCTGTCCTGGCGATGATATACGCCCTGGGGCCCATCTCCGCCGCGCACTTCAACCCGGCGGTGACCCTGGGATTCGCGGTCGCCGGCCGCTTTCCCTGGCGCTACACCGTCCCGTACTGGATCAGCCAGATCGGCGGAAGCCTGGCCGCCGCGCTGCTGGCCGCACTGTTCTTCGGGGCCGGCCATGGAGTGCACATTCCCGCCATCGGCGCCGGTGCGCGCGCGGTAGGCGTGGAGGCGGCGCTGACCTTCCTGCTCATGCTGGTGATCATGGCCGTGGCGACCGACAAGCGCGTCCACGGCGCGATTCCCGGGCTGGCCATCGGTCTCGTCGTCGTTGTCGACGTGCTGATCGGCGGGCCGGTAACCGGAGGCTCGATGAATCCGGCCCGCTCGCTCGGCCCGGCTCTGGTTGCGGGAGGCAAAGCCCTGACCTGCTACTGGGTCTATGTGATCGGCCCCGCACTGGGCGCCGTGATTGCGGCTCGACTGTACGAGGCTCTTCGGAGTGACCGCGAATTCGCGAAGGGCGCTCCGGGCGACCTTCCGGATTTCGCGGTTTCGCCGATACAACCTTCGCCCGAGGAGGATCATCGGGCGCGTGAGAACGGGAGCGCGGTAGCGCGTTAACCCGAAGGAGCATTGACATGGCAACGAAATTCGCGATCTTTTCCGATATCCACGCCAACCTGCCGGCCATGGAGGTCGTGGCGAACCATATCCTCGACGCCGGGTACGACGGCGTGTATTGTCTGGGCGACCTTGGCGGGTACGCGTCGGAGCCGAACGACGTGCAACTTATTGTCGAGGAAATGGAGTCCCCCACCCTGATGGGAAATTACGACGAGGGGGTGGGATTCGATAAGGACGACTGCGGGTGTCACTATATCCAGCCGTTCGACATCCGGATGAGTGAGATCTCGTTTCGGTGGACGCGCGAGCACACGACCGACAAGAACAAGGCCTGGCTGCGCGCCCTGCCGCGCGAGATCCGCCTCGATGTTGCAGGAAAGAGTGTGCTGCTCTGCCACGGCTCACCGGCATCGACCACCGAGTACCTGTTCGAGACGCGCTCCGACGGTTACCTGCGCCAGTTCACAGCAGGCGGGCGGCACGACGCACACGCGGACATCATTGTCTTCGGGCACACACATGTACCCTTCCACCGGGTGGTCGACGGCGTCCACTTCGTCAATACGGGCAGTGTCGGCCGTCCGAAAGACGGTGATCCACGGGCCGGCTACTGCGCACTGACCGTCGACGCCGGCGACGTGCGCGTCGAGCAAGTGCGGCTGCCCTACGACGTGGAGCTCGCCTGCTCTCGACTCGTTGACGCCGGCCTGCCGGAGTATTTCGCCGAGTATCTTCGCGCGGGGGGCAATCCGGTCACACCCAGCGAATAATCCGACGTGAGGAGATTGGGTGGACGAGGTGATGTCACGGACGTGCGGTCTCGGCCGACCGACGCACGGCGCCGAGCTTGTTTTCGGCAGACCCGGAGGGGACTTTGTCTGTCTAGCGAGGCTCCGCCTCCGACCGACGAGTTGTATGGACATATGGACGCGATGGACGCGGTGGACA
>JBKQWH010000379.1:0-6950 GCA_052139635.1 Capsulimonadaceae bacterium
GCCCGAACGAGTCGAGAAGTCTCGGTATTACCTGATCGAGTGCGGTTTGAAGCATGGCCTGAAAGCCGTACGGTGTTTCTAGATTCGTTCGGGCGAGTCCTCATATCTTCGGGTGTACAGTTTCCCGTTCGGCAGTTGCCACACAATTCGAAAGCCAATCATCTCAATATCTCCTTTGATCGCCTGAGTCTTCAAGGTTGCCTGCTGCTAGATCCCCGGGGAAGGCCGCGCTGTCCGATCGAGCAATCCGGCGGACATCCGGTACAGGCCACTCGGATTCGAGCTTCCGGTGATTCGGTGGATGCCGGCGCTCGTCGAACACGCACCGGCCGGAAAGTACACGTTCAGGTCCCGGATGCAATCGAGAAGCGTAAAGTCGACCGGCTGGTTCGACACCCCCACATGACCACCCTCGCGGGCCTGAGCTAATACGGGCAGGAGGATCGAAGCGAGAATCCCCACGAACGCCACGACGACACACAGCTCTGTTATGCCGAAGCCCCTGCCTTTGGATCTGTTTCGCGACATCGTTCCGCCCTCCGAAAGTCTGGTTGTTCGGGCCGTCTCTCGATCGGTTTATCGAACCCATTACCATTCTAAGACGGCGGTCTGAAACCACTCTGAAACATCGGGCAGGAGGAGAGTTCGGTGGAAAAGACACTCGAAGCTGTGTGCTGTCACCAGACCAACCAGACGCGTGGACTATATGGACTTGACTTCCTCCTTGTCCATCGGGTCCATGTCTCCATGGAACCACGGAGCCCTGTCCCACGATGTGATCAATCGTATGTGTCGGTGACCTTCACGACAGCCAGCTCGGACGTTGACGGAGCTCTCGGCGAAATCATTGGGTTGGGTGTAACGGACAGCGAGCGACCTACTATTATACATATGGCGACGTAGGCGGCCGGTCAACACAAGGACATGGCACGCGCAAGGTAGCGGAAACGGCGTGCTGGGCAGGGCACGGCCGGTGACATTCCGAACCGTGTACTCGATGCGATAAATGGCGCCCGATGGCTCCTCTCGATTTCAGAGTTGTTTCAGACTGACCCTGTATCCTCAAGCTGAAACCGGGAGCGAGGACCCGCCACTGGCCGCAAATTCACAATGACGGTCGACTGCTGAATAGCGGGCAGGTATCATGTAGAATAAGTACCGTGGTCAGGCGAGGCGCGCAGCCGTCGCCGGCAAAAAGTGCATTCCCATTCCGCGAAAAGAGGCGAATGCATCCGGACGGATCTCGGCAGTTACAGCAACCGGACAACGTAAGTCGACAGGTCGATCTCCATATATGCGTATGACTCTATATAGAGATCAACGAACATTGGAATCGAACGCGTCGGAAACCGGTTGCACGATGACGTTGGAACGAGTCAAAAAGGGGGTTGCGATATGCCGTCGAACGGATTGCGTTTTGATATTGCAGCGGCAGCGCTTGCCGCGGTCCTTGCACTGGCCGCTTCTACATATGCTATCGGGCTTTCGGTCAAGCCAGGTTATGCAAGCAGCAAAACGGTCACGCAGGGCGCCAAAACTCTGCCTCCGATAGTAGCCGGCGACAGGCGGCCGCTGCTGGTTTTGCAGCAAGGCCATGCGGGGGAGGTGTTGACCTGCAAATTCTCCCCGGACGGCAACCTTCTGGTAACCACCGGCTCGGACGCGACCGCCAAAGTCTGGGATCTCCGTACCGGACAGCTTCAGTCGAGCTTCGACCTCAGGCCGGAGTCCTTCTACGGTCCGGTTTGCTTCACCCGCGACGGCCGCATCCTCGCTATTCCCGGCCAGTATGGTGGCTTTGACCTGCGCGAACCCATGAGCGGCAAACTGATCGCCAGTCTCCCCTCCCCGCCTGCGGAGGCAGTCAGCAGATGGCTGGACAACTGGACTCCGACCGCGGCATTTTCGCCGGACGGGCGTTTCTTTTCCGCCATGGATCGGCGAGGACGCGCTTCGGTGTGGGACGTTCGTCAGCGCCGTCTCCTTCGACGTATTCCGCTTGCGGGCGGCAAGTACTGGTACCTGGACACGACTCCGGACGGGGACATGCTGGCGCCCGGATGCCGCGGGGCAATCGTGCAGCACTGGAATGTTGCCATGGGTAGCCCGACCCCGGCGGAAATCCCCGATCAGAACCTCGACATGCGAGTGCCCGAGAGCGCCTTTCGAATGTTGTTCCCTACCGACGTCGCCGGCGGACGCAATCCGGCAGGTCCATACTGGATGACACCCAGTCACAATATCGGGAGTTACAGCTACGGGAGCACGCAACCGATCTTCACGCTGCCCGGGGATCTCTCGATTACGAATGGCGGCGTCCTCGGGGCCGGCTCGCTCGCCCAGCCAGCAGGCGACGATAAGCCTCGGAAAATGAGGCCGGACTTCCTGACGGCGATCGGTTTCGCGCCGCAAACACATCGCATTCTCACCGAGCGCTTGGGATCGGGCGGCCTGGCTCTGGAGTCCTGGGATGCGGCTACCGGAAATCGGCTCGGCGACATTGATGTGATCAACGACGGACGCCTGGCGCCCCTGAGTTTTTCGCCGGACGGTCTGGTTATTGCTGTCGCCGCGGCTCCCGGAAAAGTCACCGTTCGGGACTCGTCGACCGGTACGTCCGAGTATATCCTGCCGTTCCCCGATATTAGCAGCCGAGCGATCGGCACGTGCGTTTCTTTCTCCGCCGACGGCGCATCGATTGCCTGCGGCTGTAACGACGGCTCGATCGATGTTTGGCGGTCCTACCACGACCAGGCATACATAACCGAAGGTACGGTGGGCCCCGCGGACGCGACAGCCCAGTCGCCGGACGGAAAGCTGCTCGCCACGACGAATACGGACGGGTGTGTGCGGTTATGGAACCTGGACACCGGTCGCCTGGTGTCCGAGTTCAAGGCAAGCACAATTCGTGCCTTGCCAAGAGCACTGGCTTTTTCCGGCAACGGCCACATCCTTGCCGTCGGCGAGGGAGCGTCCTTATATGTGAGGGATGTTCCCACCGGCCAGCATCCACACACCCTGCAATCGGGCATGACGAGGATTGTGCAAGTCCTGTTCTCGCACGACTCAAGACGCATATATGTCGCGGGAAACCATGGTGTCGAGATATGGAATGTTGCTACCGGGACACGCCTTGGCTCCTGGAATCCACTACAGTCGGCGGCGCCTCTGTTTACTCATGTAACTGCCCCGGTCGGACAGGTTGGGACCTGCCCTATTACCGCGGTGAATGAGTCGCCAAACGGGAATATCCTTGCCGCCTTCGACGATCAGGCTGGCGTAACATTTCTTGACAGCGCCACCGGCTCACCGCTCGGCGCCATCCCCGACCTGGAAGGAGATGCGACCGACACCCGCCCGGCAGTGGCCTGCTTTTCGCCGGATGGCAAATTCATCGCTGGTCTGTGTGGCAATGGTCCGGTCGTCAATCGAGAGACGCGTAACTGGGAGTGGAAGTATCCGTCAACCGCGTGTGTCTGGAATATAGAAACGGGACGGGCAATCGCTTCGGTCCCCATCATGGAAGGGGAGATGCGCTTGATGTGCATTTCGCCGGATGGAAAAACACTGGCAATCGATTCCACGTTCGATACTACAGATACAACAACATTGCTGCTGGCGGATGTTCGCACAGGCCGCACGCTGTCCAGCATCACGGCAACGGGCCGAAATCTCGTCGATTTGCGCTTCCTAACGAACGATGTCGCTGAGGCAATCGTGGATAACGGGGCGAATGGCCTGGCTTACGTCGGCATGCGGAGAAACGGGCAGGCCGTGAAATGCGCCGACCTGGCCCGAAATACCGTGTCCACGGGAGCCGGTACGAAGGTTTTCGCCGTTCCGTCCGGCCGGCTGCTGGCCACGATGGTTGCTGTGCCCGGTGGCTCGTTGCTCGACGCCACCGGACGACCAATCGACGTGATTTCGAAACAGATGAAGGTGGCATCCAGGCCAATCGATGTCATCGCGAAACCCATCGACGTCATCGCGAAGCCGATCGATGTGATCGCAAAGCCAATCGACGTCATCGCGAAGCCGATCGACGTCATCGCGAAACCCATCGACGTCATCGCCAAGCCGATCGATGTCATCGCGAAAGGAATCTCCATGTCGGGGCTGACCGGCGAAGGTGAGGACTGGTTTACGGTGACTCCCGAAGGCTATTTCGACTGCTCGCTCGGGGCGGCGACAAAGCTCAAATGGAATATCGGCGGCCGCCTTTATCCGGCCGCGCGATACATGGACGTCTTTCGACGGCCCGATCTCGTGCGAGCTTCGCTGGCGGGACAACCGGTCAATGCACCGTCCCTCACCTACAACGACATACCGCCGTCCGTTCGCTTTATCAGTCCGGCGGCAGGAGCGAAGGTGCATGGAAACTGGGTGAAGGTCGTTGTCGAGGAGTCGATGGCGAGCGCTCCTGGGCATGTCAATCTGCTCGTTAACGGCCGTCCCGTCGCTCCCCGGTTTACGATGGCGATTCGGACACAGTCGGTGCCTTCGCAGACCCCAAAAGATGGTTCAGCCGCGCTCAGTACGGTGCGGCTGACCTATCGAGTGCCCCTGCCTCGAGGGGCCTCTCGGGTCGTTTTGAGCGGAATCGGGTACGACGCGACCAAGCTCAACAGCGAACCCGCCAGCGTAACGCTCACCCGCACGGGCGCGAGGCCGGTTGAGGGCAACCTCTATGCCCTGTGCGTGGGCATAGACCATTATCTCCACGCCGACAACAGGCATCTCACGAACCTCAACTTCCCAACCGATGATGCTCGTGACGTCGCCGCGGAACTCAAATCCCTGCACGGCTACCGGCGTATCGTCGTACACACCCTGACCGACGCGAAAGCGACAGCGCCGGAGATACGCCGTCAGTTGAACTGGCTGCGCACCACCGTGCGTCCCGGACAGGTCGACACGGTGGTCGTCTATCTGAGCGGCCACGGCTACAGCAGTGTCGCGGGCCAATACTATTACATCACGGCCGACACCGACCCCGCCGGCCCCGACCATGTCACCCACACATCCCTTACCGGCGCGGAGCTGCGCGATGCTCTCGGAGGATCCCTGAGCGCGAAGCAGGTTTTCGTGTGGGTGGATTCCTGCCATGCCGGAGCCATGGGAAGCCGTGGCGACGATCTGGAAATCGCGCTAAGCGAGGGGATTCAGCCTCTCGTGGCAACTCCGGACGCGAATGGAATCGCATACGAAAGTCCCCATTGGCGTCACGGGGCCTTCACCCTGGCCTTGCTGGAATCGCTGCAGTCCGGCCGGACGGGTGGTCCGATCGACGCGCTCTCTCTGGCAGACTCCGTCGCAAGAAGTCTGTCACATATATTGCGATCAACGTAAGCGGATTATTGACACCACGCGTTCGACAAGCGCTGTTTGTCTCAACAACTATTGTCGCTGAGAACACCATGAAATCAATGGGAGGATACATGAAAAACGCACAAATGCAACTTAACTCACGAGGATTTACACTCATCGAGCTGCTCGTGGTCATCGCGATCATATCGATTCTCGCAGCACTGTTGTTCCCTGTCTTTGCGGGCGCTCGAGAAAACGCCCGCAAGACAGCCTGCACGAGCAACATGAAGCAACTGGGTCTTGCCTTGCAGCAGTATACACAGGACTACGACGACAAGTTTCCGTGCGGAGACCGGGCACAGAACGGAGTCGGTTGGGCAGGTCAGGTCTACCCCTATGTCCGCAATGCGGGTGTGTTTCATTGTCCGGATGATCCCACGGTGGGATTCACGGACAATCAGAACGTTACGTTTTCGCCAATGTCCTATGCCCTCAACGCAAACATCAACGAGCCCGGCAGCCCGAGAGTCGGGCTTATGCGCTACATGGCGGTTCCGTCCAGTCAGATATTGCTCTCAGAAGTACAGGGCTTTGTTGCTGCCGTGTACCTCCCGGACGAAGACTCGAACGGTTACCGAACCGACCCGGTAAAAAGCGGGAGCGCCGGCACCGGCCAGGGAGATAGCCTGGTGAACAATAACGGGATCGGAAATGGAGATGGTGATGGGTCCCCTGTGTCGGATGGAACAATGCCTAACGGCGCCTTTACCGGGGGCGGGAGCATTTTACTACCACCGCCCGGAAGTGGCGCCCCCGCACAACCGCCTGCCAATGCGAATAACGACCCGCATAACGCGTTCCTGCCACCCGACTACGCCCGTGCCAATACCGCAACTCTCACCCCACAGGGTGATCGGCGGGCCAGTCCCATGGCAACGGTAGATGTTGACGGCACCCCATGTGAGACGGGCGTAGCGTGTACTGTGGTGATCGCAATTTATGCCGACTGTGGCCAGATTACCTGCCCGATAATAGGGTACCATACTGAGGTTATCACTCTCGGACCTGGCACCCTCCCGGGCAACTATCTAGGTAACATCGGATACATGTTTGGCTCAAACGAACACACTGTCCCATTCTATGCTGGCGGCAATTTTTGTATGGCTGATGCCCACGCTCAGTTCGCCCACCTGGCTAATGTGTCCGTGGGCGAGAACCCGGCCGGCCCTACGTCCGTTATGGGTAATTACGGAGCAAACCTTGCCCTGCATTCGGAGCCGGCCGGATCTATCAGCGGACAGCAGCTTAACCTGACGTACGCGTTCTCTTACTAGCGACGCTCTGCCTCAGACCGTCAAGCTTTATGGACATATGGACGCGATGGACGCGATGGACGCTATGGACAACTACAAGGAAGAAGACAGGCACGGAGGCCTGTCCCACGATATGAACTGATGGAGCGGCGCAAAACTTGACTCACGGACAACAGGTTCGGAGTCTCAACGAATCTAGCGGAACAATCTGCAGAACGGAGACCCGTGAACGACAATGAGTGGGGCGGAAACGCCCCACTCTGTTAACAAGTCGACGCTGGCGGGTCCGATCCGAATTCGACCCCTCCCCGGCCCTCCCCGCAAGCGGAG
>JBKQWH010000380.1:0-10334 GCA_052139635.1 Capsulimonadaceae bacterium
CGAGACCATACTGCATGGATTCGGTGATGGATCAGTAACCAATGACGGAGCCAGTATCTATGCGCCGCTGATTCAGGCGTCGGATGGAACGCTCTACGGCGTTACCTACTACGGTGGATCGGTCGGGGGCGGTACGTTCTTCCGGCTCGATATCGGTGTGACTCCCGCCGCGCCGCCGGCGCCGACCGACCTGACCGCGACGGCCGGCAATGCGCTGGTGAGCCTGTCCTGGAACCCTGGTGTTGGGGAGGACCCGACGAGCTACAACGTGTACCGCGGCACGGCAGCCGGGAGCGAGAGCGCCACCGCGATCGCTACCGGCATCACTACAACCACCTACATAAACACGGGCCTGACCAACGGCACGGCGTACTACTACAAGGTCGCAGGCGTCGATGGCGCCGGCACGTCTGGCAAGTCCAACGAGGCCTCGGCGACGCCGTCGAGCACGCTTCCGGCCACGCCAACCGGCCTGACGGCGACTGCGGGCAATGCGAAGGTCACGCTGTCCTGGACCGCCGCGAGCGGCGCCACGAGCTACAACGTGTACAGCGGCACGGCGGCGGGAGGCGAGAGCGCCACGCCGATCGCCACGGGCGTCACCACGGCGAGCTACTCGAACACGGGCCTCACCAACGGCACAGCCTATTACTACATGGTCAAGGCCGTCAATAGCGCGGGGACATCGAGTCCGTCGAACGAGGCATCGGCTACGCCGTGGACCGGTGTTCCATCCGCCCCGCCCGGGGTGACTGCGGTGGCCGGTAACGCGCAGGTCGGTTTGACCTGGGGCGCCGCCACCGGCGGGACCTCGTATGATGTGTACATGGGCACGTCGAGCGGGAACGAGAGCGCCACGCCCGTGGCGACCGGCGTGACCACGACGGCCTATACCCGCACCGGCTTGACCAATGGCATCACATACTACTTTATCGTCGCTGCGGTGGACTCGAGCGGCACGGGCAGTCCGTCTAACGAGGCCTCGGCCACGCCGATCTCCGGCGCACCCGCGCCGGCTGTCATGGCGGCGACGTCGTCCACCGGCCAGATGATTCTGAGCTGGTCCCCGTCCGCAACCGCGACATCGTACAGCGTCTTTATGGGGACGGCGTCCGGCGGCGAGGGATCGATTCCGGTCATCTGGAGCACGGGCACTTCGGCAATCATTCCGGGCCTGACGAATCTCGATGCCTACTACTTCCAGGTTGCCGGTGAGAACGGCGACGGATTGGGCGCCCCTTCGAACGAGGCATCCAACGAGCCAATTCTCGAGACCGTCCTCCACACCTACGGCGACGGCACGGTGGCGAACGACGGAAATTACCCGAACAACGTCATCCAGGCTACCAACGGTTACTTCTACGGCACGACAGTTAACGGCGGGTCGGCCGGCGAAGGCACCGTCTTCCAGATCGATCCCACGGGTAACGAGACGATTCTGCACAGCTTCGGCGACGGTTCCGTGCAATACGACGGCACCGAGCCTGCCGCTGGTCTCGTTCTGGGGAGCGACGGCAACTTGTACGGGACAACGCAGTTCGGCGGCTCGACGGGGACAGCCGGACAGTCAGGCACCGGTTCCGGAACTGTTTTCCGCATCACGACTGCAGGCGCGGTTACGATCTTGCATAGCTTCGGCGACGGTTCGGTCAGGTATGACGGGTCCCAGCCGCTGGCCGGGCTGGTTCAGGGGAGTGACGGCAATTTCTACGGCACAACGTACGTCGGAGGGTCCGCCAATCTTGGCGCGGTGTTCCGAATTACGCCGGCGGGTGTCGTCAATATCCTGCACAATTTCAGCGACGGAACGGTTGTCGACGACGGATTCTTCCCGGAAGCCGCGCTGATTCAGGCGAGCGACGGCAATTTCTACGGCACAACTTATAATGGTCAAACATATCTCAACTACGGCACGGTATTCCGCATCACGCCGACGGGCGTGACGTCAATCCTGCACAGGTTTAACGATGGCTCGGTGGCAAACGATGGACTCTATCCGACCGCACCCCTGATTCAGGCGAGCGACGGCAACTTGTATGGGACGACTCGGTACGGCGGATCAGTGGACGACGGCACATTGTTCCGCTGCACCATGTCCGGCTCACTGACGATATTGCACAACTTCGGCGACGGGACTGTGGCCTACGACGGGATGTATCCGTTTTCCGGCGTCATTCAGGCAACGGATGGGAACCTCTACGGAAATGCATACGGCGGCGGCTACGCGGGCACCGGCGCGGCTTACCGGACGAATCTCTCCGGCAATATCGATATCCTGCACGGATTCGGGGACGGTTCCGTGGCCGGTGACGGAGGCGATCTCGCCAGTCCGCTGGTACAGGGATCGGACGGTACGCTCTACGGAACGGCGGGATACTACGGATCGGCGTACTACGGAACATTCTTCCGAATCGACATCCCCGTAACTGCCGCGGCGCCTGCCCCGCCGATCGATCTAACCGCGACAGCCGGCGACGCTCAGGTGTCCCTGATGTGGAACGCCGGAGTAGGCGAGAACGCCACGAGCTACAACGTTTATCGTGGCACGGCAACGGGCGGCGAGAGTGCGACGCCGATTGCCACGGGTGTCACCACCACCAGCTACGCGAACACCGGCCTCACCAACGGCACGGCCTACTTCTACAAGGTGGCGGCCGTCGATGGCGCCGGGGCAAGCAGCAAGTCCAATGAGGCATCGGCCACGCCGTCGAGTGCACTTCCGGCGGTTCCCACCATGCTGACCGCGACCGGTGGTAACGCGCTGGTTGCGCTAACCTGGACGGCGGCGAGCGGAGCGACGAGCTACTCTGTCTACCGCGGAACGGCGGCCGGAGGCGAGGGCACCACGCCAATCGCCACCGGCATCACCACGGCCAGCTACTCGAACACGGGCCTCACGAACGGCAAGACGTACTTCTATACGGTCAAGGCCGTCGATGGCACGGGGACATCCGCGGCGTCCAACGAGGCGTCCGCCACGCCCTGGAGTGGCGCTCCGTCTGCTCCAACCGGGCTGCTCGCGACGGGCGGCAACGCGCAGGTCAGCCTGACCTGGTCGTCGAGCACCGGCGCGACCTCGTATAGCGTCTACATGGGCACGTCGTCCGGAAACGAGAGCGCCACACCGGTTGCGACCGGCGTCACCGCGACCGCGTACACCCGCACCGGCCTGACGAACGACAGCACATATTACTTCGAGGTGGCCGCCCTCGATGCGGCCGGCACGTCCTCCCTGTCCAATGAGGCGTCGGCCACGCCGATTACAGGCGTTCCGGTAGCGCCTCCCGGACTTGCGGCCACGTCGTCTACCGGGTCGATGATCCTGAGTTGGACCGCGGCCGCCTCTGCGACTTCGTACGCCATCTTCGCCGGCACGGCGTCCGGCGGCGAGAGCACTCTTCCGGTGGAATGGGTAACCGGCACATCGGCAATCGTGCCTGACCTGACCAATCTCGATACGTATTACTTCCAGGTCGGCGCAGTAAACGCGGACGGGTTGGGCGCGCTCTCGAACGAGGCGTCTAACAAGCCCATTTTGGAATCGCTTCTGCACACGTTCGGCGATGGGACGGTGACAAACGACGGGGATTATCCCAATGGACTGGTCCAGGCTAGCAACGGCTTCTTCTACGGAACCACCCCGGGCGGCGGTTCGGCAGGGGAAGGAACCGTATTCAAGATCGACGATCTCGGCAACGAGACCATTCTGCACAGCTTCGGCGACGGAACGGTCGCGAACGACGGCAGCGAGCCGTATGGTGGACTCGTCATCGGGAGCGACGGCAATTTGTACGGTACTACGTATTACGGCGGGACGACCGGGGCGCCCGGACAGGCAACCGCCGGATCAGGCACGGTTTTCCGCATCACGACTGCGGGTGTCGAAACCATCCTGCACAACTTTGACGATGGGTCGGTGATGAACGATGGAACCGATCCGCAGGGCGTGCTCATTCAGGCGACCGACGGCAATTTCTATGGGATAACCCATTACGGTGGATCGGCCAATTACGGCACTGTGTACCAGATCACGCCTTCGGGCGTCGAGAACGTCCTGCATAACTTCCTGGACGGTACGGTGCCGGACGACGGATATTTCCCGATTGTCGGGCTCATTCAGGGAACCGACGGGAATCTTTATGGGACAACCTATTACGGCGGGTCGACCAATTACGGTACGGTCTACCGAATTGCGCCTTCTGGTGTGATGGATATTCTGCACAGCTTCAACGACGGCACGGTGACAAACGACGGGATCAATCCAGTCGATCCATTGATCGAGGCGACTAACGGCACTTTCTACGGTACGACGAGTAACGGCGTCGCGAGCAACAACTACGGCACCGTATTCAGCATCACGTCTTCGGGCGCCGTGAATATCCTCCACCGGTTTGGCGACGGTTCGGTGGCGTACGACGGCGTCTACCCCCAGGCCGGCTTGATCCAGGCCTCCGACGGGAACCTTTACGGAACCACGGTTAACGGCGGCTATGTGAATGACGGCACGGCGTTTCGATCGGATCTCTCCGGCAACGTTACAATTCTGCACGGGTTCCGTGACGGATCGGTAACGAATGACGGATACTATCCCGATGAGCCACTGATCCAGGGGGCCGACGGTACGCTGTACGGCGTTACGGCAAACGACGGTTACTACGACGGAACAGCCTATTACGGAACTTACTTCCGGATCGATATCGCCGCAACTCCCTCGTCGCCGAGTTCACCGGCGGACCTCACTGCGACCGGAGGGGACGCGCAGGTGGAATTGTCCTGGACCCCCGGCGTCGGCGACGATGCGTCGAGCTACAACGTCTACCGTGGCACGGCGTCTGGTAGCGAGAGCGCCACGCCGATCGCGAGTGGCGTCACCACGACCAGCTACACAAACACCGGCCTAACAAACGGCACGGCATATTACTTCAAGGTGGCCGCCGTTGACAGTACCGGCACGTCCGGCAAGTCGAACGAGGCGTCGGCCACACCGGCGAGCACCCTGCCGGACGTTCCGGCCGGACTGACCGCGACTGCCGGAAACGCTCAGGTGGCGTTGTCCTGGACCGCGGCCACTGCCGCGACCAGTTACAATGTGTATCGCGGTACGGCCTCCGGCGCGGAGAGCACTACACCGATATCCACCGGCAACACCGGGACAACTTACACGAACACCGGCCTCGTTAACTACACTACCTACTACTATATCGTCAGGGCCGTCAGTAGCGCGGGCACATCGAGCCCCTCTAACGAGGCATGGGCTACGCCGTGGAGCGGCGTCCCGGGTGCCCCGACCGAGTTGGTCGCGACGCCGGGGAACACCCAGATAGTCTTGACCTGGGCTGCCGGTGACAGCGCGACCTCCTACAACGTCTACATGGGCACGTCGTCCGGAAACGAGAGTGCTGTGGCGGTCGCGACCGGCGTGACCACGACCAGTTACACTCGAACGGGCCTTGTGAATGGCAGCACGTACTTCTTCAAGGTTGCTTCGGTCAACGCGGCCGGCACGTCCGCAGCGTCGAACGAGGCATCCGCGATTCCCATCGCCGGCCCGCCGTCGCCGGCGCCCGTCCTGTCGGCGACATCGTCCAGCGGCGCCATACTCCTGAGCTGGTCCAGTGTCGGCACTGCAACTTCCTACGACGTGTACATGGGAACGGTGCCCGGCGGCGAGGGTGCCCTTCCTATTGGGTGGACCACGGGCACTACGGCGTTCATCCGAGACCTGACGAATCTCCAGTACTACTACTTCGAGGTGGCCGCCGTGAACGCCGACGGGTTGAGCTCCGCGTCGAACGAGGCCTTCGCACGGCCCATCCTGGAGACTGTCCTTCACCTCTATGGAGATGGCACAGTTGCCAACGACGGGGCCAATCCGGAGGGCGTCATTCTTGGCTCGAACGGCGACTTCTACGGAACCACCTACCGCGGCGGCACCGAAGATGATGGCACAGTGTTCCAATTCACGCCTACGGGAACTGAAACCATCCTGCATAACTTTGGCGATGGTTCAGTAACGCATGACGGGACATCTCCCGCCGCCGGCCTTGTTCTCGGGACCGACGGAAACTTCTACGGGACAACGACGACCGGAGGGTCTGCCGGTGACGGCTCCGTGTTCCGGGTTACGTCCGCGGGTACCGTGACGATCCTGCATAGCTTTGGCGACGGCACTGTGACAAACGACGGACAGGACCCGTCCGCCGCGCTGATCCAGGCAGCCGACGGAAACTTCTACGGCACGACCTTTTCCGGAGGGTCGTCCGGTGACGGCACGGTGTACCGCATTACGCCGGCGGGTGCCGTGACGATCCTTCACAACTTTGGCGACGGCTCCGTGCAAAACGACGGGACCTATCCGCAGGCCGCGCTCATTCAGGCGAGCGACGGAAACCTCTACGGCACGACGCTATACGGCGGATCGAACGGCGAAGGAACGGTATTCCGCACGAGTACAACCGGGTCCACGACGATCCTTCACAGCTTCAACGACGGCTCAGTGACGAATGACGGCACCTATCCGCAGGCGCCTGTGATCCAGGCGAGCGACGGTAATTTCTACGGCACGACCAGCGACGGCGGATCGGCCGACGCGGGCGTTGCATTCCGCATGACGATTGCCGGCGCTGTCACGATCCTGCACAGCTTCGGAGACGGAACCGTGGCTTACGACGGCGCCAATCCGGGGGCCGGACTCCTGCAGGGAAGCGATGGCAATCTCTATGGCGTCACCAGTAGTGGCGGCTATGAGGGGTACGACGGAACAGCGTTCCGGATGACTCTCTCCGGCATCGAGACGATCTTGCACGAATTCGTCGATGGATCGGTCACTAATGACGGATCAGATCCCATTCGAGCATTGATCCAAGGGCCAGGCGGCACGCTCTACGGGTCGACTTATTACGACCCCGACTACGGGGCCGGAACATTCTTCCAGCTCAACGCCGACGACGTTCCGTCGCCGCCGGCTCCGCCAACGGAGTTGACCGCGGTCGCAGGCAACGCGGAGGTGTTCCTGACCTGGGCCTCGTCCATCGGTGCGACGAGCTACAATGTCTACCGCGGCACGACATCCGGGGCGGAGAGCGCCACGGCGATCGCCACCGGCGTCACAACGACCGGCTACACGAACACGGGCCTTGCAAACGGCACGACCTTCTTCTACAAGGTGGCAGCCCTCAATAGCGTGGGAACATCCGGCAAGTCGAACGAGGCCTTCGCCGAACCGTCGAGCCTCATCCCGCTCGCCCCGGCTGGCTTGACCGCGACTCCCGGGGACAACCAGGTCGCGCTGTCGTGGACTGCCGTCACCGGTGCGACGTCCTACAACGTCTACCGTGGAACGGCAAGCGGCGGCGAGGGCTCTACACCGATAGGCACACCAACTGGCTCGACTTATACGGACACCGGCCTGACCAATGGCACGGAGTATTTCTACACAGTCCGGGCCGTCAACGCCAGCGGGACATCGGTCCCATCGAACGAGGCGTCGGCCACTCCGAACCCGCCGGTGCCGGCCGCGCCCGCCGGCCTGACCGCCACGGCCGGCAACGCCCTGGTCGCGCTGTCCTGGACTGCCAGCACCGGTGCGACGAGCTACAACGTCTATCGAGGCACCGCAACCGGCGCCGAGGGATCGACCCCGATCGGTACGGCGACAACGACATCGTACACGGACATCGCGCTGACCAACGGTGACAAGTACTTCTACAAGGTTTCGGCTGTCAACACCGCCGGGACGTCAGGGCTGTCGAATGAAGCGTCCGCAACTCCGGAGCCGCCCATCGCTGCCCCGCCAACCGGCCTGTCCGCAACAGCCGGCAACACCCAGGTCGCATTGACCTGGACCAGCAGCCTTGGGGCCACATCCTATAACCTGTACCGCGGCACGGCGACGGGCGCTGAGACGGCCACACCGATTGCCACCGGCATCACCGGCACCAGCTACACGAATACCGGCTTGACGAACGGTGTTACGTACTACTACAAGGCCGCATCTGTCAACGGCGGTGGGACATCCGGGATGTCTAACGAGGCGTTCGCGACGCCGGAGCCGCCGGCCCCGGCCGCTCCGACCGGCCTCACCGCGACGGCAGGCAATGCACAGGTCGTGCTGTCCTGGACCGGGAGTACCGGGGCGACGAGCTACGACGTATACCGCGGAACCGCGACGGGGGCCGAGGCGGCCACGGCAACTGCCACCGGCATCACCGGCAGCACCTACACCGACACCGGCCTGACCAATGGGACGGAGTACTTCTACAAGGTCGCTGCCGTCAACGGCGGCGGGACATCGGCGCAGTCGAATGAGGCGTCCGCCACTCCCGAGCCGCCCATTCCGCCCGCCCCGACTGGCCTGACCGCGACCGCGGGTAACACGCAGGTCGCGCTATCCTGGACTGCCAGTACCGGCGCAACGACCTATAACATCTACCGCGGCACGGCAACGGGAGGCGAGGGCTCGACCGCGATTGCCACCGGCGTCACCGGTTCTACCTACACGAATACGGGGCTGACCAACGGCACCACCTATTTCTACAAGGTTGCCGCCGTCAATGGCGGCGGGACATCCGCAGTCTCGAGCGAGGCGTCCGCCACGCCCGAGCCGCCCATTCCGGCGGCCCCGACGGGCCTAACCGCAACCGCGGGCAACGCGCAGGTCGCCTTGTCGTGGACCGCCAGTACCGGTGCTACGTCATACAGCATCTACCGCGGTACGGCGAGCGGAGGAGAAGGAGCGTCGCCCGTAGGCACAACGACGGGCACGACCTACACCGATACCGGCCTTACGAACCTCACGACGTACTACTATAAGGTCGCGGCGGTCAACGGCGGCGGAACGTCGGCGCAGTCGAACGAGGCGTCCGCCACGCCCGTGCCAACCATTCCGCTCGCCCCGACGGGCCTTACCGCAACGGCGGGCAACTCTCAGGTGGCCCTCTCCTGGACCGCGAGCACCGGCGCGACGACCTACAATGTCTACCGTGGCACGGCCACAGGTGGGGAGTCCGCTACGGCAATCGCCACCGGCATCACTGGTACGAGCTACACGAATACGGGCCTGACAAACGGCACGACCTACTTCTACAAGGTCGCGGCGGTCAACGGCGGCGGGACTTCGGCGCAGTCGAGCGAGGCGTCGGCCACGCCCGAGCCACCCATTCCGGCAGCCCCGACCGGCCTCGCCGCCACGCCGGGTAACACGCAGGTGGCGCTCTCCTGGACAGCCAGTACCGGCGCGACGTCGTACAATATCTATCGCGGCACCGCGACCGGCGCCGAGAGCTCGACGCCGGTCGGGACGACGACCGGAACGACCTATACCGACACCGGCCTGACCAACGGGGTCAAGTACTTCTACAAGGTGGCGGGCGTCAACGGCGGTGGGACTTCGGCTCAGTCCACGGAAGCGTCTGCAACGCCGGAGCCGCCTGCTCCGGCCGCTCCGACCGGCCTCACAGCCACGCCGGGCAACGCGCAGGTGACGCTGGCCTGGACTGCGAGCACCGGTGCGACGTCGTACAGCATCTTCCGCGGCACCGCAACCGGCGCCGAGGGATCGACGGCGGTCGGCACGTCGACTGGCACGACCTACACTGACACCGGACTGACAAACGGCGTCAAATACTTCTACAAGGTTGCGGCCGTCAACGGTGGTGGGACGTCGGCAGAGTCGACCGAAGCCTCCGCGACGCCCGAGCCGCCGGCTCCGGCCGCTCCGACCGGCTTGACCGCCACGGCGGGAAACACGCAGGTGGCGCTGTCCTGGACGGCAACCACCGGGGCAACCAGCTACAACATCTACCGTGCGACCACGACCGGGGGCGAGGGCACGACAGCGATTGTCACCGGCGTCACCACGGCAAGCTACACCAATACGGGTCTGACGAACGGCACTGCGTACTTCTACAAGATCGCCGCTGTTAACGGTGGCGGGACATCACCGCAGTCGACCGAGGCCTCTGCGACACCCGAGCCGCCTGTTCCGGCCGCTCCGACAGGTCTGACCGCCACGGCGGGGAACACGCAGGTGGCGCTGTCCTGGACGGCCAGCACCGGCGCAACGAGCTACGACGTATTCCGCTCCACTACTTCCGGTGGTGAAGGCTCGGTTCCGCTCGGAACGGCCGTCGCCACGACATACACCGACGTCGGTCTCACCAACGGGGTCACGTACTTCTATAAAGTGGCCGCTGTCAACGGCGGCGGGACGTCGGCGCAGTCGACTGAGGCCTCCGCAACCCCTGAGCCGCCGGTTCCGGCCGCTCCGACCGGTCTGACGGCAACGGCAGGAAGCGCGCAGGTGGCGCTGTCGTGGACTGCGAGTACCGGTGCGA